>JAFRUR010000070.1 GCA_017438775.1 Lachnospiraceae bacterium | reverse complement strand
GATAGATATTGTAGCCGGACGAGATGATCATGCGCTTTGCGCGGCCGCGGAAGTAGATGAAGCCCTCGTCGTCCATGGTGCCCAGGTCTCCGGTGCAGACCCAGGTCAGGCCGTCTGCGTGGTGCACCAGGGTCTTCGCGGTCTCCTCGGGATGCTTCATGTACTCCTTCATGACGGTGGGCCCGGCCAGCAGGATCTCGCCCTCCTCGCCGTAAGGCATCTCGTTCTCGGTCCCGGGCTCCACGATCTTGATGTAAGTATCCGGGAACGGCACGCCGATGGAGCCCTCCTTGAACATGGTGGGCGGGGTCAGGCAGCAGGCCGTGACCGTCTCCGTGGTGCCGTAGCCCTCGCGGACCTGGATCGTGGCCCTGTGGTCGTACAGGAACTTGTCGAGCTTCTTCTTGAGCTCCACGGAGAGGCTGTCGCCGCCCGAGAACACGCCCTTGAGGCAGGACAGATCCGCGCCGTTCATGCTGTCCAGACGCAGCAGCGCCTCGTACAGGGTGGGCACGCCGGCGATGAAGTTGCAGCGGTACTTCGTGATCAGCTTCGCGTAGCTCTTCGCGGTAAAGCGCGGCACCAGGATGCAGCGGCCGCCCTGCGCCAGCATCGAATGGATGCAGACGCCCAGGCCGAAGCCGTGGAACAGCGGCATGGCGGAGAGCATTTTGTCTCCGATGCGGTACATCGGGTTGGTCGCGACGATCTGCTGGGACAGGGCGTTGAAGTTTTTATTCGTCAGGACGATGCCCTTCGTGGTGCCGGTGGTCCCGCCGGAATACAGGATGACAGCGGGATCGTCCGAGGCGCGTTTGACCTTGTAGTTATAGAAGCAGTGGTGCGAGAGCATCATGAACTCGCGCCAGCGGATGACCGGGGCCTCCTTCGGGATCTTCTGGATCTTGCGGCCCTCCGTGAGCATATAGCCCGCGCGGATCGGCTGGGACAGGGCATCCCGGATCGACGCGATGATGATGTTGACGACCTTGGTGTTCTCACGGATCCGCTCGAACTTGTGATAGAACTGGTCCAGGGTGATGGCCGTGACCGACTCGGACTCGTTCAGATAGAATTCGATCTCCTTCTCCGCGGAGAGCGGGTGGATCATGTTGGCGATGCCGCCCACCAGGTTGACCGCGTAGAACATGAAGATGGCCTGCGGACAGTTGGGCATTGCGATCGTGACCTTGTCGTTCTCGCGCACGCCGATGGTCTTCAAGGCCTTCGCGCACTTCTCGACCTCGCGCACCAGCTCGCGATAGGTCGTGGAGCGGCCCATGAAATCGAACGCGACGTTGTTCGGATAGCGCTCCGCAACCTCCGCGATCTTGTCGAACATCGAGCCTTCAAAGTAGTCCAGATGCAGCGGGATATCGCCGGTGTGCTCCGCCCAGGGCGTCTTCGCGGTGATCCGCGGCGCCGCGCCGGCCGTCATTTCCTGTTCCATGTCTCGTTTCCCCCGTGTCTTGATTTGATTTATTCCGGCTGTCAGAAAGGCGCCGGTCCCTCCGGGCGGCCCGAAATGCCTCTCCCGTCACTCTTTTTCTTTCTGAGCCGCTTCGTTCGTGTCGATCGATTTTCCGAAGACGAAGAAGCGCTGATACAGGAACTCCAGCACAAAGTTCAGCAGCATGTTGAGAATGGTCGCCACGTATTCGTTCCAGCCCAGGCGGGTCGTATACCAGTGCTCGAGCCAGCCCGACAGCGGCGTAAACACCGCGTAGAAGGCCGCCACCTTGAGCATGGCCACCGGCACGTTGGCCGCGGATCTGAACGTGTACTTCCGGTTGAGCGTGAAGTTCCAGAGCACCGAAAGCACCAGGGCGATGATGTAGCTGACCCAGTACGGCAGATGCAGCGTCTCGTTGAGCAGAGCGAAGGCGCCGATCTCGATCAGACCCGCGCTGAGGGAGATCAGCGTGAATTTGACGGCGCGCAGCACTTCCTTCATGTCAGTACTCCACCTTCTCTCCGAGCGGGGCGTCGAGCAGCTCCGGGTTCTCGAGCAGGGTCCGCAGCAGCCGCACGGTCTTGGAGTAATAGTAGCCGTCCGCGATGCGCTCGTCGATGGTCAGGCCGAGGTCCAGGCTGTCCTTCATCTCGCTGGTGCCGTCCTCGTTGTCGAAGCGGCGCAGTTTCCGCTCTCCGATCGCGCAGAAGACCGAGTTCGTCCCCCAGTTCGTCAGGTGATGATAGCCGGCGTGGAGCTTGATGGAGCCCAGGTTCGTCAGGACCACCGACGCGTAATACGGGTCCGTCGCGATGACGGATTTCGGCATCCAGCCGTGGCGGTCCAGGAAACGCGCGGCCGCGCCGACCGTCTTAAGCAGGGTCCGGGGCGTCTTCTGGATCACGTCCATGGCCGCGGTCGAGGGATCCTTTTCCTCGCTGCGGCACAGCGACACCTGACGGAAGATCTCGTCATGGATCGTGTCGATGGTGTCCGTCTCCTTCGCGTGGATAAAGGCCAGGGCCTCGCCGCCCTCGTCCGAAAAGATCTTCTTGACCGTGAAGGCCGCGGAGACCTCGTTTCTCTGGTAAATGCTCTGGTCTGCGATGAAGCGGTTCATCTTCGGACGCAGCGTGATGACCTTCAACATCGCCGTGACCATGATCTGGAAGAGGTTGTACGGATACTCCGGGTTGCCGGCGTTCTTCTTTTCCAGGTATGCGTTGATGTTGGTCAAATCGATCCTCTCCGAAATGAAGGCCTCGTTGTCACACCGGTTGGGATACATCAGGGGCATGATGGTGTGCATCGAATCGATGTTTTTCAGATAGGTGCCGTCCTTGCGGTCTCCCAGGCGTCGTTTCATGTAGTTTCTCCCCGTTTTTCCCATTTGAGCGCGGTCAGAACGCGCCGCTTCCGGGCGGCTCGCAAAAACCCGCGAACTGAAATATGATACCACAGACCGGGCGCAAATAGCAATCTTTCTTTCGTCCGATCGCCAAAAACCTGCGTTGATGTGCACGGCGTTCTTTTGGCCGGCCGCGGGCGCGGAAAACGCCTTTCCCGCGGACCCGAAATCCACCGCACCAAAAAGTCTTTCGGATGGCCCGAATCCACACCGAAAAAAGCGCCCGCATGGCGGACGCTTCGGGCCCCGAAAGGGGTGTTTCGTATGAAGTTGACGGGATCCGTTCTATCCTCCCCGGGACGGGATCAGTTCTGTCCTCCCCGGACCTTGTTCGCGGCGCGCTGCGCCTGCCAGACCGAGAGGTTGAAGGTGCGGAGGTCCATGTCGTCCGCGGCGCGGTCGATGCGCTCCATGAGGCGCTTCCGGCTGTGCTCGGGAAGCTCATCTGCGTGTTCCAGGACCACCGGGGCCGCATCCGTGGACAGCTGACGCGCCAGGTAGTCGTAGTCCACGCGCGCACTGTGCCCGGAAAGGTTGTAGCGCGCGATCAGGGCGTCGGGACGGCCGAAGGCGAACACCAGCCAGCCCAGAAGCATGACCACCGTAAAGAAACGCATCAGGCGCATCTTCGGCCGGTACAGGCTGACGAGAGCCCCCGTGACCAGCAGGACCAGGCACGGCAGGAACCAGAGCACCAGGACACGCTCAAACGAGAGGGAGTACGCCTGCACGTAGAGGATCATGCGCATCAGCGCCGAGGCGATCATCACGTAGGTGCAGAGGCAGATAAACGTGAGCAGTCCCTTGAGGAGTCTGCTCTCGCGGAAGATCGACGTGACAGCCAGGACCGCGATCAGGTTGAGGACAGCCACGAAGAGGAGCTGGAAAAAGCCCTCCCGCGCGTAGGAAGCAAAGGTCACGCCCTCGGGCAGGCCCAGCTTGCCGCCGGCAAACAGGTAGACGATCTGAATGACGCAGAAGATGCCGTAAAAGATGGAGAACATGGTCAGGCCCACCACGGCGGCCAGGGGCTCCACACTCGCGGTCCTCTCCCGCTCCGCGATCCGGCTGCGGCGCAGGCCGGAGCAGTGCAGGCAGAAGAACAGGAAGAAGCCGACGATCAGCCAGATCGCGTAGATCACGATGCGCTCGTCCAGATGGAGCCACTCCGGGATCTTCAGGATGCTGTCCATCACGCGCTCGAAGATCACGTCCGCGCTTGCCAGCAGGCTGCACACGATCCAGAGCAGGGGGATGCAGACGAAGAACGCGGCTGCGCCGATGCCGATGCTGCGCCAGGGCAGGCGCTTCTTCTCCTCCGCCTGAACGCCCCTTTCCTTAAGCCGGAAGGGAACGGTCATGCACACGATGCCCTCGAGCCACAGCATGATACCCATGCCCAGCGTGCGGACGGGCCGGAAGGCGCCCATGTCTCTCCACAGGTCAAGGATGTACATCGTTCCCAGAACGGTGATGCCGATCCAGTTCATGCCGACGATGAAATCTCGGTTCGTCCAGATGTTGCTCACCGACAGGAGAAGGATTCCCGCCAGCCAGAAAACGTTCCAGCGCGAGACCGGCCGCTCGAGGACCTGCGCGGCCTTCAGGGACAGGACCACCGTGACCAGGGCCCAGGGCAGGACAAAGATGCCGCGTCCGTTGTGGTAGAGGCAGATCAGGGTCACGACGGAGAAGATCGCGGCCAGGGGCACCAGTTTCCGCAGGGCGGGACGGTTTTCCTCCGTCACGGGATCCGGCGCGGACGGGCGCGGCCCTGCGGGCGCGGCGTTGTACTGTCCCGCGATGACGGGGCCTCCGGGATACGCTCCCCGGGCCCCCGCATTCGGGACGCCGTTCGGACCCGCGCCGGGAGCGGCCTGTCCGGCCTGCGGCAGGGGCTGACCGGTGTAAATGTCGAAGCGGGCGCCCTGCGGGGCGGTCTGCGCCGGTCCCTGCGGAGCCGCGCCGGGCGCTGCCGCGGACACTGCGCCGGAGACGGCCTGTCCGGCCTGCGGCAGGGGACGGCCGGTATAGATATCAAAGCGGGGCTGCGGAGCTCCCTGGGGCGCCGCGCCGGGCGCGCCGGCCGCGGGAGTTCCCGCCTGCGTCATATCGTTCTCGTTCACTGCATGTCCTCCTTGTCAGGAATGTATTCCAGAATATCGCCGGGCTGACAGGACAGGGCCCGGCAGATGGCATTCAGGGTCTCCATCTTGACCGCCTTGGCGTGACCGTTCTTGAGAATGGATACGTTGGCCAGCGTGATCCCGATGCGCTCGGAGAGCTCGGTCACGCTCATCTTCCGACGCGCCAGCATGACGTCCAGATTGATCTGTATCATGGCGCGCCTCCTAAATCGTGAGTTCCTGCTCTTCTTCCATTCCCGCCGCCTTGTGTGTCAGATGTGCCAGCGCGGCAAACGCCACGGACAGGGCCGCGGCCAGGAACACGAAGAAGTGACAGAACAGGAACACGCCGGGATGGCTCCAGTTCAGGAAGCACATCACGAGATTCCCGACCCAGAAATAAGCCCCGTCCACCGCGGCCAGCGTGGAGATGACCGAAAGGCGCTTCGCGTTGACTTCCGTGAAGGACTTGTCCTTTCCGATATCGTCCGCAATGCGGTAGGCCAGGACGCAGGCGGCCGCGATGGGCACGGCCGTGAGCGACACGAAGATGACCCAGGGCCAGTAGGCCGCGGCGTACTCCGGGTTGGCTCGCGCGATGCCCAGCCCAAGGTCCGGGATGACCCAGGCATACACGATGATGCAGACCACGACGATGCCGATGATGATGGCCTTGAGCCTGCGTGAAAACTTTCCCTGCTTCATATGAACTTCCTTCCATCCGCGTTTCCCGCGGCTTGTTCTTCTCCAGCGTCCGGACTTAGACAGCCGCGCGCCTCACTTTTCTTCACACACCTGGAAGATGTAGAACTTCAGGTAAAAGGACTCGTCCGCGGCCCACAGGACGGGATGGTCCGGGGCCTGCGTGCGGTATTCGACCTGCCTGAGGCGCCGGTGGGCGCTGCGGGCCGCCTGCGCGATCACGCGCGCGAAGTTCTCCGCGTCCATGAAGTGGCTGCACGAGCAGGTCGCCAGATACCCTCCGTCCCGGACGAGCGCGAGCCCCTTGCGGTTGATCTCGCGGTAGCCCTTCTCCGCGCTCTTCACAGTGGCACGAGACTTGGTGAAGGCCGGCGGATCCAGGATCACGACGTCATACCTCTCCCCAGCCGCCTCGAGCCGGGGCAGCTCGTCGAACACGTCTGCGGCCCGGAACTTCACCGTCTCCTCCAGGCCGTTGCGGACCGCATTGGCCCGCGCCTGCTCCACGGCGTATTCCGAGATGTCCAGGCCCAGGACCTCCGACGCGCCCGCCAGACCAGCGTTCAGGGCAAACGTGCCCATGTGGGTAAAGCAGTCCAGCACGCGCCTTCCGCGGCAGAGCCGCTGGATGGCCAGCCGGTTGTACTTCTGGTCCAGGAAAAAGCCGGTCTTCTGGCCGTCCTTCACGTCCACCAGGTACTTCACGCCGTTTTCGGTGATCTCGACATTCGTGTCGAACGGCTCCCCGAGGAAGCCCTTGACCGGCGCCAGCCCCTCCTTCCGGCGCTCGCGCGAATCGCTCCGCTCGAACACGCCCCGGATCCGGACGCCGTCCGCCGCGAGCACCTCCTTCAAAAGGCCCAGCAGCATCTCCTTTTGCCGGTCGATGCCGAGGGAAAGGGCCTCGAAGACCAGCACGTCCTCGTACTTGTCCACCGTCAGGCCGGGCAGGAAATCCGCCTCGCCGAACACGACGCGGCAGGAGGAGGTGTCCACCGTGTCCTTCCGGTAGTTCCATGCGTTCTGAAGGCGCATGCGCCAGAAGTCCTCGCCGACCGCGCGGTCTGCGCTCCGGGTCAGCATCCGCACGCGGATCTTCGACGCGCTGTTGTACAGGCCCTGCCCCATCGGATATCCGTCGAAGTCCCTTACCTGGACGATGTCTCCGTCCTGCGGGGCCCCGGAGACCGCGTCGACCTCGTTGTCGAAGATCCAGGCGCCGCCGGCCTTCAGCAGCCGTCCCTCGCCCTTCCTCAGTGTGATCACTCCCTGGTTCATCTCTTCAGCTCTCTTTTACTTTCTCTTGCGTTCTTCTGCACTGTCTGCTGATTGCTCAATTCTTCAAAAGAAATCCTGCCATGCAGTCTGCTGCCCCGCACCCAGTCACAGCCGGACTCTCCAGTTTTACTGATTCGGTCGATCAGCCACCTGCAGACTGTCGTTCAGACAGCTCATGCGCAGGTTGCCTGCAGCTGCCTGCGGGGCATCTTTCCTCCGGGTCCCGCCCTGCAGGCTATTGTACTCTGTTTTTTCTGTTTGTCAACGAGTTTTTATCGTTTTTCAATAATTATTTCTCGTTTTTCAGGCAAAAACAGGAGGCGCTGCTGCGCCTCCTGATCCCAGAGCTCCTGATCCCAGTTCCCTATCCAATACGGCTCTTCTTTTTGACGCGGATGCGGTTCGCGGCCCGCGCCAGATCGAGTTGCGCCAGCCGGTACTCGCGAATGCTCCGCTTCTGCAGAAGGGCCTCACGCGCGGCGTCGGCGCTCCGCCTTGCACGGTTCGCGTCGATCTCCTCCGGCCGCTCGATGGAGGAAGCAAGCACCAGGACCTCGCCCGCCTCGACCTTGACCATCCCGCCTGCCACGGCGGCCGTTTTATTCTCCTCCCCCGGGAGCCGGTAGGTCATCTCTCCCGGCACCAGCGCGGTGATCATGTTGGCGTGGCCCGCCATGACCCCGATCAGGCCGTCCGAGCTGGGGATGATCAGCATCTCACAGGGGCCCTCGTAGAAGGTGTCATCGGCCTCCAGTATCTTTGCCCAAAAGGTCTTCACTTCTTCTCTTCCTCCCCGGACAGGCGCCGCGCCTTTTCCGCCGCCTCGTCGATGGTCCCCACGTTGTAGAAGGCGGCCTCGGGATAGTCGTCTGTCTCGCCCGCAAGGATGGCCTCAAAGCCGCGCAGCGTTTCGGAGAGCGGCACATAGACGCCGGGGGTGCCGGAAAAGCGCTCCGCCACATGCAGCGGCTGCGAGAGGAATCTCTGCACCTTTCTGGCGCGATAGACCACGAGACGGTCCTCCTCCGAAAGCTCCTCCATGCCCAGGATGGCGATGATATCCTGCAGCTCCTGGTAATGCTGCAGCGTCTCCTGCACCTGCCGCGCGATGCGGTAGTGCCGCTCCCCCACCACGTCCTCCTCCAGGATGCGGGAGGTCGACGCCAGCGGGTCCACGGCAGGGTAAAGGCCCTGCTCCGCGATCTTGCGGCTCAGCACCGTGGTCGCATCCAGATGGGTGAACGTCGTGGACGGCGCCGGATCGGTCAGGTCGTCAGCCGGCACATACACCGCCTGCACCGAGGTGATGGAGCCGTTCCTCGTGGAGGTGATCCTCTCCTCGAGTTCTCCCATCTCCTCAGCCAGCGTCGGCTGATAGCCCACTGCGGAGGGCATCCGCCCCAGGAGGGTCGAGACCTCGCTGCCCGCCTGGACAAAACGGAAGATGTTGTCGATAAAGAGCAGGACGTCCTTCTTTTCCCGGTCGCGGAAGTGTTCCGCCATCGTCAGACCCGACAGGGCCACGCGCATGCGGACGCCAGGCGTCTCGTTCATCTGGCCGAAGACCATTGCGGTCCTGCGGATGACGCCGCTCTCGTTCATCTCATTCCAGAGCTCGTTTCCCTCGCGGCTGCGCTCACCCACGCCCGTGAAGATCGAGTAGCCGCCGTGCTCCGTGGCCACGTTGTGGATGAGCTCCTGAATGAGCACTGTCTTGCCTACGCCGGCGCCGCCGAAGAGTCCGATCTTGCCGCCCCGCGGATACGGAGCCAAAAGATCGATCACCTTGATCCCCGTCTCCAGGACAGAGACGCTCGGAATCTGCTCCTGAAAGCCGGGGGGCCTGCGGTAGATGGGCCTTCTCGGGACATCGTCGGGGAGCGGTCCCTTCTCGTCGATGGGCTCCCCCAGAAGGTTGAACATCCGTCCCAGCGTGGCTTCGCCCACCGGCACACGGATCCCCCCCTGCAGCCGGCGCACCCTCATGCCAAGAGAGAGCCCCTCGGCCTGTGCCATCAGGATGCAGCGCACCTGGTTCTCCCCGACGTGCTGGAGCACTTCCATCACGCGCTCCTGCCCGCCCACACTGACGGAAAGGGCATCCCGCATCCGGGGGAGCTGTCCCTCCGGAAAGGCGACGTCCAGCACTGTTCCCATGATCCGGCTGATCTCGCCGTAGTTCTTATTCTTCGTGGCGCGGCGATCCGTATGGACCGCGCCGTTCTCAAGAGACGCCATGCGCTCTTCCTCCCATCAGCTCCGTGATCTCCTGCGTGATGGCCTCCTGCCGCAGCTTCTGATACGTCCCCTTCAGCTCCGCAAGGCGCCCCTCGGCGTGATCGTTGGCTGCGCTCATCGCGCTCATGCGGGCGTTCTGCTCTGCGCAGAAGCTGTCCACCAGCGCGCTGTAGATAAAGCCCCCCACATAGTTCGGAATGAGCTCCTCGAGCACTTCCTCCACCGAGGGGATGAATTCAAAGGGTTGCAGCACCTTTTTCTCCGGTGTGGGAGAGATAAAGGTGGAGCGGTGAAAAGGCAGGATCCGGGTCAGGTTCGGATCGGACGAGAGCCCGCCGCGAAAATCCGTATACAGGATATAGATCTTCTGCACCCTGCCCTCGTCATAGGCGTCCAGCAGGGCCGCGGATATCTCACGCGCGCGGTCCATCGTCGGATTCTGCGCGGTGTAGAGAAAGTTCTGCTCGATCTCGATCCCGCGCCGGAGAAAGTACTGGCGTCCGTATTCCCCGACCACATAGAGTTTGAAATCGGGGTGGGTCTTCAGCATCTCCTCCGCCCGTTTCAGGACGTTCTGGTTGTAGGCGCCCGCCAGTCCCTTGTCCGCGCTCACCACCAGCATCCCGTAGGTGCCGTCCAGCGGCTGCTCCCCCTCGGGCGGATAGAAGTAGCGACTGCGCACGTTCTCCGTCGTGCGGAAAATGCGCTTGATCTCACTGGAGACCGCGTCGAAGAAGGGGCGCGTGTGATCCAGCGCCTCCTTTGCCTTTCTCATTTTCATGGAGGCGATCAGGTACATCGCGTTGGTGATCTTCTGCGTGTCCTCGATGCCCCGCATGCGGTCCTTCAGTTCCTGGGCTCCGAACATGACTTACCCTTCTTTTTTCTCTCCCTGCGCCAGTGTGCGCAGAAAGGCAGACGCCTCGTCCAGAAGGAGCTTCTTCTCCTCCTCCGTCAGATAGCCTCTGTTCTCGATGGTCTGCATCAGCACCGGCTGCGCCTTCTCCATGTGCGCGAGGAGTTCCTGTGCGGCGGTCCTCACCCGGCCGGGCTCAAACTCTTCGAAGAGATGTCCCACGCCCGCCGTGAGGAGCACCACCTGCTGCGCGCTCGTATACGGGGCATGCTGTCTCTGGCGAAGCAGCTGCATCAGGCTCTGGCCGTAGCGGAGCTGACGCTTCGTGACCTCGTCCAATTCACTTGCGAACTGCGTGAAGATCTCCATCTCACGATACTGCGAAAGGTCCAGCCGGATGGTGCCGGCGGCCTCCTTTTTCGCCCGGGTCTGCGCCTGCGAACCCACACGGGAGACCGACTGTCCCACGTTGACGGCGGGCCGCTGTCCCTCGTAGAAGAGGTCCGTCTCCAGAAAGAGCTGGCCGTCCGTGATGGAGATGATGTTGGTCGGGATATAGGCGGACACGTCGCCCGCCTGTGTCTCCACGATTGGAAGGGCCGTCATGCTCCCGCCGCCCTTCGCGGAGGAAAGGTGCGCCGCCCTCTCCAGAAGCCTGGAGTGCAGATAAAAGACATCGCCCGGATAGGCCTCGCGCCCGGGAGACCGCCCAAGAAGCAGGCACAGGGTCCGGTAGGCGACGGCGTGCTTGGACAGGTCGTCGTATATGATGAGGACGTCCTTCCCCTGACGCATAAAAAACTCGCCCATGGCACAGCCTGCATAGGGCGCGATGTACTGCAGAGAGGAGCTCTCGCCGGCGGATGCGCTCACCACGACAGTCGTCTTCATCGCGTCCGCGCGGCGCAGAGTCTCCACCAGCCGCGCCACCGAGCTGTTCTTCTGCCCGATGGCCACGTAAATGCAGACTATGCCGCTGTCCTTCTGATTGAGGATCGTGTCCAGCGCGATGGTGGTCTTCCCGGTCTGACGGTCCCCGATAATGAGTTCCCTCTGGCCTTTGCCGATGGGGAACATCGCATCGATCGTGAGCAGGCCTGTCTCGAGGGGCTCGTTGACCGCCTCGCGGTCCAGAATCCCCGGCGCGGGCGATTCCATGGGAAGGAAGTCCTGCGATGCGATGGGGCCCTGTCCGTCGATCGGCACGCCCAAGGCATTGACGACGCGGCCGAGAAACCCCTCGCCCACAGGGATGCCCGCCTCGCGCTCCGTGCGGTAAACGCGGCTTCCCTCCACGACGTCGCGGTCGTCTCCGAACAGGATGCAGCCAAGCCCGTCCGGTGCGAGGTCGCGCACCATGCCGCGGATGCCGGATTCGAAATACAGGATCTCGCCGAAGAAGGCGCCGCCCAGACCGCTCACGCGGGCCGTGTGGTCCGCCACACGCAGCACGCGTCCCACCTCGCGCGGAGCCGCACTGGGCTCGAAGGACTCGATCTTTTCGCGAATCAGCGCGATCGGCGTCTTCCCCTCGGGGTTCGCGGCCCCCTGGATGGTCTCATGGAGCTGGCGGTACCGGCCGGACAGGGTCCAGTCATACTGGTCGCTCCCCACCACCAGGAGAAAACCCGTTCCCTTGCTCTCGTCGTGGACAAAGCGCAGGGGGATCTCCTTCCCGTACCGGCTCTCCAGGAACGCGAGGAAACGCGCCCTCTGCTCCAGGGAAGGCGGTTCAGCGGCATAAAGGAGAGCCTCGGTCGGTGCTCCGGTCTCCCTATTCATACGCTCTCGCCTCCATCGAATCGTACAGTCCCTCCGCGGCGATGGCCTCCTCGGAGAGATCCAGGAAGTCATCAAACAGATCCGATGTGGATCGGCCAAGAAGACGCTTCGTGGCCTCTTCAGCGAGTTCTCCGGTCTGACGGTTCACGTCGATCATCATTCTTTCGTGCTCGAGCCGGGCCTCGGCAGCGGCCTTTTTGACGATCTGCTCCGCCTTCTCGCGCGCCTTTTCGAGCTCCTCCTGCCTCTCTGCCTCCAGCGCCATGCGAAGGGAGCGGCGGCTCTCGTCCATCTCCTTCTCGAGGCCCGCCAGCTGCTCCTCGTAGGTGCGGCGCAGCTCCATCGCCTCCGCGATCCTCTCTTCGGCCTCCTGTGCCTTCTGCGCATAGGCAGCCTCCCGCCGATCCATAAAGCCCTTTACCGGCTTATAGAGGAGCAGGTAGAGCCCTGCCGAGAGGATCACGAAGTTGAACAGATGCAGCAGCACCTGAAGAAAATCGATATTCAGCGGCATAACAGCCTCCCTTACAGAACGAAGATAACCAGAATCGCAACGATGAGCGCATAGATGATGGCCGTCTCGATAAAGACAAGGCCGAGCATGAGCGCCGTGCGGATGCTGCCGCTGGCCTCCGGCTGACGGGCGATGCCGTCAACGGATCTCGCGATGGCAAGTCCCATGGAAAGAGCGCCGAGGCCCGCCGTCACGGCGATCGCAACGCCGGCAGCCCAGGCCTTGGAGGAGGTCTCCGATGCGGCAGAGACGGTCCCCTCCTCCTGCACATCGCCGGCGGCGGTCAGGGCCTGCGCCTCCGGCTGCGCGCCGGCGGCCAGGGCTCTTGCAGCAGGGATGCAGGTCACAAGGACCAGCGCTGCGGTCAGAACTGCTGCAAATATCAGAACTTTCTTTTTCATGAGATCATCCTCTCTTCCTGTAGAATCTCCGCGCGTGTACGGAGGTGATTCGAACGTTTCTGTTTTTCACTTTATTCTGCGGGTGAAATCTGAACTTCAGCCCGCATCCGGCCATATGCTGCGCTGTGTCTGCGGCCGTTGACCGGCCATGTGCTTCGCCGGTCGCGCCTATGCGGCCGGTCCTGCATCTGCGGCCGTTGACCGGTTCATGTGCTTTGACGGTTTTGCCTATGCGGCTGTCTCTGCATCTTTGACTGCGGCGCGGCCTCTCTTCTGCTTCTTTTCCTTCGGTGCGTGAGGCTCCGTGCATTCCCCGTAGAAGACCGATACCAGCATCGTGAGGACGTAGGTCTGGATGAGGGCATGAAGGAGGGTGAACATGATTCCCACGAACACCGGGATCACGAAGCTCAGGCGCAGCGTGTAGTATACCAGCTCTGTGACCAGGAGCCCCGAAAGGAGCGCGCCGAAAAGGCGGAAGCTCATCGAGATCGGAAGCGAGAAGTCCTTGAGCGCAGCGCCCGCCCCGCGCAGCCCGTTCGCCCGCAAACCGCCGACCAGAATGACGCCGTAAGACAGCAGGCCCATGGCCAGTGCGGCGTTGATGTCGGAGAGCGGTGCGGGAAGGCTGATGGACCGTCCGGCCGTCGATACGGCCTGGAGGCCGAACAGCTCCAGGAGCGTTCCCAGGAAAATGTAGACGCCCGCCGCAAAGAGATAAAAACTCAGGAAGCCGTGGCGGTGCGGGCTGTTGGTCTTTGCCAGACCGTCAAAATATCCCACCGCCGTCTCGAGGAGGAGCTGCGCTTTCCCCGGGACTTCCCGAAAACGCGGCACGGCAAAGAGCCGGATCAGGAGCGCGGCGAAAAGCAGGATGCATGTGAGCACAAAGCCCGCGGCGACGGCCGGGTTGACCTCCACGAGACCGAAAAGGCTGACTTTTCCTGTCTCGTGCAGGACCGCGTCCTTCATGGCCTCCTGGATGCTCTCCCTCCCGCCGGTATGCCCCCGCGCGAGAGCGATGACCGCGCACAGGAGCGCGGCCAGGATAAGGCCCGCGATCACCAGAACTCTGGTGCGTTTCTGTTTGTCCATCTGTCCTTTCGGGCCCTCCTTTCTGGATATAATCGCATATTCTATCACGTTGTTCAAAAAAAGACAACCGGTTTCAGTACTTTTTTTGACAAAAAAATTTTCGGTTTTGTAGAATTCTGCTGACAGCTCGTGAAGGTCCGCTGTGCTTCACACGGCCATGTCTGCCCCGCGCCCGCACTGAGGCGGTCGCACTGCGCCTCCTTTCCGGTGCACCCCTTCCAGATTCAGACCGGTCCGGCAGCCGGGGAAGACAGATGCCGCAGAATCGGAATGCCGGCAGGAGCGTCCGATGGAACGCCTCCTGCCGGCATGATATCCTGTTTTTCGGCCCTTCTCTGTGACCGGTCCCCGATTCTTACTTCTTCAGGTCCGCTCCGCAGAAGGGGCAGACCTCCAGGGCGTCCTTCCCCGCGGACCAGGAGGAGCCGCATTTCGGACAGACCTCCGGCGCTGCTTCCTTCACCTTGCGCACGAGAAGCTTCTTGTCGTCGTCGATAAAGGCCCCCGGGAAATAGCCGCGTCGGATGAGCTCCCGCAGGTACTTCTCCGCCGTCTCGGGGCTCTCTTTCAGGGCCGCTGCCACGTCGGCGATGCGCGTGACGCCCTGCGGCCGCACCTGGCTCAGGTGGGCCATGCAGATCGCCTTGAACTGCTTTCCCTGCCGCACCAGCATCGCTCCCGCGACAATGGACATCACGCCGATGAACAGCAGGATCTTCGTGACGGTCACGAAGCCCATGATCACGGTCAGGATGATGCCGATGAGCAGCGTCAGGACCCCCTCGAAAAAGAGGAAGGCGCCCACCGCGTACCCGCCGTCCTGGAACGACTTTGTCATCTGCGTCTGCTGCTCGCTGTGGAGCCGCGACGTGCTCTCCAGCCACGTCCCGCTTTTGTCGGACTGGGGGATCTGCGGGCCGGTTCCTGTCTGCTTCGAATTCTTCTGTCCCATACCGTTTTCCCTTCTGCTGCCCCTGAAGGTCCGGGACCAGCGGCCTTATGCCGTCTTTCCCTGCTGCCGGATCGATTTGCGGAACTGCATCGGCGAGATGCACATGAAGGATTTGAATACCTTGCTGAAATAGAACTGGTCGCAGAAACCGAGCTGATCCGCGATGGCCCCGAGGGACAGGCCCTCCTTCATGAGTTCGATCGAGCGCTCCACCTTGAGGTTCTGCGTGTAATGCGTGATGGTCTCCCCTGTGACGTCCTTGAAGATCTTGCAGAGGTAGTTGGGGGAGAGCGACACGTTGGCGGACAGGTCCGTGAGGCTCAGGGGTTCCCCGAGGTGATCGCGGATGTAGCGCTGCACCTGCGCCACCATCTCGCCCGTCCAGCGCACACCGGCCGACTCGCTCTGAAAATCCACGTTCTGGAGAAGCAGGGAGAAAAAAGCGCGCAGATAGCTGACGATGGCCTGCGCGGAGCCGGGGCGGTTCTTCTCCTTTTCCGCGAACACCTCTCCGATCATGAAACTTCCGGGGATCGTCAGGTCCGAGCCCCAGACCTTGCTGCGGGTCTCTCCGGCATAGGCCGTGCAGCTGGTGCGCACGATCTCTCCGGTGATGTTGATCCACATCATGTCCGCCGTCGGGTCGTTCTTGCTGCCCCACTTGATGCGGTGCTGCATGCCGGGCGGGATGACGCAGAACTGGCCGGGCTGCAGGTCATACACATGCGGCCCGACCTGCACCAGCGTGTGCTTGTCCAGCTGGATGGTCATCTCGTAGTAGTTGTGTTCCTCGAACGCGGTAAAGGCGTCGTCCGGCGACGGCACAGAGGCATACTTCGCCGCCTCCTCTTCGGAGCGGCCGAAGTGAAGGTTGCGGAAGAGCTGGTTTAAGTTTTCTGTCGTCAGGCCGTCCCGAAGCCGGGTCAGGGTCTGCGTGATCGGTTCATTCATAATCTCGGTCTCCCCGGAATGCGCGGAAGAAAATCCTGTTTCCTGCGGGCGCGGCGCCCGCAAAAACACAGGCACATTGTATCAAATCCGGGGAAAAACCGCAAGCACCGGCCCCCGCCGCAAAATAACACATATTTTTGCGGAAAAAGTACATTCCACGCCGTTTCCGAGGCGCTATAATATATCGCAGGAAAGCATGCAGGCTCCGTCCCCGTCCCGAATCCGGGCAGGACGGAAGCAGCAAAGGAGGAATGCGTTATGAAAGAGTTTATGAAGGATTCCCTCACCGTGCGCGTCTTTGAAACACGCGAAGCGATGGGGAAACGCGCCGCAGCGGATTTTAAGGCCGCCGTCAGAAAGCTCCTCGAGGAAAAGGACCATATCCGCGTCATCTTCGCGGCGGCGCCCAGCCAGAATGATTTCCTGAAGGCGGCCGTGGAAGACCCGGAGATCGATTTCTCCCGTATCGATGCCTTCCACATGGACGAATACGTGGGGCTTGACCACACGGCGCCCCAGGCCTTCGGCCAGTTCCTGCGCGACAGGATCTTCGACCTGCGCACGTTCCGCTCCGTCACCTTCCTGAACGGGGAGGATCCGGACACGGATAAGACCAGTGCAGACTACGCGGCCCGTCTGAACGAGGAGCCCATCGACATCGTCTGCATGGGCATCGGAGAAAACGGCCACATCGCCTTCAACGATCCCGGCTTCGCAAAGTTCGACGATCCGAAGGACGTCAAGGTCGTGGACCTGGACGACGTCTGCCGCATGCAGCAGGTGCACGACGGATGCTTTGCCGCCTTCGACGACGTGCCCGCCCAGGCGCTCACCCTGACGGTGCCCCGCCTGATGCGCGCGCAGTATCATTTCTGCATGGTGCCCGCACCCACCAAGGCCGCCGCGGCATACCGCATGCTCACCGGCGATATCTCCGAGGAGTGCCCCTGCACCATCCTGCGCGAGCAGCCGAACGCCGTCCTGTACCTCGATTCGGACAGCAGCCGGCTCCTCCGGGAGGACGGCATATGCTGAAACTCATCACCAACGTCCGAATCGTTGACGGCGGACAGATCGCGGAGGGGGGTCTCCTCCTCTCCGAAGGCAAAGTCGCGGCCATCCTGCCTCCCGGGACGCTCATTCCCGAAGCGCAGGTGATCGACGGCCAGGGCCTGTACGCCTCGGCCGGCTTCATCGACATGCACACCCACGGGGCCGGCGGCGCCGACTTCATGGACGGCACCAAAGAGGCCTATCTCACGGCCTGCCGCATGCATCTGATCCACGGCACCACGACCATCTTCCCGACCACCCTTTCCGGGGCCCGGTCGGAGATTCTGCGGAGCATTGACGCCTATCACGAGGCGCTCCCGGAGCTTTCCAGAACGCAGTTCGTGCCCGGCCTCCATCTGGAGGGGCCGTACTTCTCCATGGAGATGCGGGGCGGTCAGGACGCGCGCTACGTCCGCGATCCCGCCCCCGACGAATACACGGAGATTCTGGAGCGCGCGGACGGCGCCATCGCCCGCTGGTCTGTCGCCCCGGAAAAGGAGGGCGCCCTGGAGCTGGGCGACGTGCTGACAAAGCACGGGATCCTGGCCTCCATCGGCCACACAAGCGCCACCTATGACGAGGTGAAGGCGGCCATGGCCCACGGCTACAGCCACATCACCCACCTCTACTCCTGCACTTCCTCCATCGTCCGCAAAGGCGGCTTCCGCATCCTCGGCGTCACCGAGGCGGCCTACGCCCTGGAGGACCTGGACGTGGAGATCATCGCCGACGGCTGCCATCTCCCGCCCGAACTCATCCGCATGATCGTGCGTCTGAAAGGCACGGACAAGGTCAGCCTGATCACGGATTCCCTGCGCCCGACCGGCCTGGACGTGCTCACGACCCGGATCGGCAGCAACGAGGACGGCTACGACGTCATCATCGAGGACGGCGTCGCCAAGCTCCCGGACCGCTCCGCCTTCGCGGGCAGCATCGCCACGGCGGACCGCCTCGTGCGCACCGTCTGGAAGAAGGCCGGTATTCCGCTTCCCGACGTCATCCGCATGATGTGCGAGACCCCGGCCCGGATCATGAAGATCGACGGCCGCAAGGGGCGCCTCACCCCGGGCATGGACGCGGATATCGTCCTCTTCGACGAGGACGTCACCGTGAAGGCCGTCTACTACATGGGCGAAGAGGTCCCGAGATGAAGACCCTGATCAAAAACGTCCGCATCGTCACGGACCGGCTGACCGACGGGAGCCTGCTTCTGGAAAACGGCAAGATTCTGGCCGTCCTGCCGGTGCGCACGGAGGAGCCCGCAGACGAGGTGATCGACGGAAAGGGGCTCTTCGCGTCCCCCGGTCTGATCGAGCTGCACACCCACGGCTCCGGCGGCCACGACTACATGGACGGCACGCAGGAGGCCTACAACGGCGCGGCGGAAATGCAGCTTGCGCACGGCGTGACCACCCTGCTGCCCACGACGACCGCGGCCAGCACGGACGAATACCTGCGCACCATCGATGCCTTCGCGACAGCCAGAGAGGCCCGCAAAGACCGCCAGTGCCTCTACGGCCTGCATCTGGAGGGCCCCTTCTTCCCCCTGCAGCGCGCCGGCGGCATGGACGAGCGGTTCCTCTCCGACCCGAATCCGGCCCTCTACGAAAAGCTGATCGAATACCGGCCCGGTGCCATCGCCCGCTGGTCTTCCGCCCCGGAGCTTCCCGGCACGGAGGCCTTCGGCGACTACTGCCTCGCCCACAACGTCTTTCTCTCCATCGCCCACACGGACGCGACCATCCGCGAGGTGAAGCGGGCCATGGAGCACGGGTTTACGCACATCACCCACCTGTACTCGGACATGTCCACCATCACCCGCGAGAGCGGCTTCCGGATCTTGGGCGTGCTGGAGTGCGCCTACGCCCTGGACGATCTCTGGGTGGAGGTCATCACCGACGGCTGCCACCTGCCTCCGGACCTCTACCGCATGATCTACAAGCTGATCGGCCCGGAGCGGCTGCAGATCTGCTCCGACTCCATCCGGCCGGCCGGCACGGGCGAGACCGAAAACGTGATCGTCGGAAGCCTGGAGAGCGGCGTGCGCGGAATCATCGAGGACGGTGTCGCCAAATTCCCGGACCGCTCCGCCTTCTACGGGGCCATCGCCCTCGGAAATGACCTGGTCCGCGTGGCCCACAAAAAGGCCGGCATCCCGCTGCCGCAGGCCATCCGCATGATGACGGAGAACCCCGCAAAGATCCTCGGGATCCAGGACCGGAAGGGCCGCATCGCCCCCGGCCTGGATGCGGACATCCTCCTGTTTGACGAAAACATCGATATCCGCCGCGTCATCTACGGCGGAAAGACGGTGATCGCGCAGGAGGCGTAAGGCCGCAGTCCGGAGAGAAAAAAGGCTGATCCGGTCAGGGCGGGAAACCGTCCGAACCACCTGTAAGTCAGCATACTGAACCGATCAAAATCTTTATTTGGATGCAACACGAAACTCTCACATAAAAAGGAGAATGCACATGGCAAGACAGGACATCATGCAGGAGTATTTTGACATCATCGTCGGATACATGACCCGCATCAAGGAAGAGGAGCGCGATCGCATCCAGCAGGTGGCGCAGGTGATCGCGGATCACATCGCCCAGGACAAGCTGGTCTACATCTGGGGCCCCGGCGGCCACTCCAACATGAACGCGATGGAGATTTTCTTCCGCGCCGGCGGCCTGATGCACATCAGCGCCATTCTGGACGAGGGCACCATGCTCTCCAGCGGCGCCCTGCGTTCCATGGCCATCGAGCGCACCCCCGGCTACGGCAGGGTCGTAATCGAGGACAACCGCATCGGCGAGGGCGACCTGCTGATCATCGCGAACGCCTACGGCATCAACTCCGCCTGCCTGGACGCCGCCCTGACCGCGAAGGAGCGCGGCGCGACCACCATCGCCGTGACCTCCACCGGCCACGCGGACTCCATCCCGGCCGACCATCCGGCCCGCCATCCGTCCAAGATGAATCTCTACAAGGCCACGGATTACTACATCGACACCAAGGTGCCGGTGGGCGACGCCGTGATCGAGCTGCCCGGCGTGCCCCAGAAGATGGGCGCCGTCTCCACCCTCTGCAATGCCTACACCCTGAACTGCCTCATCATGACCGCGGCGCAGATTCTGGGCGAAAAGGGCATCGAGATTCCGCTCTGGAAGAGCGGCAACTGCCCCGGCGGCGACGAGTGGAACAACCAGTTCATCGAGCGCTTCAAGGGCAAGGTGCGCCTGCTGTAAAGCCGCAGGAACACGGAAACGGCAAAGACGTGCGGAAATGACCTTTACATGACGTCCCCGCTCATCCACCCGTTCCGGCCCGGCGCAACGCTGCGGTCAGCTAACGGCTAACTGCGTCTCGCACCGGAAACGGCAAAGACCAGCCTTCGGGAGCCTCATTGAGTCTCCGTCGGCTGGTCTTTATTCATGCCGTCTCCGGTACGGACTCTGTAAGCCGTGGATCTGACCTCCGCTAAGGGCGCGCCGTCGACCGGCCTTCAGGGTGGAATGAGCCGGCTCCGCCCTGCCGCCCTACCGCACCTCTTCGCTCTGCCCGCTCTTCGCGGAGCGGTAGATGGCCCGAATGAGGGCCACGGACCGGCGGGCGTCAGCCGCGCTCACGGCAGGCTCTCTCCCCTCGCGGATGGCCGTCACGAAGTCCGCGATCTGCCGGCAGTGGTTCTCCGCCGCGAAGGCCATCGGATCCGCCGCGCGGTTGTTTTTCTCCGTCCCCTGCGCCATGAGGGCGCGGGCCTCGGCGTCGATCGGATCTTCGTCCGCAAAGCCCCAGGCCGTGATCTTTCCGTCGGTGATGACGCAGCTCCCCCGCTCGCCCGCGATCTCCAAAATGGCAGGATAGCCCGGGTAGGTGGACGTCGTCCCGATGATCGTGCCCAGGGCGCCGCTCTCGAATTCCACCGCGGCCACGGCCGTGTCCTCGGCCTCGATTCCCCTGTGCAGAAGGGTCCCCGTGTATGCCGACACGCGCCTCGCGTCGCCCGCGATCCAAAGGAGCAGGTCCACGTAGTGGATGCTCTGGTTCATCAGGGCGCCGCCTCCGTCCAGGGCCCAGGTGCCGCGCCAGGCCGAGCCGGCATAGTACTCCGGCGTGCGGTACCAGCGCACGGACGCGTTCGCGGTCAGAATCTTTCCGAAACGGCCCGTGTCCACGGCGCGTTTCACCAGCCGGTGCGCCTCGGTAAAGCGGTTGTTGAAGATGCAGCTGAGCACGGTCCCGTGCTCCCCTGCCGCCGCGATCATCGCATCGATCCGCTCTCCCGTGATCTCCAGGGGCTTCTCCGCCAGCACGTGAATGCCGCGGCGCGCCGCCTCCAGGGCGGGTTCCATATGCAGGCCGCTGGGCGTGCAGACAGAGACGATGTCGATATCGCCGCGGTCCATCATCTCGCACCAGTCCGTGTACCACGGAACGCCCCAGCGCTCTCCCGCGGCGCGGGCGCTCCTCTCGCTCCCGCTGCAGACCGCGCGAAGCTCCGCGCCCTCCGCGCGCGCGTAGCCGGCCGCGTGCATCGGCGCGATATTGCCGCATCCGATGATTCCGACTCCCAGTGTTTTCATATGTCCTCTCCTTCTCTCTTCCTGGACAGTGTGCCGCTGATGCAGCCGCAATAGACTTGTGCGACTTTTCTCTATCCTTCGCTTTTTTCCTCTCAACCGCTTACGAAGCAGGAACCCATTGGGCCGGAAAGCTCCCGCGCTCTTCCGCGCCGGAGAGTCTCACGCGTATGACCGCAGCAGTTCGATGATCAAAATCAGGTTCCGGATCACATGATACGGGTCCTTGACCGGGAGGGCCACCACCTTCTCGATGGGGGCGCCGGCGCGGTCACGGATCTGGATCCACTCGCGGATCTCCGGATCGGTCTGCGGGAACGTGCCGTAGACGTAGGCGAAGACGCGGTCGTGCCAGTCCAGGAAGTCCGGATCCCCACTCTCCAGGAAGCACCGCAGGCTTGAATACAGGGCCTCGGAATGCACCCACCAGAGTTTGTGGTCCCAGCCGGCAAGCTGCGCGGACATCGGTTCGTCCTCACAGCCGGCATTGCTGCCGGCGAGCTCCCCGCCCTCCAGTCCGGCAAAGTGCAGGATGCCGCCGAAAGGGCCGTCCCAGCCGGTCTCCAGGGCCTTTTTCGCCACGCGGAAGATCTTCTCCCGGCGCCACGTCTCCCCGGTGATCGCCGCGGAATCCAGCATGAACCAGACGTCTTCGATCGTGTGGCCGGGATTGATGTGGCGGCCCAGCAGGGCGTCCAGGAAGGTCCCGTCCGCGCGCATGACCTCGCGGACGAGGCCGTTCTCGTCCGTGAAAACGTCCAGGACCTTCGACGTAAAGCGCGCGAGATCTTCGCGGTATCCGGCCGCATCCTCCGGAGCCAGGCGCGCCGCCGCGAGGTGCATCTCCGCCGCGACATTCTCCAGAATCATGGGCACACCGTGCGCCATGAGATCCTTTCGCAGAGGATACGGCAGAGTGTAGAAGTTCCCGCTCTCCACGCGGCGCACGATGGACCGGTACAGGTCACGCGCAAAGGCGTAGCAGGCCGCGTCGCCCGCGGTCATGGCAAAGCGCGCGATCCCGGCCGCCGCAAAGCAGTCCGCGTAGATGCTGGCGTCGGGGGCGTCACACCCGGGGGCCAGTTTGTGCGTGCCGTCCGCCTCCATGACGAAGACACAGCGCATCTCTTCCCCCGGAAGCAGGACGTGCTGCATCAGAAACTCCGTGCCCTGACGGGCCAGGCGCAGGAACTCGGCCCGCTCTGCCGCGGAAAAGACGGGGGCGTCCGTCCCGGCGAGTTTCGCGAACATCCAGATGAACCGCCCCTGGCTCCAGGTGTACTTATCCCGGGAGACCAGCGTGCGGCCGTCGTTGGTGAAGCAATTCACGAAGCCGCCGTACTCCCTGTCCTCACAGCGCGGCAGCCAGTAGGACAGAAAATTAGCCTTCAGTTCGTTCTCATAAAAACCGCACAGCTCCCGCCGCCGCACGGCGCAGAATTCCTCTCGTTTCACTGTCTCTCCCACTCCCCGGCACAGTCTGCGCTCACCGTCTGTCCCGGAAAAAACCTGCCTTTCCTCTCAGAACCTCTGCTGCGCTTCCGCTGTTTCAGGAACTCAGCCTCGTCAGGCCCTTCCCGAAACGCTTTTTCCCATTCTTTCCGGGTACGATACAGGCCCGCGCTTCCCCGTCTCCGGGCCCGCGGCGGGCCTGCGCCTTATGCCTGTTTCAAAGATTTCCGGCCATCGCCTTCACGACCTTGTCCACGGCGCGGATGATGTCTTCCATATCCTCGTCCGTGTACAGCGGGCCGGCGCTGATGGCCATGAAGCGATCCACGATGCCGTTGGTGTGCGGGCAGTCCTTTTCGGAAGCGAAGGTCACGTGCTCCGCGTCGCAGCCGGGGCCGAACGGCGCCATGAGGTCGTTGTACATCGCTCGGCTCTTAATGGGGTACTGGTCCACCAGATTGCAGCAGTAGGACGTGGGCCCGCAGGGGATGCCCTCCGCGGTGACAGCGTCCGCGAAGCGCTTCGCGGTCTCCTTATCCCGGAAGAGGACCAGGAAGCAGAAGCCGCAGTCGCCTTCTTCGTACCGGATCTGAAAGAGCGGGCAGTCCGCAAAGGCGTCGCGCAGCATTTTCTGATGGCGCCGGCAGGTCTCCAGAATGTAGGGGAGACGGCGCGCCTGGGCCAGAAGGTAGGCGCCCTGGAGCTCGCCCATGCGCAGCTGCAGACCCGCGAATTTGCGCTCGTCCGCGGCCAGCTCCGGGTGCTCCAGCTGCTCCGCGAAAAACGGCCGCAGCGACCCGAGATCGTGATAGCGCACGAGGCGCTCGAACATGAGCTCATCGTCGGTGAACACCATGCCGCCCTCGCCGCAGGTCAGGACCTTGTGCGTCTGGAAGCTGGTGATGGCCATTTTTCCGAAGGTGCCCAGTTTCTTCCCGTGATACGAGCCGCCCAGGGCCTGGGCCACGTCCTCGATGACCGTGAGGCCGTGCTCATCCGCGATCTCCATGATGCGGTCCATCTTCGCGGGACACCCCTGGTAGTGCACCGGGATAATGCCCTTCGTTTTGGGCGTGACCTTGCGGGCGGCGTCCTCCGGATCCATGTTGAGGTCCTCTCCGATGTCGCAGAACACCGGCGTGATGCCGAGGTTCACAAGGACGCAGTAGTCCGTGTACCAGGAAAAGGCCGGAACGATGACCTCGTCCCCGGGCCCCCATCCCGCCGCGGCCACCGCGCACTGCAGGGCAGCCGAACCGCTGGAGACGGCCAGGGCATACCGGGTGCCGATCTGGGTCTTCAGTTCCCTCTCCGCGGCCGCGACCTTGCCGGGCGTGCCGATGCCGTAGAACCGGAAGGGGCTCTTCTCCCGCACGACGTCGGCCAGTTCTTTCAGTTCTTCTTCTCCCGTCAGGGCCGCCCCGATCATGTTGGTCGGGAACGGACGGGTGCGCACCGGGGTGCCGCCGTCGATCGCCAGTTTTTTGAGATTCATCCTTGGATCCTCCTGTCCTGTAAGTTCAGACAACCGCGTCATCCGGGGCGGAAAAGCGCCCCTCTGTCTGCCTCTGTCACTCTCCCACGAGCGCCAGCAGGTTCTCGCGGCAGATCTTGTTGTAGCACTTCTGGGAGATGCGCCCCATTTCCACGCCCTCATCCAGGAAGGCCGAAAGTTTGCGGTAATTGGTGATCGTGCAGTAATCCACCCCGAAGAAGATCTTGTCCTGGAACTCCTCCAGGAATTTGTAGCCGAACTCCGGATCGCGCATGATCGCGTTCTCGCCCGAGCCCGCGGACAGATCCGCCAGCATGCCCGGATAGTTGCGCATCAGCTCGACCGCGCGGCCGCCCGGCGTGACCGGCTCTTTCCGGTCGATACCCCGGTTCTCGTTCGTGACGTCTCCGCTGATCTCCGACCACCACATGTGGCTGTGGCCGATCAGCCGGAGCTTCGGAAACCGCTGCAGGGTGGCCTCGATCTGCGGCAGGTGCAGATCGTCCACGATGCCGTACTTGTAGCCCTGCACACCGACGTGGAACAGGACCGGCAGATCGCATTTTTCCGCGTGGGCGAAGACGTTCTGCATCATCGGGTCGGAGACGGGGAGGTTGGCCGTGAATTCGCCGATGCCCTTCGCGCCCTGGCTCTTGTAATGCTCAAAGATGACGGAAAAGTCCGATTCCGGGCTGTGCATCATCCAGCGCGGATCCACGTTGCAGAACCACCAGCCGATGGTCTCCGGGTATTCCCGGGCCGCGTCGCGGGCGTCGCGGTTCCCGAGCTGGTCCGTCTGAAACTCCGGCGACACCAGGGGCAGGGCCACGCCCTTTTCCACGCCGATCTTATCGTACATGCCGCGCAGATCCGGGGGCGTCAGGGCATAGGCCTTGCCGCCTCCCATGCAGGGATAGGCGTTCTCCATGGTCACGTGCGCGTGGATGTCCAGTTTCTTCAAGATCATTGGTACTTTCCTCCTAACGGGTCACTGTCTGCGGTCTCTGATGATATCATACTCTTTCGGGGCCGCTTCTTCCATGGACACATTTTTCCCCGCATGTACTATTTTTCCTTTTTTCAAAACCTGAAAACAGACGCGGCCTTTTCGGTCTGAAACAGGCGCGGCCGCGCGGCCGGAGATTCTGCGGGCCGGTCCCTCCCGGTGCCCGGCCCGCTCCTTTCCCTTACGGCTGCGAGCGGAAATTGTCTTCCGTGTAGCTCTTCGAGCTGTTGCCACGGATGATCGTCGTGCCCGCCTGCGTGATGTCGTTGTATCTCTCCGTGTAGACGCCGCCGTACCCGTCCTGATTCCAGGTCTGTTCCGCGCGGTTTCCGGCGACCGTCGTATCATAGAGATAGACCTTCGAGTCGCTCTTCATATGGATGCCGCCCGCGCCGTTGGAACTGTTCCCGCCGTGGATCATGCCGCCGTAAAACATCACATTCTCACGCTCGAAACTGCTGCCGCTTTGGACGTAGGCCTTTTCGACGTGCCGAATGTCCGACCCGTGCGTCGTGTCGCCGGCGTTTCCGCCGTAAACCGTCAGCGTCGCTTTCTTGCCGACATAGATCACCTCGCCGTCGTTGGCCCATTTGCCCTTCCTGCGGGTGAGAACGTGGCCGTTCAGTTCGATGGTCACATTTTTCCGTCGGAGATCTTGCGCCTGCCCGCGTCCCAGTCGTCGAGAAGGCCGAAGACTCCGTTTTCCTTGACAGCCCGATTCCATGCGTCCCAGGGATCCTCGTAAAATTCCGGATCCGACGTAATGGATGCCCTGAAATATGCCTTGTATTCGCCGTTCTCCGCGCGCGGTCACGGGCGCGGAACCGATCACCTACACAGCACCAGCAGCATGGACAGAGCTCTTTTGAGTTTCATTGGATTCCCTCACTTTCGGAAACAGCATCCACAGATCCTGCGTTTCCCCGGTTTCGGCAGCACCGGCGGGCCGAACCGCCCGAAAAGGAAAAAGAGCGGCCCTTTCGGAGCCGCTCGGTTTTTTTGTCAGGCCTTCTTCCAGGGTGGCTCCTCGGGCAGGCAGGCATCGAAGCGCGCGTGACGATCTCTCATCACATCGCCTGCGTAGGTGCCGGCGAGGAACCGGTCCGCGTCCTCGCGGAAAAACTCCTCCCAGGAGGCCACTTCGTCCAGAGGACGGATCGGGTAAAACAGCACGCCGTTTTTATCGGCCGCCTTGTGGTCGCCCGGGGCATCGCCCATCATGAGCACATGGTCCGGAGCATAGGTGCCCTTTACGGCGGCGATGATCTCCGCCTTGCTGCCGTCCTCCTGTGCCCCGAGGACGTTCACGTATCTGTCGATCCCGTGTTCGGTCCACTCCTTCACGAGGGCCTCGCGCGGCGTCGCCGAGACGATGACGATATCCGCCGTCTTCGAGATCTTCTCCAGGCTCTCCCGCACGAAGGGGAAGGGCGGGATGCCGTGCACCATGTGCGCGATGCGGCGGTTCACGTCCAGGGACCAGTCGATGATGCGCTTCATCACCGGCTCCGTCTCCGCGAGGGCCGCCACCGCGTCGTTATTGAGCAGGGGGGCCGTCTCGACCCAGTGACGGAAGACCTCGTAGTCGAAGGGCCTGTAGCCCCTCTGGACGGCTTCCGGCCGCTCCCGCAGAAGGTCCAGCACGCGCAGGAGCGCGTTGAACCGGTTGGTGCCGCGGGTCTTGGAGTAGAGGTTCACAAACTCCCACGTCTCGCGTGCCAGACTGGAGACGGGCTGCAGGTCAAAGTGCTCGATTCCGGCCGGGATGAAGCACTCCTTCTGCTTGATCTCCATGGTGTCGAACGCACATCCGTCCGAGTCGATGCAGACCAGATACTCATGATGCGGAACATATTCCTGTTCCAGAGCATGCGTTTTCATGTGCGGTACCTCACAGGAGCCACTTCTCGATGGCCTTGGCCACGCCGTCCTGATCGAAGCGCGCCGTCACGTCGTCCGCCACTTCCTTAAGGCGCTCGTCGCCGTTCTCCATGGCGATGCCGAGGCCGGCGCGGGTGATCATGGAGGCGTCCATGCCCATGGAGTCGCCCAGGCTCATCACGTTGTCAAAGGTGAGGCCGAGGCGGTCGAGCAGGGTCTGCATGGCTGCGACGCGGTCCGTGTTGGTGCTGTAGAACTGGATGTCCTTACGGCTGCCGTCCAGGAATTCCACATACGGGCGCACCTTGAGCCCCTCGATGATGGCGTCCTGCTTGTCCTCGGGCACGCCGTAGAGATTGTACTTTTCCACGCCCAGCTGCTCCTGGAGGATGAACTCCGAGAGCTTGCCGCGCACGCCGATCTGCTTGCCGGAATCCACGTACCAGACGTGATGCGGCGGCACGGGATACTTCCAGATCTCGTCCAGGACGGCCTGCTCAAAGTACAGGCTGCCGTCGGCCGCGACCTCGGAGTAGATGCCCTGGCCCTCATACAGACGGGCCAGGTCCGCACCCTGTTCGGGGGTGAAGGTCTCGCAGTAGAGGACCTCTCCCGTCCAGCGGTCGATCACGCGGCTGCCGGCCGCCGTGACCCAGTAGCGGAAGGTCATGTCGCGGTCGATCTGCGGCGGGAACATGTTGGCGCTGCGGCCCGAGCAGGGCACGCAGATGATGCCCCTCCTCTGGCACTCGCGCAGGGCATGGATGTTGCGGAAGGAGATCCAGGTCTGGTCCTTCTGCAGCAGGGTCCCGTCAAAATCCAGGGTAATCAGTTTGATCTTCTCCTGGGCTTCCTTTTTGGTCAAATTCTTATGAGATCCCATGGGCGGATCCTCCTTGTTTTCGAAGTTGGACGCGCGGCCGGGCCGGGAGCAGATCTGCGCCCCCGACCCGGGCTGGTGCCGCGCGGTTTTTACATATCCACGTCTGTGTTTCCGGTCAGCCGGAAGAACAGAAGCATCGACAGGATGACCACGGTGATCAGGATGGTCGCCAGTGCGGAGGCCACGCCGTAGGCGCCGCGGTTGACCTGTTGGAACATCGTGACCGTGATGGTCGCGGTCCGGTTGGTGTACAGCATGAGGGTCGAGGACAGCTCCTGGATGAGCGTGATCCACGACAGGATGGCGCCCGAGACGATACCGGGCATCATGACGGGCATCGTGACCTTAAAGAAGGTCGGGATAGAGCCGTAGCCCAGGCTGGCCGAGGCCTCGTCGATGCTGGGGCTGATCTGCCGCAGGATCGAGGCCGAGGAACGCAGGGTGTACGGCATGCGGCGCACGATGTACGAGATGACGATGATCGTTCCCGTGCCGCCCAGGGCCAGGAAGTTGATGGACTCCTTGGTGAATACAAGGAAGTGTCCGAGGATCTCCACCGTCCTCTCGTTCGCGATCCTCTCCGTCATTTCCGGCGAGAAGGTGTGCGGGATGCCGAAGCCGCTGTTGTAGCAGATCAGGAGCATCAGACCGAAGATCGTGCCGGAGATGACGTACGGCATCTGGGCACAGGCGTCCAGAATCTTGGAGAAGATGCTCTTGCGGCGCACGGTGATGTACGCGAACATCGTGCCGAAGATGACGATGACGATGATGGCGATGATGCCGAACTTGAAGGTGTTCGTGATCGCGCGGCCCATGTCGCTCCAGGCCTTCGAGTAGTTCGAGAAGGTCCAGGTCTTCTGGATGATGCCGTGGCGCACCTCGCGGAACGAGAGCTGGATGCAGTAGAGCACCGGCAGGAAGGCCAGGAAAGTGACGCCGTACACGAACAGGTGGGCAAAGAACGCACCCACAGGGTTGCGGAACTTCTTGGCCACCGGCGGGTTCAGCATGTTCATGTTGTAGTTCTTGCGCGAGAAGTGCATCTGCAGCAGGAACACCACGATGGCGATGAAGATCATGATGAAGGCGATGCTGGACGCAAAGAACGCGTCGCCGCCCTCTTCCGACAGCCACTCGTTGTAGACCAGGACCGGCATGGTGATGTAGCCCTCACCGATCAGGCGGGGGGTGCCGTAGTCCGCGAAGGCCCGCAGGAAGATGATGGCCGCGCCCGACAGGATGGTAGGCGTGACGAGCGGAAGACTGACCTTCACGATCTTCTTGAGGCCGTGGTCGCCCAGGCTCTCCGCGGCCTCGTCCAGGCTCTTGTCGACCTTCTTGAGCGCGCCCTTCGTGTACATGTACATGTAGATGAACAGGTGCGTCGTGAAGACCAGCAGGATGCCGTTGAAGCCGTAGATCGTGGGCAGTTCGATTCCGAAGTTCGCAAAGAACTTGGTGATGGCACCGGCGCGCCCGAACATGAGGATCCAGGAATACGCGCCGATGAAGGGCGGCGAGAACATCGACATGATAATGATGATGTTGAGCACCTTCATGCCGAAGATCTTGAAGTTGGTGGTGATATAGGCCATGGACACGCCGATGACGGAGGCCAGGACGGTGCCGCAGAGCGTGACCTTGACCGAGTTCCAGACAGCGCCCCGGTAATACTGCGTGGACACGAACCGGGCAAAGTTCGCGATCGAGAACTTCCCGGGAGCATCCACGTCCTGGAAGGCGTTCATGACGAGCCGGATCACGGGGATAATAAGGAAGAGCCCGAAGAATACCAGCGAGACGACCGTCATGAAGCTCCAGAAGTCAAAACGGTATCCCTTCTTAAACATTGCTCTTGACTCCCTCGATCAGCGTGGTGCCGGTCTCCTTGTCAAACAGGTTGATCTTGTAGACGTTCATGCCCAGGTACACGGTCTCGCCCTCCTGGTGGATGTCCTCCACCCGCGAGGCCTCCGACGTGACTTCCACGTTGTAGCCCAGGCCGCAGTCCACGATGTACTGCACGTACTTGCCCAGGAAGCGCTTGACCTGGACCGTGCCCTTCATGCCCTCGCCCTCGCGGACGAACATGAATTCCTCCGGACGGACGTAGACCAGGATCTCCGTCCCGGCAGCGAGAGGCCTGACGCCCTTCACCGTGATGTCCGGGCCGTCCGGGAGCTTGATGCGCGTGCCCTCGGGGCCGGCGCCGACAACGGTGCCCTCCACGCGGTTCGAGTGGCCGATGAAATCCGCCACGAAGGTGTTGTACGGGCGCAGATAGATGCGCTCGGGCGTCTCCACCTGCTGGATGTCGCCCTTGTTCATGACGGCAATGCGGTCGGAGATGGCCAGGGCCTCCTCCTGGTCGTGCGTCACGTACACGGTGGTGATGCCGATCTTCTTCTGGATCTCGCGGATGGCCTCGCGCATCTCGATGCGGAGCTTCGCGTCCAGGTTGGACAGCGGCTCGTCCATGAGCAGGACCTGAGGCATCACGACGATGGCGCGGGCCAGGGCCACGCGCTGCTGCTGTCCGCCGGAAAGCTTATCCGGATAGCGGTCCTTGTACTGCGTGATCTGGACCGTCTCCATGATCTCTTCCACGCGCTTTGCGATCTCTTCCTTCGGGAGCTTTTTATTCTTCAGACCGTACTCGATGTTCCGGTAAACTGTCATATTCGGGAAAATCGCGTAGTTCTGGAACACCATGCCGAAATTCCTCTTGTGGACGGGAATGCGGTTGATGACCAGATCGTCAAAGGCGATGGTGCCGTTCTCGATGGAGTTGAAGCCCGCGATCATGCGCAGGAGCGTCGTCTTGCCGCAGCCGGAGGGTCCGAGAAGGGTGAAGAGTTCCCCGGGCTCGATATCGAGCGAAAGATCCCGGATAACGACGTTGTCCTCGTACTGCTTTTTGGTGTTTTTGATATGAATTGCAACTGCCACTGTCCTTCTCCTTCTTTCTCAATGCCCCGTTGCCAGAATCTGACAACGGGGCACGATGATCGATTTCCGATGACGCCTTACGTGAGGCCCGGCTGCATTACTTGCCCAGGTTGGAGATGATTTCCTGCAGCTTGGTCTTGAGGTCCTTGTTCGCGTTGACCCACTCGGTCGGGTAGTTCAGGGCCGGCAGCTGATCGGAGGCAGGGATGCCTTCCAGACCCGCGAAGTTGACGTCAGGGCGCACGGAGCGCTGATGCAGTTCGTCCGCGTGGGCCTGCTGCACTTCCTTGGAAAGCATGAAGTCGATGTAGGCCTTGCCGTTCTCGGGGTTGGGGCCGCCCTTGATCAGACCCATGAAGGAGTTGCGGAGAGTGATGCCTTCCTTCGCGTACACGGGGTGGACCTTCACGCCGTCCAGCATCAGGGAGATGATGAGTTCCTCGTTGGTGGTGCCGACCACGTACTCTCCGTTCGCCACGGCCACGGGGACCTGGGAGGAGGAGGTGGCCATCTTGCCGTCAAGGTTGGCCAGGAACTTCTTCACGAAATCCCACTCGTCATCCATCTGCTTGCCGTCCTTCTTGGCCATCGCGCACAGCATGTTGATGATGTGCTCGCGGGAAGAGGAGGCGCTGGAAGGATCGCAGAAGCTGATCTTGCCCTTCAGGGCTTCCTGGGTCAGGGACTCCCAGCCGTCGATGGTGACGCCGGCCTTGGCGAGGAGTTCGTCGTTGACCATGATGGAGTTCACGTTGATCTGCACAGGGGTGTACAGGTCGGTATCTCCGGAGAAGGAAGGCAGGATGTTGGCCTTCTCAGGGGAGACGTAGGCTTCCAGGTAGGGCTCCAGACCTGCGTAGATGGAGGCGGAACCGCCGATCATGACGTCAGCCTTGGGGCTGTCCTTCTCGGCCTCGATACGGGCAGTCAGTTCTCCGGAGCCGGCGCTGATGAATTCCAGTTCGCAGTCCGGATACTTCTCGGCCCACAGCTTCTTCTCGAGATCTCTCTGGTCTTCCGAGGAAGCGGAGTAGACGACGACGCGTCCCTTCGGGACATAGGCAGGGGCTTCGGTGGACTCGGGTGCCTTGGTCTCCGGAGCCTTGGTCTCCGGAGCTTTGGTCGTGGAAGGCGCGGCCGTGGTGGACGGGGTGTTCCCGCCGCAGGCGGCCAGCACGAGCGCCAGCACGAGTACCAGGCTCAGGATCGCAAATACTCTTTTCTTCATGTGCTTCATTCCTCCTGTTTTCTAGTTCCCCGGCAGCATTGCCGGAGCCGTTTCCGGCGGGTTTTCCCGCCCAGAGCGGAGTCCCGCTCATACGGCTCCGCTGTTGGTATGTATTATATACCAAAAACCGGCAAAAAACTATGTGTTTTGTTTGCTATATGCCTAAAAATATGTATTTTTTTACTCCGGAGTCGGAAAACATGGGGAATTATTCACGATAGGCGGAGCAAATCCCGGTGCTTTCTCCGACAAACTGTACAACCCGCCCGGCGGAAAAAGCCGGAAAAAAGCCTGTTTTTCCGCGGTTTTCGGGCCGTTTTATGTACAAGCCCGCCCGAAATGAAACACGGCGCGGCCCGGCCCTGTGAAAAACGCCGCATCCGCAATTGTTGCGAAAAATGCCTGCTTGGGGTATAGTAGAAACATGAATACACTTGCTCACAACCAGACCCGCCGCAGGGCTGTCCTCCGCACCGCGCAGTTTCTTCTCGCGGTGCTGCTTCTGTGCGCCGTCCTCGGCTGCAGCCGGAAAGACCCCGAGATCGACCCCACGATGGTGTTCACCACCGCGGCGCCCCGGACCACGCAGGCCGGCACGCAGGCGCCTCCCGGTCTCACGGAAGCGCCTCCGGAGGGAAGCACCGCGGTCCCGGACAGCACCGACGGAAGCGGCCCCGGCAGCGGAATCGACCGCTACGACCTGAACGATCTGACCGGCTCTCCCGCAGACGGGACCGAGCCCGCGACCACGGTCCCGCCCACCACAGCGCCTCCGACCACGCAGGCGCGCGTCTTCACCGAGAAGAAGGCCATCCTATACGCCTCGGACAACGTGCGCGTGAGGGAACAGCCCGCCGGGGAAGTCCTCGGACAGCTTTCCATCGGAACGAAGGTCGAGCAGCTGGCTGTCTCGGACGACGGCTGGAGCCGGGTCCGCTGGCAGGGCCGGGAAGCCTACGTCGCCTCGCAGTACCTGACCGACAAGGCGCCGGAGACGACGGCCCCGGAGACCACGACGGCGGCCGACAGCCACCCGGTGGCCGGCTATGCCGTGGCGCAGCGCTGCGAGCAGTTCATCCTGGTCACGGCCCCCGCAGCCGGAACGGACTGCAAGATCGCCATGTACCAGAAGATCGACGGGCAGTGGAAGACCCTGATGACCACCAACGGGAAGATCGCCTACAACGGCCTGTACAAGGAGCGTGAGGGCGACAACCGGACGCCCGTCGGGGCTTTCTCCATCATCAAGGCCTTCGGCCGCAACCCGGATCCCGGCTGCGCCCTCGGCTACACCCAGGTGGACGATACGATGCACTGGGTGGACGACCCCGAGTCCAAATACTACAACAAGTTCGTCAGCACGGCCGATCCCTCGGTCACGCCGGACTGGACCACGACGGAGCACCTGATCGACAAGATCCCCAGCTACAACTACTGCCTCGCCATCAACTACAACTACCCCGAATGCACGCCGTACCGCGGCTGCGCCATCTTCCTGCACGGGTTCAACTCGGACCGCACGCCCACCCACGGGTGCATCGCGATGTCCGAGGACTCCATGAAGTACCTCGTGACCCACGTGAAGAGCGGCTGCCGCGTCGTGATCGGGGAAGAGAGCAAGGTGAGCGGGTACTGAGAACAAATCCATACGCGAGACGCGAAAAGGGCATGCCCGAAGGCATGCCCTTTCTGTTTCCGCCGGTGAATTATACTATCAAGAGCAACAGTTAACGGAATAAAAAAGAAGTTCATACAAACCTCGTGTAGAATGAAGCTACCACACACCAAAGCTACAGAGGAGGAGCGTATGAACTACAAACATCTTAGCATAGAAGAGCGG
>JAFRUR010000069.1 GCA_017438775.1 Lachnospiraceae bacterium | reverse complement strand
TCACAAACACCGATTTCAGCTGCCAGTAACCGTTCAATTACCTTTACTTTTTCTGCCGGGTCAATCTTGCTTTTTCTGGCCATAGAAATACCCCCAAGTAGGTTTTATATTTCAGTGTCCTACTTGGGGGTAGCATATCAATCTGCCGGGGTGTCTTTTGCGCTGGGGACAGCACAGGGGCCGTGGATGCAGAGCCTGCGGAATGCCGGAGATGTTTGTGCGCGTGCAGGATGTACAGGGCGGCGGCGGGGTCAGCAGCCAAATCGATTCTTGTCCCTCCTTTTTTCTTCGAAGTGTGGTATAATGCTACATTATTTACAACTTTCATGTGGTATTATACTGAAGTGGTTACAACTTTGAAGATAAGGGGGCTGAACAATGGAAGAATACCAGGGAAAGAGAGAACGCAACACGTTTTCCGGATCGCTGGGGTTTATTCTGGCTGCAGCAGGATCGGCGGTCGGGCTTGGGAACATTTGGCGTTTCCCTTATCTTGCGGCGAAGAACGGCGGCGGACTCTTTTTGCTCGTCTACATTCTCCTGGCGTTGACCTTTGGTTTCACACTGCTTCTGACAGAGGTTGCGATCGGAAGAAAGACGGGCCTGGGTCCGTTGGGTGCGTACAAATCGCTGAGGAAGGGCTGGGGCTTTCTGGGCATCCTGGCAACCGTCATTCCGGCCATCATTCTGCCGTACTACAGCCTGATCGGCGGTTGGGTGCTGAAGTATTTCACTGTATTTGCAAGCGGCGGTATCGAAGCTGCGGCAGAGGATGGCTTCTTTACCGGCTTCATCACCGGACAGTGGCAGCCGATCGTTTTTCACACGCTCTTTTTTGCGGCGACGGCGTTTGTCATTTTCCGCGGAGTGAACGAAGGAATCGAGAAATTGTCGCGTGTGCTGATGCCGTTGCTCGTGGTGCTGGTGCTTGGCATCGCGATCTACAGCTGCAGCTTATCCTTCACCGACGCGGACGGTGTAAAGAGGACAGGTTTGCAGGGCCTTGCAATTTACCTGATTCCGAATTTTCAGGGACTGACGTTCGGAAAACTAATGGGCGTCATCATGGACGCCATGGGGCAGCTGTTTTACAGCCTGTCGATCGCGATGGGCATTATGGTAGCCTACGGTTCGTATCTGAAGAAAGATGAGAATCTGCCCAAGAGCATCAACAGGATCGAGATCTTCGATACAGGTATCGCACTCCTGGCCGGTGTCATGGTCGTGCCCGCCGTCTTTACCTTTATGGGACGTGAGGCGATGAGCAGCGGTCCCGGACTGATGTTTATTTCTCTGCCAAAGGTTTTTTCATCGATGGGGAAGGTGCCCGGAACCATCACCGGCGCACTCTTTTTCCTGATGGTCATCTTTGCGGCACTGACGAGCTGCATTTCGATTCTGGAAGCCATCGTCTCCAGTCTGATGGATGAATTCCACTGGGAGAGAAAGAAAGCGACGATCGCAGCGTCGGTCTACGGCTGGCTGCTGGGCATCGTTGTGGCACTGGGCTACAACCTGCTGTATTTTGAATTTAAACTGCCCACCGGAGATACAGGGCAGATTCTGGATATCTTTGACTATCTGAGCAACAACATCATGATGCCGATCCTGGCGATTCTTACCTGCATCCTGGTGGGATGGGTCATCGGCCCGAAGGAGATCATCCGGGAGGCGGAAGAGGGCGGCGCCAGGATGGGGCGACGCGGGCTCTACGTCCTGATGATCCGCTCTGTCTGCATTGTCCTTCTGACGCTTGTGTTTCTGAAAGCATTCGGCTTCTTTGCCTGATATCAAATTTTCGTGAAGGATTTGACAAGAGCGCACGCACCCGATAGAATGGTACAAGTATGCGGAGAATCGCATGTTTGCGCGAGAGAATGCCGTCCGCGGAGGAGAGAACATGAGCAGCACGTTTCAGGGAACCAGCAACTATATCGCGTCGCAGGAGCTGATGGGCGCGGTCAACATCGCCATGGCGCTGCAGAAGCCGCTTCTGATCAAGGGCGAGCCGGGCACGGGCAAGACGATGCTGGCGCAGGCCGTAGCGGAGGCGCTGGGCAAGAATCTCATCATCTGGAGCGTCAAATCCACCACGAAGGCGCAGGACGGCCTGTACACCTACGACGTCGTGCAGCGCCTGTACGACAGCCAGTTCGGTTCTGAGGGCGTGGACGATATCGCGAAATACATCAAGCTCGGCAAGCTGGGTGAGGCGTTTTCCTCCCCGGAGCAGGTCGTGCTGCTGATCGACGAGGTGGACAAGGCGGACCTCGAGTTCCCCAACGACCTTCTGTGGGAACTGGACAAGATGGAGTTCTACATCCCCGAGACCGGAGAGACCGTGAAGGCGAAGGAGAGGCCCATCGTCATCATCACCTCCAACGCGGAAAAGGAACTCCCGGACGCCTTCCTGCGCCGCTGCATCTTTCACTACATCGCGTTCCCGGACCAGGAGCAGATGGAGAAGATCGTGCGCGTCCACTTCGACCGTCTGGACGATACGCTTCTGGAGCAGGCGATGAACGCCTTCTACTTCCTGCGCGGGATCGATTCCATCGAGAAGAAGCCCTCCACCTCGGAGCTGGTGGACTGGATCCGCGCCCTGCAGCTGGGCGGCATCGACCCGGAGCGGATCGAGAAGGAGATCCCGTTCGCGGGCGTGCTTCTGAAAAAGGATAAGGACATCGCGGTGATGCGGCGCCGTCTGCACTAAAAGGAGCGGGCATGTTTACCGGATTCTTTTACCTGCTCCGCTCGCATGGATTCCTTGTCTCGCTGAACGAGTGGATGACGCTGATGGAGGCGCTGATGCTGAATCTGCACGAGACGTCGCTGACGGGGTTCTATCACCTCTGCCGCGCCGTCCTCGTCAAGAGCGAAGCGGACTTCGACAAATTTGACAGGATCTTCCTGGAGTACTTCGACGGCGTTCCCTGGGAGGACGAACTCCCGGACGAGCTGATGAACTGGCTGAACGACCCGAGCGAGCTTCTTCCGCAGTTCCGTGATTTTCTGCGGACGCAGGGCTATCAGGAGAAGACGATCGAGCAGATCCTCGGGATGTTCGAGCAGCGGCTGCGCGAGCAGACGGAGGAGCATAACGGCGGCAGCTACTGGATCGGAACGAAGGGCTTTTCCAACTTCGGAAACGACGGCCATTCGCCCCAGGGCATCCGCGTCGGCGGCGTGAGCCGCCACCGCCGCGCCTTCATGGTGGCCGGAGAGAGGCGCTATCGCGATTTCCGGCGCGACAACACGCTGGACATCCGCCAGTTCCAGATGGCCTTCCGCCTGCTGCGCCAGTTCTCGGACCAGAGTATGGGTGAGAAGACCGAGTTTGACATCGACGGGACGATTCGCGATACCTGCGACAACGCGGGGACGCTCAAGATCCACTACAAATATCCGCGCCGCAACACCTCAAAGGTGCTGATGCTGATGGATTCCGGCGGGTCGATGGCGTATTACTCCCACCTGTGCTCCATGCTGTTTCAGGCCGCCGTGCGCGACAACCAGTTCAAGGAACTGCACATCTACTACTTCCACAACTGCGTCTACTCCCAGGTCTACACCGACCCCCGCATGTACCGCGAGCACGCGGTGCCGACGGAATGGGTGCTGAAGAATTTCGGCAGCGAGTACAAGGTGATCCTCGTGGGCGACGCGCTGATGGACATGGACGAGCTGATGGGCCCCCGCTGGGACGGACCGGATCACAAGACGGCCCACTCCGGCATGGAATGGCTTCAGCGCTTCAAGGAGCAGTACCCCCATCTGGTCTGGCTCAACCCCGGGGGAGAGCCGCAGCTCGGCCGGTACTGGGGACAGACCTACGGCGTGATCCGCCGCGTGGTGGATATGTATCCGCTCACGGTGGACGGGCTCGAGGACGCGATGAAAACCCTGCTGGTGAACCGATAATGCAAAAGCAGCCCCTGCCGGACGGCGGGGGCTTTGTTGTGCCGCAGCATGAAAAAACGCAGCGCCGTCGCGGCGCTGCGTTTTCCTGTTTTTGTCCGTCTGTCTGCGTTCCCCGCCCTCACAGCTGGAGCGCGTGCTGCTCGCCGTGCTCGTAGTAGGGGATGATGTGGGAGAGGTGCTTGCGCAGAAGATCGATGTAATACTTTTCCGCGTGGGAGAGGTAGGCTCCCTTGCGGTGGGAGATGGCCAGGGAGAAGTCCTTTTTGGGAGCGATCTCGTAGTAGACGACGTCGCGCATGCAGTTGCACATGACCTTGGGCAGGATGGTGGCCGAGACGCCGGTCTGGGCCGCGTCCTCCATCATGCGGAAACGCCCGCCCTCGAAGATGATCCGGGGCGTGATGTCCGTTTCGTGGAAGAGCTCGTCGATCATGGAGCGCACCAGGGCGGATTCGTTCAGGAAGGAGTAGGGGATGTCGCGGTAGGCGCGGATGTCCACCGGAGCCTCGCCGAAGCGTGTCTTCGGATCGAAGGGGTGCTTGGCCATCTTTTCCGGAACGACCAGCATGAGCGGGGAGGTGTCCAGAAGAATATGCTGCAGCTCCGGGATCGGCTGGTAGATGGCGCCCCACATGAGGTCGATCTCGCCGTCGATCAGGGCGCGGACGAGTTCGTTCACGTTGGCCTCGAAGAGCTTGATCTCGTAGCGGGGGAATTCCTGATTGAAGTCCGGGAGGGCGGCCGTAAACATGCGCTGGCCCAGGCCGTAGGTGACGCCCAGGTGCATGACGCCCGTGTTGCCGTCGGACATGTCGCGCAGGGCGATGTTGCAGTCCTGCTGCAGTTCCAGAATTTTTCTTCCGTATTCGATATAGAGCTTTCCGGCGTCCGTGGGGAGCATATTGCCCTTGATGCGGTGGAAGAGCGGGATCCCGAACTGCTTCTCCAGGTTGAGGAGGTAATAGTTCAGGGCGGAGCGGGAGATGCCCAGGTTCTGGGCAGCCCTGGCGATGTTCTGTTCCTTGGCGATCTCCAGGATGTACTCGATCTGTTTGTTTTCCATAGTGGTTTCTCCTGCGCTGTGTGCCCGTCTGGTTGTGGGTGCCGTGTGCTGCCGCGAAAAGAGCGCCCCGCGCCGGGCGTTGCCCGGAGAAAAGTGCCGCTTTCCGCACAACTGCCGTGAAAAAATAACAATGTCCGGCCGGAAATGACGTATCCTTATAGAAAAGCAGGGAGATATTCCGGGGTGCAAACACTTGTTTGACAAAGGAATCTGCGCTTTTCGCCGAGCCTGTTTCACAATTTCACAACTGTCAAAAAAATAGTACAGGAAAGGCACACTGTTTGTCAATAGAGGAACGAGATTTGGCAGGTTGCACAAAAGAAATCGGGTTTCATAGGCGAATCGCCAAAAATCATCAATAGGTGTCAAAATTCCTTGCAAAGACGAAAAACTTTGTTGACAGTTAAACATGGGTGTGTTACACTGCGATTACAAGATTGGTATTGGGGGCAATATCAAATCAAAAATTTAGGAGGTAACACATGAAGAAGATGCAGAAGGTGCTCGCACTGGTGCTGGTCATCGCCCTTGCGATGCTCGCTCTTGCAGCCTGCGGAGGCAGCACGCCTTCCACGACCGCTGCTCCTACCACCACCAAGGCGCCCGAGACCACGAAGGCTCCTGAGACCCAGGCTCCCGGCACGACCGAGGCTCCTGCCACCGAAGAAGTGAGGGTCGATCCTTTCCGCTTCAGCTGGGGCACTTCCGGATCCTCCACCGGCGGCTACATTGTTGCTGCTGGTATCGCGGATACCATCAACAAGGCTCAGAACATCTTCACTGCCGACGTCGAGGCTTCTCAGGGTCAGTCCGAGAACGTCCGCGGCATCCGTGACGGCGTGTGGCATGTCGGCCAGGGCAACAACGACGGTACTTACTACTACTACACCTCCACCGCTGCCTGGGAAGGCGATGGCGGAGACGACATCCGTGACCTGTTCCCGCTGCCTTCCTACGTGCACCACATCGTGGTCCGCGCCGGTTCCGGCATCGAGAAGGTTGAGGACATCAAGGGCAAGAAGGTCGCTGTCGGTACTGCCGGCTCCGGTTACTACACCTGGTCCAACACCGTTCTGACCGCTCTGGGCTACACCTTCGACGATATCGAGGCCGTGTACATCCAGCCCACCCAGGCCTGCGAGTCCCTGCAGGATGGCCAGATCGACGCTCTGATGTTTGCAAACTTCATGCCTTGGGGCACCCTGACCGATACCGTGACCAACACGGATGTCAAGTTCATCCCGCTGGGCGAAGAGTACGTGAAGAAGATGCAGGAAGTCAACCCTGCGTACGCTCCTTTCACGATCCCTGCCAACACCTATCCGAAGCAGCCCGAAGATATCGTGACCTCCTCTCAGCAGGCCATGGTTTGGACGCTGGGCGACGCTCTGACCGAGGATCAGGCGTACCTGTTCGTCAAGACCGTGTACGAGACCTATGAGGACTGGAAGGGCGTCCATGACAGCTGCAAGTTCATGAACTGGAACGATCCCTGTGCCGAGATGGTCGTGCCGCTTCACATCGGTGCGTACAAGTTCTACAAGGAGAAGGGCTTCAACATTCCTGAGGCTGCCATTCCTCCGGAAGCGAAGTAAGTAACCTCTGAATCTATCCCGACGGTCGTGTCAAGAGTCGGTCTTTGCGGCCGTCGGGATTTTTGTACCCAAAAAACATGGAAAATTGCCCCCCGCTGCATCGTTTTTGACTCAAAAGAGAAGGAAAAAGAGCAGAAAAAGTAAAGGAAAGAGAAGAGTATTATGGAGAAGGCAAAAAAGATCAACCGGTACATCGTGTATGCAGCCGGCGTCCTCATGTCGATTTTCCAGATCTACTCCGCGATCGTCGGCCGCTTTATTCCCGGCCAGCAGCGCGGCGTGCATCTGGCATTTGCCCTGCTTCTGGTGACGTTCCTGTATCCCCCGAAGCTTAAGAATGAAAAGCTGTCCTTAGCGATTTCCTATATCCTGGCTGCGATCGGCGTCGCGTGCGCCCTGTTCATCGCCTGGGAGTTCCGCGCGGATTACCAGCTCATCCTGGTCCGCAAGGGCCCGAGCCAGACCGATATCATCATCGGCACCATCCTGATCATCTGCATCCTGATCTCGGTGCTCCTCGCCACCGGCAAGGCCCTCCCGATCATCGCCGCGGTCTTCATCCTGTACGGTATGTTCGGACATCTCCTGCCCGGCATGCTCTATCATCAGAAGTATAAGTGGAAGGTCCTCGTGGACACCCTCTGCTACTCCACGGAAGGTATCTTCGGTTCGCCGCTGGGCGTCTCGGCCACCTACGTCGCCATGTTCGTCCTGTTCGGCTCCTTCCTGTCCGTCACGGGCTGCGGCCAGTGGTTCATCGACATCGCCTACGCCCTGACCGGCCACACCCGTTCCGGCCCCGCCATGACCGCCGTTGTTTCCTCGGCTGCCATGGGCACCATCTCCGGCACCGGCGTTGCCAACGTTGTGACCACCGGTTCCTTCACCATCCCGCTGATGAAGAAGATCGGCTACGACCCCGTCTTCGCGGGCGCTGTTGAGGCCGTGGCCTCCACCGGCGGACAGATCATGCCGCCTGTCATGGGTGCCGGCGCCTTCATCCTCGCAGAGATCCTTGGTATCAGCTACGGTGAAGTCACCGTCGCCGCCCTGATCCCGGCCATCCTCTACTTCGTGGCCTGCGGCGTGCAGGTGCACTTCGAGGCCTGCCGTCTTGGCCTGAAGGGAATGCCGAAGGATCAGCTGCCGAAGGCCGGCAAGACCTTCGTCGAAGGTATCCCGTTCCTGATCCCGATCGGCCTGCTGATCTGGGCTCTGGTCGTGGCCCGCTACTCCGCCAGCTATTCCGGACTGATCTCCATCGCCTGCATCGTGGTGGTGTGCTTCCTGCTCCGGACCGGCGACAAGCGCATGAAGGTCAAGGACGTGTTCGACGCCCTGGCTGACGGCGCCAAGGGCATGGTCCCCGTGGCCATGGCCTGCTCCACCGCCGGCATCATCATCGGCATCCTGACCCGCACGGGTCTGACTCTCCGCTTCACCTCCATCGTTCTGACGGTCGCGAACGGCAGACTCCTGCCGGCCCTGATCCTGACGATGCTCTCCTGCATCCTGCTGGGCATGGGCCTTCCGACCACGGCTGCGTTCATCGTCTGCGCGACGCTGTGCGCCCCCGCCCTGGTCAAGATGGGCATCTCCTCGATGGCGGCCTACATGTTCGTGTTCTACTACGCCTGCCTGAGCTCCATCACGCCTCCTGTGGCCATGGCGGCATACGCCGCGGCCGGCATATCAGGTGCGAGTGCCTTTAAGACAGGACTATACGCCACGAGGCTCGGGATCGGCGGCTTCATTGTTCCGTTCTTCTTCTGCTATAACCAGGGCCTGCTGATGCAGGGCAGCGCCGGCAATATCGTCCTGGTCGGCGTCTCCGCACTGCTCGGCGTCATCGTCCTCGGTATCGGCATGGAAGGCTTCTTCATGAAGAAGATGAACGTGATCGAGAGGATCCTGCTGATCGCAGCCGCCATCGCCATGGTGTATCCGGGAACACTCACGGATATCATCGGTCTGGCTGTGGCCGTGGCCATCCTTGCGCTGAACTTCATCAACAACAAGAGAGCGCAGCATCATCACGCCGCAGAGGCGTAACACGAAAGCTCGGGAAGGGCGCTCCGGCCGCACCGGGGCGCATCCCCTCACATTATCTCAGAACGATATACTAAGGAGATCAACTGACATGAACGACGTGAAGAAAAACCTGGATTACCTGGTACGTCCGAAGAGCATTGCCTTCGTAGGGGCCTCTCCGAACAACTTCTTCGGCAACATGATGCTGGAGAACCTTTCCAACTCGAACTTCGAGGGCGTGATCTATCCGATCAACCCCAAGTACGAAGAACTCAAGGGCATGAAGTGCTATCCGAACCTGCAGGCGCTGCCTGAGCCGGTCGACTGCGTGATCATCATGGTCCGCCGCGAGCTGGTGCAGCCCACCTTCAACACCGCCATCGAGCTCGGCTGCCGCTCCGCGGTCATCATTTCCGCCGGCTTCTCCGAGAGCGGAGAGCCCGAGTGGAAGGCCGTGCAGGAGGAGATGAAGAAGAAGGCCCTGGAGAACGACTTCCCGGTCCTCGGCCCGAACTGCCTCGGCTTCATCAACGCGATCCAGGACATCCCGGCCATGACCGCCCCCATCCGCGGCGGCATCCTGAAGGGCAACATCGGCATGGTGTTCCAGTCCGGCGCCTTCATGCAGGCCGCGACGATGCCCTTCTATCAGAGAAATCTGGGCATCACCTTCAACATCTCCACCGGCAACAGCATGGTGCTGGAGACCTCGGACTTCATCGAGTACTTCGTCGATGATCCCAACACCGACGTCATCGTGACCTTCATCGAGGGAATCCGCGATCCGCAGAAGTTTATCCGCGTCGCTAAGAAAGCGTTAAAGGCCGAGAAGCCCATCATCGTCCTCAAGACCGGCGCCTCCGAGAGAGGCCAGCGCTCCACGATGGCGCACACCGGCTCCATGGCCGGCGCGGACCGCGTCGCGGACGAGATCTTCAAGAAATACGGCATCACCCGCGTCTACGATTTCAACGAGCTGGTGGAAACGGCCGCTCTGTTCTGCCGCGAGGTCAAGCTTCCGAAGCCCGAATCCGACGGCATGTGCATCCTGTGCGCGTCCGGCGGCGCCGTGGGCCTTTACAGCGACATCGCCCAGTCCCTGGGCATCCAGCTCCCGGAGCTCCTTCCCGAGACCCAGGAGAAACTGAAGAGCGTTCTGCCGCCTTCCTGCTTCGTGGCGAACCCGATCGACACGACGGCTCAGGTCCTCAACAACCTGTCCGTGTACCGCGAGGCCGTCAACATCATCAACGAGGATCCGCAGATCGGCATCCTGGTCGCGTTCGAGACCGTCGGCCTGCCTTCCAATGATACTCCGTCCCATCAGACCCGTCTGCTGAACGTCACCCGTGCGGCAAAGGAAGACGGCCTGAACCTGGTCATGTCCTCCCTGGCCAACCACGCACTGGACGACTGGCACAAGGAGTTCCTGACCAACGAGTGCAACTACCCCTTCGTGCAGACCGCGACCCAGACCTTAAAGTGCGTCACCGCGTACCTGAAGTACTGCAAGTTCCTGCGCGAGAAGAAGGACGCCGTCCTGGCCGAGATCCCCGCGGTGGATACCACCACGGAGCGCTACACCAAGGGCGTGGAACTTCTGAAGAAGTGCAGCGGCCGCGCTCTCACCGAGCACGAGTCCAAGGAACTGTTCACCCTGTATGACATTCCGGTCACCCAGGAGAAGACCGCTGCCGACGCCGACGCTGCCGTCGCCGCTGCGGAAGCCATCGGTTACCCGGTCGTCATCAAGGTCGACTCCCCCGACATCCTGCACAAGACGGAAGTCAAGGGCATCAAGGTCGGCGTGAAGAATGCGGAAGAAGTCCGCGCCGCCTTTGACGAGATCATGGCCAACGCGAAGGCCGCCCGCCCCGACGCCAACATCCTCGGCGTTCTGGTGCAGGAGATGGTCTCCGGCGGAGAAGAGACGATCGTCGGCGCGAAGATCGACCCTCAGTTCGGCCCCGTCGTCCTCTTCGGTCTGGGCGGCATCTTCGTCGAGATCATGAAGGACACTCAGCTGCGCGTGGCTCCGCTCTCCAAGGACGATGCCCTCGACATGATCAAGAATGTCAAGGCCTTCCCGATCTTCAACGGAGCCCGCGGCCGCAACAAGCGCGACGTGGACGCCATGGCGGATGCCCTGGTCAACGTCTCCCGGATGGTCTACGAGCTCAAGGATTACATCAGCGAGCTGGATGTCAACCCGATGCTCATGAAGGATGCCGGCGAGGGCGTCAAGGCCCTGGATGCCCTGGTCGTCGCGAAGTAATTCAAGCAGGATCCGTGCGCGCGGTCCGCGCGGCCGCGCGCCTTACCGAAACCCTCCGGCCAGACCGGAACACAAAGGAGAAAAACCATGTCGGAAAACGTCAATCAGGCAGCTGAGGTCGTGGAAGAGCAGCCCGTCTTGTACGAGCAGACTCCCGAAGGTATCGGCATCATCACCCTGAACCGTCCGAAATCCCTGAACGCCATCACCGATCCCATGCGCCACGCGCTGCTGGATCTGGTGCGCCGCATCGCGACGGATGACGCTGTCAGGGCCGTCATCATCACCGGCGCCGGCCGCGCCTTCTGCGCCGGCGGCGACGTCAAGCAGATGAGCTCCGCCCGCAGCGGCTTTGAGATCAGCAAGCGCATGAAGAGCTTCATGCACAATGTCGTGAAGACGATCTGGAGCATGGAGAAGCCCGTCATCGCGGCCGTCAACGGCTACGCCGTGGGCGCCGGCGCGAACCTGGCCCTGTCCTGCGACTTCGTCATCACCTCGGAGACCGCGAAGTTCAACCAGACCTTCGTCAACATCGGCCTGGCCCCCGACACCGGCGGCCTGTACTTCCTGCCCAAGCTTGTCGGCCTGCCCAAGGCCAAGGAGCTCATGCTTCTCGGCAAGCCCATCGACGGCGTGGAAGCCGCCCGCATCGGCATGGTCTACAAGGCCGTCCCTCAGGAAGAGGTCATGAACGAGGCCATGGCCCTGGCCACCCGCTTCACCGAGATGGCGCCCAAGGCCATCGGCTACACCAAACTGATGCTCAACCGCAGCATGGATATGAACTTCGAGCAGACCCTTGACCTCGAGGTGGCCATGCAGGCCTCCCTCATCATGTCGGAGGATCACCGGGAGGGCGCCCGCGCCTTCGCGGAGAAGAGAAAGCCTGTTTTCCAGGGCAAGTAAGCCCGTTTCGGAACCCTTTGACGATCCAAGCCGCGGCGCAATGGAGCGCCGCACATCCACAGGAGGACAATCATGATCAGCTATAGCACAGGCGACGCGTTTGCGCCGGTCAAACAGGGCAAGGTCTACTCCCTCGGCTGCGTGATGGAGCCGGGCATGACCCATTATCCGCTGCATCCCCCGTTCATCTACGGCATGGTGCGCGGCCACGGAGAACTGAAGAGCAAGAGAAATGAGACCACCACCGCGAGCGATATGTTCGCGACGGCCACCCACTGCGGTACCCACATCGACTCCCTGGGGCACGTCGGCTGCTGCGGACAGCTGTTTGGCGGCATCAGCGCCATCGACAACCAGAGCGCGACCGAAGGTCTGAAGGCCCTGGGCATGGAAGAGATGGAGCCCGTCGTCTCCCGCGGCATCCTTCTGGACATCGCGAAGCTGAAGGGCACGGACTGCCTCGAGGCCGCCTACGAGATCACCGAGGCTGACGTGAAGGAAGCCTGCGAGGCCGAGGGCGTGGAGATCCGGGAAGGTGATACCGTCATCTTCCGCACCGGCTGGACCAAGTACTGGGACAACCCCGTCGTCTACAACAACCTGGGCAAGGGTACCCCCGGCCCCGGCGTGGAAGCCGCGAAGTACATCGCGTCCTTCAAGATCCGCGCCACCGGCACCGATACCTTCTCCTATGAAGTCGTCCCGAACAACGGCACCCCTGTGCACGTGGTCCTGCTCAAGGAGAGCGGCATCCAGATCATGGAGTCCCTGGATCTCGAAGAGCTCGCCCGCGACGGCGTGTACGAGTTCCTGTTCATCTGCTCCGGCATCCGCCTGAAGGGCGGCACCGGTTCCCCCGTCAACCCGCTTGCCATCATCTAAGGAGGAAGAGCCATGTACAGCGATTTCGGTTACGATGAGAAAGACGTTCTGTTAGTCGAGAAGGTCGGCAAGGTCGCGTATTTCACCTTCAACCGCCCTCAGAGAAGCAACGCCCTGTCCCGCCAGGTCATCGACCAGATGCTGACCGAGCTGGACGCCCTGAGAAATGACGACACCATCAGCGTCATCGTTCTGAAGGGCAACGGCAAGGGCTTCTCCGCCGGCTTCGACGTAGGCGGCGACGATCCCGAGCGCAAGGCCATCTCCGGCGTCATGAGTGACTGGAGACGTCTGGAAAAGAACATGGACATCTTCCTGGAGTTCTGGAAGTATCCGAAGCCCGTCATCGCCCAGGTCCACGGCTACTGCATGGGCGGCGCCACCCAGCTGTGCGTCTGCTGCGATATCGTGATCTGCGCGGACGACACCCGCTTCGGCTTCCCGAAGATGCCTCTGGGCGGCGGTTTCGTGGGACCGATGTGGGCCCTCAAGGTCGGCCCGTCCCGCGCGAAGATGATGGATCTGAACGCCGGTTCCGAGATCAACGGCATCACCGCCGAGAAGTGGAACTTCGCCACCAAGTCCGTCCCGCTGGAAGAGCTGGAAGATGAGGTCAAGAAGCTCGCGAAGGGCATCGCCCGCACGCCTCTGGACATGCTGACCATGAAGAAGTTCGCCGTCAACCGCATCGCGGACGTGCAGGGCTTCACCAACTGCGTCATGTTCGGACCGGAGTGGGATGCCATCCTGCACTTCTCCGACGGCTGCCTCGCGACCAAGGCGAAGATCAAGGAACTGGGCTTCAAGGAAGCCTTCAAGTGGTTCAACGAGCAGGAAGTCTGATCATTCCCCGCGCGGGCCGCGCAGCCTGCGGTCCGCGCGTCTCTATTCTTTGAAAGGCAGGATCAGCCATGGCCATTTTGACCGAAGTGATCGACAAAACATTTCTGATCACCATCAACCGCCCCGAGGCGATGAACGCCATCGACCCCGAGACCGTGAAGGAACTGGACGAGGCCTTCGACCGCTTCCGCGACGATGACGACCTGTGGGTCTGCGTGCTTACCGGTGCGGGCGAGAGAGCCTTCTGTGCCGGCGCGGACCTCAAGAAGCACATCACGAGCCAGACGGCCGCCAGCGATGCGGACCGCCGCGCCCAGTACTTTAAGCCGCACGCACAGTTCGGCGCCATCTGCCGCAACTACAGCACCTTCAAGCCCATCATCGCGGCCGTGAACGGCGCCTGCATGGGCGGCGGCTTCGAGATCGCCCTGGCCTGCGATGTCCGCTTCGCCTCCGAGAACGCGAAGTTCGCTCTGCCGGAACCCAAGTGGGGCATCCTTCCCGGCGCCGGCGGCATCCAGCGCCTGATCCGTGCGGTGCCGCGCTCGTTCGCGATGGAAATGCTTCTGGACGCCCGCACCGTGGGAGCGGAAGAGGCCCTTCGCTGGGGCCTGGTCTCCCGCGTGTACCCGCAGGAGAAGCTCCTGGAAGAGACGCTCAAGTATGCCGCCTCGATTTGCGAGAAAGCTCCTCTGGCCGTGCGTGCGGTCAAGGAATGCGTGCTCTACGGAGAGAACGTCTCCCTGACGGACGCCCTGCAGTACGAGACCGGCCTGCGCGATTTCCTGATGCGCACGGAAGATGCCAAAGAGGGCCCCAAAGCCTTCGCGGAAAAGAGAAAGGCCAATTTCAAGGGACAGTGAGTCCCGCTCAGTTATGCGGCCCGGCCGCAATCATCAAAAAACGGAAAAGCCGCGGAGGAAAAATGACGCCTCCAGCGCAAGAGTAAAGGAGAAAGAAACATGAGAAACGTAGTTCTGGTATCGGCAGTCCGCACCCCCATCGGCTCCATCGGCGGCACCCTCAAGGACGTGCAGCCCGAGACCCTTCTGGCGACCGTCCTCAAGGCGGCTGTGGAGAAGGCCGGCATCACCCTGGAACAGGTGGATGAGGTCATCTGCGGCCAGGCCAAGCAGAGCACCGATCAGCCCAACATCGCCCGTCTGAGCTCCCTGATGATCGACGTGCCCGTGGCCACCCCCGCCTACACCGTGCACCGTCAGTGCGCCTCCGGCATGCAGGCCATCATGTCCGGCATGCAGCAGATCCAGACCGGTTATTCCGATATCGTCCTGTGCGGCGGCGTGGAGAGCATGAGCACCGCTCCCTTCTATGTGCGCGGCGCGCGCTTCGGCGTCGGCAACGGCACCACCGCGTTTGCGGACCCCAACATCGAGTCCCAGCCGCATTCCCAGCCTCAGGACAAGTACGGCACCTTCAACATGATCCAGACCGCGGATAACGTTGCCAGGGAAGTCGGCATCACCCGCGAGGAGTGCGACGCCTTCGCCCTGGCCAGCCAGCAGAAGGCCATCGCGGCCATCGACGGCGGCAAGTTCGCGGACGAGATCGTGCCCGTGATCATCCCTCAGCGCAAGAAGGATCCGATCGTCTTCGATACCGACGAGTATCCGAAGCGCAACACCAACGCGGAGAAGCTTGCGAAGCTTCGCCCGATCTTCCCGGACGGTGTCACCACCGCCGGCAACGCCTCCGGCCGCAACGACGGCGCGAGCGCTGTCGTCATCATGGCGGAAGAGAAGGCGCAGGAGCTCGGCCTGAAGCCTCTGGCCCGCATCCTGGGCGGCGCCGCTGCCGGCGTGGATCCCCGCGTGATGGGTCTCGGCCCCGTGGCCGCCACCAACAAGCTGATGGAGAAGTTCCTGGCCCCCGCCGGCTTCACCCTGGACGACTTCGGCCTGTACGAGCTGAACGAGGCCTTTGCGGCGCAGTCCATCGGCTGCATCAAGCAGCTGGGCCTGAAGGAAGAGCGCGTCAACGTCAACGGCGGCGCCATCGCTCTGGGTCACCCGCTGGGCTGCTCCGGCGCCCGCATCATCACCACCCTGGTGCATGAGATGCAGCGCACCGATACCAGGTACGGCATGGCGAGCCTCTGCGTCGCCGGCGGCCTCGGTATGGCGATGGCCTTCGAGAAGATCTGAGAAACCGACTGACTGCGGACCGGCAGAACTCCTGCCGGTCCGGGAATACCGCCGCACGTTCGGCCCCATTTATGTAAGGAGATAACAATGCAGAAACTTGGTATTATCGGAAGCGGAAGCATGGGCAACGGCATCGCCCAGACCGCCGCGCAGAAAGGTTATGACGTCGTCCTCGTCGCCCATCGCCAGGTCAGCCTGGAGAAGGCCCAGAAGTCCATCACCGGCTCCCTGCAGAAGAGAGTCGACAAGGGCAAGATGGCCGTGGAAGACATGAACGCCGCCCTCGCGAAGATCGACTTCACCCTGGAGATGGACAAGGTCGCGGACTGCGACATCGTCATCGAAGCTATCGCGGAGATCATCGAAGAGAAGATCAAGGTCTTCACCAAACTCGAAGAGATCTGCCGTCCCGACGCCATCCTGGCCACCAACACCTCCAGCCTGTCCCTGACCGACATCGCCGCCGCGATGAAGGACAACACCCGTCTGGTGGGCATCCACTTCTTCAATCCCGTTCCGGCCATGAAACTGGTCGAGATCGTGAAGACCGAGACCGTGAGCGAGGACGTCCTGGCCGCCGCGAAGGCGTTTGCCGAGTCCCTGGGCAAGACCACGATCACCGCGAAGGACACCCCCGGCTTCGTCGTCAACTACCTGCAGTATCCGTTCCGCCTGAACGCGATGCGCATGTACGGCGCCGGCATCGCGAGCGCGGAGGATATCGACACGGCCGCGAAGCTTGGCCTCGGCCATCCGATGGGACCGCTGGAGCTTCAGGACATGGTCGGTTTGGACATCACCTACAACGCCACCAAGTCCATCTACGAGAAGACCCACGAGCCCTGGATCCAGCCGCCGCAGATCCTCGAGGATATGGTCAAGGCCGGCAAGCTCGGCCGCAAGACCGGCGAGGGCTTCTACAAGTACGACAAGTAATTTCGACACCTTCCAGCGGGCACCGCGCCGGGACCTCCTATCCGGCGCGGCCCCGTCACACTTTGGGCGCGGCACCATGAGCGCATGACGGAGGAGAGCCATGAAGACGAGACTGACCGAACTGTTCGGCATTCAATATCCCATCATTCAGAGCGGCATGCTCTGGGTCACGGACCCGGCCATCGTGATCGCGGTGTCCGAGGCCGGCGGCCTGGGCGTTCTGACGGCGCATTCCCACCCCACGGCGGAGGCGCTGGCGGAGAGCATCCGCAGAATCAAGGCCGCGACGGACAAGCCCTTCGGCATCAACATCTCGATGCTGCCGGCGGGCGCCAACCCCGAGAAGGAGGCCCTGATCCGTCAGTTCTTCCGGACCGTGATCGAAGAGGGCGTCCCGATCGTGGAGACCGCGGGACGCAACCCCGAGGAATTTATCCCGATGCTCAAGGAGGCCGGCGTGAAGGTCATCCACAAGTGCACGGCGGCGCGCTTCGCCCGGAAGGCGGAGAGCGTGGGCGTGGACGCGGTGGAGATCATCGGCTACGAGGCCGGCGGCCACCCGGGCATGGATGACATCGGCACCATGGTGCTGGTCCAGCAGACGATGGACACCGTGAAGATCCCCGTCGCCGCGGGCGGCGGTGTGGTGGACGGGCGCGGCCTGGCTGCCATGCTGGCCCTGGGCGCGGACGGCGCCGTTGTGGGCACGCGCTTCGCGCTGTCTGAGGAGGCGACCACCCATCCGGCCTACCGCAGTTACATGCTGGAGAGGACCGAGCGCGACACCGTGCTCATCCAGCGCTCGATCAAAAACGCGGCGCGCGTCGTGAAGAATGACGCCGCGGCCAAAGTCCTCGCCATGGAGGCCGAGGGCAAGGGTCTCGCGGATCTTCTGACGATCACGGCCGGCACTAATGTCAAAAAGAACGTCAGCGAGGGCCTGACCGACGGCATGCTCTACATCGGCCAGGGCGTGGGACTGATCCACGAGATCAAGCCGGTCGCGCAGATCATCGAAGAGATGGTCGCCGGCGCGCGGGAGATCGCGGAGAAGACCCGGGCCGCTCTCGCGGACTGACCCGTTCCGCAGCATCACCCCTTCCCCAGGGAGGGAAAACCGCTTCCGGCCCTGGCCGGAAACCACAACGGAGGATGCCAATGCTGAACATTCTGATCAAAAACGGACGAATCTTCGATCCGAGCACAGGCCGGGACGAGATCGGCGATATCGCGATCGACGGCGAGCGCATCGTGAGCGCGGCCGGCGCCACCGAGGCGGCGCAGGTCATCGACGCGAGCGGCTGCTATGTGTTTCCGGGCCTGATCGACTTCCACACGCACCTGTTCGAAGGCGGCTCCACGATCTGCGCCTCCCCGGCGGTCCTGCCCCCGATGGGCGTGACGAGCGCGGTGGACGCGGGCAGTGCGGGCGTGGCCGAGTTTGAGATCTTCTGCCGCGACATCATCCGGAACGCGAAGCCCCGCATCAAGGCTTTCGTGAACTGCTACACCGGCGGACTTCCGGACTACACCGTGGTGGAGGACTTCTCCCAGCCCTTCAACGTGGACCGGCTGCGCAAGATGAAGGCGCGTCATCCGGAAGAGATGATCGGTCTCAAGATGCGCCTCTCCTACAACCAGAATCTGACGAAGGATCTGGACCCGCTGCGCCGCGCTGTCGCCGCCGCGGACGAGATCGGCGATCTGGCCGTCTGCGTGCACGTGACCAATCCCTCCGGAACCATGGAGGAGATCGTGAATATCCTGCGTCCCGGCGATATCCTCTGCCACGTGTACCACGGGCAGGGCGACACCATTCTTACGCCGGACGGCCGCGTGAAGGAGGGCATCCTCGCGGCGCGGGAGAAAGGCGTGATCTATGACCTCGCGAACGGCCGCAAGAACTACGCGCACAGGGTCGCGGAGGGAGCCATCGCCCAGGGGTTTTTCCCGGACGTCGTCTCCACCGACCTGACCTGCGACAAGGCCTTTTACCACTTCCGGGTGCGCTCGCTCCCGTTCGTGATGAGCAAAATGCTGGGCTTCGGCATGGACTTCACGGATCTGATCCGTGCGGTCACGGAGACCCCGGCAAAACTCATGCACATGGAGGGGCAGATCGGCACGCTGCGTGAGGGCGCGTTCGGTGACGTCACCATCATGACGCTGGAAGACGTCAGGACCATTCACGAAGATTTCTTCGAAGAGAAGCGCGTCTTTGACAAGCTCTTTGTACCTCAGATGACGATCATCGGCGGGACCGTGTACTACGGCGCCCCGACCTTTGATCTTCCCGGTATGGACGACACCCGCCCCCGCTGACAAAGCGGCGCCGGAGCGCCCGCGGCCCGGCCGCGGCGCACGGACAGAGCGGGAACTATGAGAAGGAAGGAAAACCCCATGGAGAAAAAACCGGGCGCCCTCGAGGGCGTCAAGATCCTGGACTTTACCCAGTATGTCGCCGGTCCCTTTGCCACGCAGATGATGGCAGACCTTGGAGCGGAGGTCATCAAGGTGGAGCGGCCGGACCGTCTGATTGGACCTGCCCCGTACGTTCCCTATCTGGATCAGAGCCGTCCGCATCACAATCCCGCCGGTGAGCGCATCCACGACATGTGCTTCAACCGCGGCAAAAAACTGATCACCATCAACATGAAGGACGAGCGCCAGAAGGCCTTTGCGTGGGAGCTGGCGAAGCGGGCCGACATCATCATCGAGAACTACTTCCCCGGCACCATGAAGAAGATGGGGATGGACTACGAGAAGGTGAAGGAGGTCAACCCCGAGGTCATCTACTGCTCGATTTCCGGCTTCGGCCAGGAGGGGCCCTATGCGGCGCGCGGCGCCTTTGACCTGATCATCCAGGGCATGAGCGGCATGATGAGCGTGACCGGAGAGAAGGACGGATCTCCGATGAACGCCGGCACGGATGCGGCGGACATCGCCACGAGCCTGCACGCGGTCATCGCCATTCTGGCGGCCCTGCAGTACAGGAACCGGACCGGAAAGGGCCAGTACATCGACATCGCCATGCTCGATTCGATGATCCCCTTCCTGGAGAACCTTCTGTCGGAGTACATGTTCACGGGCATCTGCCCGCAGCGTCAGGGCGTGAGAAACGGCCACAACATGCCGGTCGGCATCTATCCTGCCAGCGACAAGATGATCACCATCTCCGCGGCGCGCGACCCGGCCTTCATCAAACTCTGCAATGCGATCGGCCACCCGGAGATCGCTGAGGATCCCCGGTTCTGCAACGGAAACGTCCGCTATGAGAACGACACGGCCCTGATCGAGACCCTGAGCAATATCTTCCGCGGGAAGACGGCGCAGGAGTGGGTCGAGATTCTGAACGCGGCCGGCCTTCCCTGCGGCCCCGTCAACGACGTGAGCGACCTGGCCACGGATCCGCAGGTGGCCGCGCGCCGCATGCTGGTGCAGGTGGACAACCCCAACGTCGGCCCGTTCTGGCAGATCGGAAGCCCGTTCAAGATGAGCGAGACTCCCGGCAGCGCGGATGCTTACACGAAGGAGCTGGGCGAGTCCAACCACGAGGTGTTCTGCGATATCATGGGACACACCGAAGAGGAGTACCGCGAGTTCTTCGGCATTAAGGCGTAAGGCGCGCCAGTTATAAAAACAGCGGAGTGATCCGCATCAGCGCATAAAGAAGCGGGACACTGCGCCCCGGAAATTGAAAAACGGGAAAGGAGAGAAGCACAAGGTGAAGATCCACGAATACCAGGCAAAAGAACTTCTGGGTGCCTACGGCGCACCCGTCCCGACCGGAGAGATCGCGACCACTCCGGCGGAGACCAAGGAAGCGGCAGCAAAATATGACACCTGCGTCATCAAGGCACAGGTCCACTCCGGCGGAAGAGGAAAGGCCGGCGGCGTCAAGCTCGCCCATTCCCCCGAAGAGGCGGAGGAGATCGCTCAGAAGATGATCGGCATGACGCTGGTCACCCATCAGACCGGCCCGCAGGGCAAGGTCGTCTCCAAGGTCCTCGTTACCGAGGCCGTGGAAGTGGAGAAGGAGTTCTACCTCTCCATCACCGGCGATAACGAGCGCGCCGGCGTCGTGATCGTGGCGTCCGCTGACGGCGGCACCGAGATCGAAGAGACCGCGAAGACCGCGCCCGAGAAGATCGTGCAGGTCCCCGTGTCCGTGATCACCGGCTACCGCGCCTTCCACGGCGAGCAGGTCGCGGAGATCTTCGGTCTGGAGGGAGCCCTGAAGAAAGAACTGATCGCGCTTCTCTCCAGCATGTACCGTCTCTATGTCGAAAAGGACTGCTCCCTGGTGGAGATCAACCCCCTGGTCCTGACCAGGGAGGGCCATCTGCTCTGCCTGGACGCGAAGGTCAACTTCGATGACAACGCCCTCTACCGTCATCCGGAGCTCGCGGAGCTGCGCGACGTGGCGGAGGAGGATCCGAAGGAGTACCGCGCCTCCCAGTTCGACCTCAACTACATCAGCCTGGACGGCAACATCGGCTGCCTCGTGAACGGTGCCGGCCTTGCCATGGCGACGATGGACATCATTCAGAAGTTCGGCGGCCAGCCGGCCAACTTCCTGGATGTCGGCGGCAGCGCCACGAAGGAGCGCGTGAAGGCCGCGTTTGAGATCCTCCTGTCGGATCCCAACGTGAAGGCGATCTTCATCAACATCTTCGGCGGCATCATGAAGTGCGACGTCATCGCGGAAGGCCTTGTGGCCGCAGCCAGCGAGATGGGCATCAAGGTCCCGCTGGTGGTCCGTCTCGAGGGCACCAACGTCGACAAGGGCAAAGAGATCATCAAGAATTCCGACGTGGCCATTATCTCTGCCGAGGATATGGCGGACGGCGCCAGAAAGGCCGTGGAAGCGGCGAAAGGAGTGGCCTGATGAGCATTCTGTTAAACAAAGATACGCGCCTGATCGTACAGGGCATCACCGGTAAGCAGGGCATGTTCCATGCGGAGCAGATGATCGCTTACGGCACCAACATCGTCGGCGGCGTGACCCCCGGCAAGGGCGGCCAGACCGTGCTGAACGGCGTGCCGATCTTCAACACCGTCAAGGATGCCGTGAAGGCCACCGGCGCGAACGCGTCCATCATCTACGTTCCCCCGAAGTTCGCCGCGGACGGCATCATCGAGGCCATCGACGCGGAGATCCCCGTGGTCATCTGCATCACCGAGGGCATCCCGGTCCTCGACATGGCCATGGTCAAGAACTATCTGGAAGGCAAGAAGACCCGCCTGATCGGTCCGAACTGCCCCGGCGTCATCACTCCCGGCGAGTGCAAGGCCGGCATCCAGCCCGGCTACATCCACAAGCCCGGTCACGTGGGTGTCATTTCCCGCTCCGGAACGCTGACCTATGAGGCCGTGAACCAGCTCTCCACCCGCGGAATCGGACAGAGCACCGTCGTCGGTATCGGCGGCGACCCGATCAAGGGCACCGGCTTTGTGGACGTCCTCAAGATGTTTGAGGCCGACCCCGACACCTACGCCGTCGTCATGAACGGTGAGATCGGCGGAAGCGGCGAGGAAGAGGCCGCGGAGTTCATCAAGAATCATATGACCAAGCCGGTCGCCGCCTTCATCGGCGGACAGACCGCACCTCCCGGAAAGCGCATGGGCCATGCCGGCGCCATCATCTCCGGAGGCAAGGGAACGGCCGCGGGCAAGATCGCCGCGCTGCGCGCTGCGGGCGTCGTTGTGGCGGATACGCCCGATGCCATCGGCGAGGCCCTCGTCGAGGCTGTCACGAAGGCCGGTATCCTGGACAAGGTGAAGACCGCGTAAGGAACCGGACCGACCCTCCGGCGGGAGGGTACAAGCCGCAAAAATATCGCCCGCGCTCTCATCCGGGGCGCGGGCGGAAAAGAAGAGGATACGGACATGTCACTGTTTGGGGGATATTTGAACGTCACGGGCGTGACCTTCCTGATGTTTTCTCTGTTTCTGATCGCCGCGCTGGGCTATGCCCTGGGCCGCATCACGATCAAGGGTGTCGATCTGGGAACGGCCGGCGTCTTTATCGTCGCGCTCATCTACGGCGTGTTCTTCTACAGCCGCCTCTCCGGCCAACTCAAGGCGGGAGACGCGACCTTCGTCTCGAGCGCGCTCAAGATCGTGGAAAATATGGGGCTGATTCTGTTCGTGTCCGCTGTCGGATTTATCGCCGGCCCGAACTTTGTCGGCAACTTCAAGAAGAATTATAAGTCCTACGTCCTGCTGGGTCTGGTCATCATCCTGATGGGCGCCGCGAGCTGCATCCTCTGCATCTTCGTGGGCCGTCCCCTCACGGACCTGACCAACGAGGAGTTCACGGCCTTGCTTGTGGGCCTGATGAGCGGATCGCTCACCTCCACGCCGGCCTTCTCCGCCGCCAAGGCGACGGTGGCCACAGAGGCGCTGGAATCGGTCGTTGCCGTGGGTTACGGCATTGCCTATCTCTTCGGCGTCGTGGGCGTGGTGCTCTTTGTGCAGATCATGCCCAAGCTCCTGAAGGCCGATATGAAGAAGGAGCGCGAGCTTCTCAAGGTGGACGCCACGGAGTCGCGCACCCTGCCGTCGGGACTTATGCATATGGACGGCTTCGGCATCATGCCGTTTGCCCTGGCCGCGGTGCTGGGCATGCTGGTGGGCTCGGTCAAGTTCGGCGCTTTCTCGCTGACCACCACGGGCGGCTGCCTGCTGATGTCGCTCCTCTTCGGTCACTTCGGCCATGCCGGAAAGGTGTCCCTGACGCCCTCCATCGGTACGCTCAAGGTGTTCCGTGAGTTCGGTCTGATGCTCTTCCTGATGGGTGCAGGCGTCTCCGGAGGCGCGAGTTTCGTGAAGTACTTCAATCCAATCTACTTCCTGTACGGCATCGTGATGACGATCCTGCCGATGATCATCGGCTTCATCGTGGCCCGCAAGCTGATGAAGCTCAGTCTCCTCAACACCCTGGGCTCCATCACCGGCGGCATGACCTCCACCCCGGCCCTGGGCACGCTGATCAACGTGGCCGAGACCGACGACGTGGCCAACGCCTATGCTGCCACGTACCCGATCGCACTGGTGTCCGTCGTCGTGGCGGCCCAGCTGGTCATCCTGTTCCTGTCGTAGCAAGGTGCCCGCGGAAGATTCTTCTTCCCGCCGGAATCGTATATCCCCCGCGCGGCCTGTCTGTTCAGGCTGTGCCGGGATTTGAGCCGGACGGCCCTCCACCGCCCGAAACTCATCTTTTTCCTTCTCAGAGGGACCGCTCTGCCGCGGTCCCTCGCTTTATTTTCTCAAGGTCACGCAGAGACAGGGCTGCCGCAGGTCCGGCCTCGTCTTCCGGCCCTTTACACCGGGGCGCGGCTCTGCTATTATATGGAAAAGATCTGAAACGGAGGCGGCGCACATGGCGGCCATCAAGATACCGATCGAGACGTCCGCGCGGCACATCCATCTGTGCCGGGCAGACTTTGAAACCCTCTTTGGGGAGGGAAAAGACTTGACGCCCGTGAAAGAACTGAGCCAGCCCGGCCAGTACCTGTCCGCGGAGCGCCTGAACATCGTGGGCCCGCGCGGCACCTTCGAGAGCGTGGGCATCCTGGGCCCCTTGAGGGACGAGAGCCAGGTGGAGGTGTCCCTCACGGACAACCGCACCCTGGGGATCGAGAGCGTGATCCGCCAGTCGGGACATCTGGAGGACACCCCCGGCTGCATCCTGCGGCGCCCGGACACGGGGGAGGAGATCACGCTGCAGCGCGGCGTCATCGTCGCGAAACGGCACATCCATATGACCCCGGAGGACGCCCTGCGCATGAACGTCTTTGACAACGAGGACGTCTGCGTCATGACCCGCAGCTACGAGCGCTCGATGATCTTCGCGGACGTCGTGGTGCGCGTGCACAAGTCCTTCCGGCTGGCCATGCACGTGGATACGGACGAGGCCAATGCCTTCGCGCCGGACGATCCGGCGCCCTACGGCCTCATCCTGAAGCTCTTCGACAGCCGCACCTACAGCTTCGACAGCTGGACCAAGGAACTGCTTTCGGGAATTTGGAGATAAACATCAAAATGGTCCGGACCCGGCGATTCGCCGCGGCCCGGACCTTCTGTTTTATGAGGCGGAGGAAACTGACGCTCGGCCTGCCGTCTGTCCGAATCAAAAACCGCGCAGCTGGTGCCTGAATTGGCAGATCAGCTGCGCGGTTTTGTTTGGGGGCGGAAGTACAACTTCGGCGAAGATGCCGATGCGAATGAACTTAAGTCTCAGGCGAAGCGGACGCGAAGACCGAACGCTCCGTTGTTATCGTCGTTATGACGTTCTTCCTTGCCGGCGGTCTTCAGACCCATGGCGGAGGCAAAGCTCATGGCGTTTGCGGTCTCGGTCTGGGCAGCGGGGCGCTTCAGGCCCATGGCGATGGCAAAATCGAGAGCGGCGTTTCCAGTGGTCATTTCTTCGTTCTTGTACATGATATTGCCTCCTTCCGGCAAGGGATTGTTCTCAGTTGCGGCCCGCAGGCCGTGATATCGTAAAGCAGAAACGGGAGTGTCAGGCGAGGTTCTGTGCGGTGCGGCTTTCCTCGGCGCGGTCGATCGCGCAGTTGCGGATGTAGATCGCCAGGTTGCACAGCACGATGGCCAGGTTGATCAGGTAGACGACCAGCACGTAGTTGAGCTGTCCGTTCAGGATCTTTGCGGTGATGCCTCCCACATAGCCGACGATGATGAGAAGCAGGAAGGGAAGGCTCGTTCCCTTGGCCGTCCTCGCGTGGTAGGCCTTCATTCCGTTGATCGGCCAGGAGAGACCGAAGCACACCAGCATAAGAGTTTCGAACAGAGAAGCCATTTTGATTTCCTCGTTTCCGCCGTTTGGCTTTTTGTCGGAGCCCGTATTCGGGTCTCCGCTGTCTGTCTTGGGTCGTTTCCCTCGACAAGGCCCATTCTAGCGCAAAAAAGAGCAGAGTCAATTTTACGAAAGATTCGAAAAAAATCTTTTTCTTTCGCGTTTTTTTACTTTCTAAAGTTGTTTTCAAAAGCCGGTTTGCGGTAAAATGTGGCCGTGGGGCGCCGAAGAGCGATCCTGACATCGTTTCCATTGCAGTCGTGCGCGCTTTCGTTGGAAGCGATCCGCAGAGAAAAAAGATATGAAGAACAAGAATCCAAACAGCAGTCCCTCCCGTCTCCAGACGACGATCTTCCGCACGCATTTCCTGATGATCGTGCTCCTGGCCCTCGTGCTGGGCGCGGCGGGAATCGGGTTTTCTCTGCGCGAGGAATCGCGGCAGCGCGACCTGAATCTTCAGAACGTGGCGGAGGCCATCGCCCATTCACAGCCGGTGGCCGCGGCCGTGACGGGTGAGGGGAAAGAAGCGCTCACAGAGTATCTGGACGCTCTGAAGGCCTCCCTCGCGGACATCGACGTCATCTCCGTGGTCGGGCCGCAGGGAGAGCGGCTCTACCATTCCAACAAGGACCTGATCGGAACGGCTTTCGATGGCACGATTCCGGACTTCTCGCAGACCGACTTTTATTCTGTGGATGAGAGCGGCCCCTCGGGGCAGCAGCGCCGCGCCTACGCGGCCATCCGCGGCGAGGCGGGAGAGCCGGAGGGCTTCGTCATGGCCATCCTGCTGCGGTCCAGCATCACCTCCCGGAACCTGCGCATTTTCGCGGTGTTCCTGCCGGTCATCCTGCTGGCCGTGCTAGTGGAGCTTTTCCTCTCGTATCGGCTGTCCGCGCGGGTGCGCGAGCGCCTGATGGGCTATGAGCCCGATACGTTCTCCGCGATGTACCTGATCCGTGACAACATCCTGGAGGGGCTCGAGGAGGGCGTCATCGCCGCGGACGATACGGGCGTTCAGTTCATGAACGGTGCTGCCCGGCGCATGCTGGGCGGGGCCGGCGCGGATCCGGAAAAGCAGGCGGAGCGGCTCCTCGGAAGCATCCTGCGCACCGGAGAGAAGGAGAGCGCTGTTCCCGTGGACGGGCCGGAAGGCCGCGATATCCTGATGGACCGCCTCCCGGTCCGGGGAGACGGGGCGGGGGCCGGCGCGATCGGGATCCTGCATGACCGCACGGAATTCACGCGGCAGGCGGAAGAACTGGCCGGCACGAAGTACCTGGTGGATTCGATGCGGGCCAACAACCACGACTTTACCAACAAGCTTCACGTCATCCTGGGGCTCCTCCAGATGGACGAGGTCGAGCGGGCCAAGGCGTACATCGAGAACGCCACCGTGGTGCAGCGCGAGACCGTGAGCGCGATCATGCACCGCGTGGACGCGCCTGCTGTGGCGGCCCTGCTGATCGGCAAGACGGCCCGCGCCTCCGAGCTGAACGTGAGGCTCCTGTTCCAGAAGGACAGCCAGTGCCGCCGCGAGGAACTGCCGGTCTCCGAGACCGTCATCGTGACTGTGCTCGGAAACCTGATCGACAACGCCCTGGACGCGATGAATTATGCCTCTGAGGAGGGCGGAGAGAGGGAGATCACCGTCGGTCTGCACACCCGCCCCGGGACCCTCTACATGACCGTGGACGACACCGGCCCCGGCATGTCCGAAGAGGTGATGAGCCATATCTTTGAGAAGGGCTTTTCCACCAAGGGAGAGGGCCGCGGCACCGGGCTTTACGAGGTGCGCCGCACCGTGGAATCCCTGGGCGGAGAGATCACCTTGGAATCGCAGGAAGGCGAGGGCACCTCGTTCACGGTCAGCTTCGCGGCGCAGGCACAGGAAGAGCGGGCGTAAAGCATCCGCCGGGAGATCGGCACAGGCCTGCTTCCGGCACAGCTTCGAGACAGTTTGAGGGCAGTGAAATGGCATATGAAAAGACGTACAAGGTCCTGATCGTGGAAGACGACCCGATGGTCGCCATGATCAACGAGAGATATGTGGCGCGGCACCCGCGCTTTGCTGCGGCGGGCCGCGTTTCCGACGGAAAGAGCGCCATGGCGTGGCTTCAGAAGAATGCGGCGGACCTCGTCATCCTGGACGTGTATATGCCGGTGATGAACGGCGTGGAGACCCTGGAGGCCCTGCGCGCGGCCGGAAATCACGTCCCCGTCATCATGGTCACGGCAGCGAACGACGCGGCCACCTTCGAGGCGGTGATGCGGCTGGGCGCCGTGGACTATCTGGTCAAGCCGTTCTCCTTCGAGCGCTTCACACAGGCTCTGGACCGGTTCCTGGACCGCGCAAGCGCCCTGGAGGGCGGGAATAAGCGCCTGAGCCAGGAGAAGATCGACCGGCTGATGGGCGCGGCGGCTCCGGCCGCCGCGGAGGAACTTCCCAAGGGCATCCAGGAGAAGACCAAGGAACTGCTGCTGCAGACGCTGGCCGCGGCGGGAGATTATCTGACCGGGGAGGAACTCGCGGAGCAGGCGGGCGTCTCCGTCGTGACGGTGCGCCGCTACATGAATCATCTGATCCGCACCGGCGAGGCCGAGGGCGTCATGAACTACGAGACCGGAGGCCGCCCCAGTATGCTGTATCGCGGATTGTGACGCGGGAGTAAGCGGGAGCGAAACTGGCGGCTTTCTGCCCAACCGGGCTGTGGGAGTGACGCGGAGGGCAGCAGGAACAGAGCAGAGGCAGAAGGACCGAAAGCAGAAAAAAGAGTGCGGATCGTGACCGGTCCGCACTCTTTTTTGCAGTTTCCGCTATTCTGTGTCGCCGCGGATGATTCGCTGCGCGACCTCCTTTTTTGACTGGCGCCGGTCTCACTCCCGCCGCAGATGCCGGTCGAAGAAGTCCAGGATGAGCTGCTTCGTCTCCGCCTGGAAGAACTCCCGTGTGCCGTGGCCGCCGTTCTTCACGATCACCAGGTCCGCGCGGTCCTCAAAGCCGGCCGCGGCGATCCTGTCGTAGAAGTCCTCGCTCATGGAGAGCGGGACAAGGGGGTCCTGGTCCCCGTGAAGGATGAGGATCGGAGCCATGGCTTCATTCGCGGAAAAGATGGGACTGGCGGCATCGCTCCGCTCCAGAACGGTGGCGGGATCACCTCCGACGAGGGCGGCGCAGGGTGTGTCCGCGAAGGGACGGCGGCGTGGGACGGGCTTTTTGTAGTCCTCCAGCGTCATCTCATTCAGGGTCCGGATGTCCACCGCCCCGAACAGGTCCACCGCGGCGCAGACCGTGTCCGGCTGACCGGCCCACTCTTCGCTGTGGAATTCATCCGTGTTCATGGCCATCCACGCGGCCAGGTGCCCGCCGGCGGAGCGGCCGATCACGCCGACCCTCTTCGGATCGATCCCGTACGCATCCGCGTTGGCCCGCAGGAACCGCAGCGCGGTCTTGCAGTCGATGATCTGCGCGGGGAAGGGCGCCTGGGTCCGGGAGCGGTAATAGGGAAAGGCCACGGCGTATCCGGCCTCGGCCAGGAACTGCATTTCCGCGGTCATCAGGTTCTTGTCGCAGCCGCTCCAGCCGGCGCCGTTGATCCACAGGAGCAGGGGCTGGCGCCCCTCGGCGACCTCGTCGTCGCGGCCCTCCGCGAGACGCATCTCGCTGTTGCCGTTCTGCACCATGAGCGAGAGGTGCAGGTCCAGAGGCGCCCCGGTTTTGTCTGCGGTGCGGGAGTAGCAGATGTTGTCGATAAAGTTGATGCTCCGGCGCTTCCGGCCGGGATCGATCGTCCATTTCATGATCGTTTTTCTTTACAGGTTGAAGTAGCGCGCGGCGTTGCGGTAGCTCACGCCCTCGACGATGGCCTTCAGGTTGGCCTCGACCGGCGGGTATTCGCCGTTTTCCACCCAGTTTCCGACCAGGTTGCAGAAGATGCGGCGGAAGTAGTCGTGCCGCGCGTAGCTGAGGAAGGAGCGGGAATCGGTCAGCATGCCGACAAAGTTCCCCAGCAGGCCGAGATTGGCCAGGGACCTCATCTGCGCCTCCATGCCGGACCTGGTGTCGTTGAACCACCAGGCGGAGCCGTGCTGGATCTTGCCGGGGACCTCGTCGGACTGGAAGCAGCCGATGAGCGAGCCGAGCTGCTCGTTGTCGGCGGGGTTGAGGGAATAGAGGATGGTTCTGGGGCATTCGTCCGTCTCGTCCAGCGCCGACAGGAAGGCCGCGAGCGCGCCGCCGCAGGTGTTCTGGGCGATCGCGTCGTAGCCCGTGTCCGGGCCGAGGAGGCGGTACATGCGGGCGTTCGTGTTGCGCAGGCAGGAGTAGTGGATCTGCATCACGATGCCCAGGCGGTGATAGGCCCTGCCCAGGCAGAGCAGGAGGGCGGTCTGGTACTTCTCCGCGTCCTCGGCGCTGACGGCCTCCCCGGCCATGGCACGATGATACACGCGCTCCACCTCGTCCTCGGAGGCGGGGCGGAAGGGGACGTAGTCCAGGCCGTGATCGCTCGCGCGGCAGCCGAGGGAGGCGAAGAACTCCAGGCGTTCGACCAGGGCGTCCATGACTGCGGCGGCGCTGTCCAGCTTTTCCCTGCCGACGCTTGCGGCGAGCGCTCCGATATACTCCGCGAAGCCGGGCTTTGAGATGCCGACCGCCTTGTCCGGGCGGAAGGACGGGCAGACCCTGACCTCGATGGAGGGATCAGCTGCGATCTTCACGTGCCACTCGAGGCTGTCGGTCGGGTCGTCGGTCGTGCCGATCATGGCGACGCCCGCCTTCCGGATGATACCGCGCACGGTCATGTCCGGGTCGTTCTGCAGCTTGTCCGCGCAGACGTCCCAGGCCTCCTTCGCGTTTTCCGGGGTCAGCGGCTTCATGTAGCCGAAGAACCGGCGCAGCTCGAGGTTGCACCAGTGCAGCATCGGGTTGCCGATCGCCATCTGGAGCGCCTCGACAAACTTGAGATAGCGCTCGTAATCCGGCTTATCGCCGGTGACATAGTCCTCGCTGACGCCGTTGGAGCGCATGACGCGCCACTTGTAGTGGTCGCCGAAGTAGCTGCCGTCCGGCTGCTTTCCGCCGAGCCAGACCTCGGTCAGATTGTGGAAACGGCGGTTCTCGTAGATCTCCCGCGGCGAGATGTGGCAGTGGTAGTCCACCAGCGGCTGATGCTCCGCGTAGTCATGGAACAGGTGCTTTGCGGTCTCGGTTTCCAGAAGGAAATCCTTATCCATAAACGGTTTCATTGGTTTTGTTCCTCTCAGTGTTTGATATCGAAATCCATATTCATCAGGGCGCGGATGGTCTTGGCGGCGTCGGTGATGTTGGCATATCCGCTGCCCGCCCGGGACTGTTGATGGTGATGGGTTTGCCGTGTTATCTCCTGACTCTGGCTCCGGCACCGCCCATGATGGCCTCGACCTCGCTGACGCTCGCCATGGAGGTGTCGCCCGGGGTGGTCATCGCGAGCGCGCCGTGCGCCGCACCGTAGTTGACGGCCTTCCCGGCATCGCCCGTGGTCATCAGACCGTACACAAGGCCGGAGGCGAAGGAGTCGCCGCCGCCGACGCGGTCCATGATCTCAAGGCCGTTGTACTCCTTGGACTGGAAGATCTCGCCGTCGGACCAGCAGATGGCTTTCCAGTCGTTGACAGTGGCGGTCTTGACCGTGCGAAGGGTGGTGGCCACGATCTTGAAGTTGGGATAGGTCTCCGCGGCCTTGCCGATCATCTTCTTGTAGCCGTCGATGTTCAGTTCCTTGAGGTTCTCGTCGTTGCCCTCGATCTCAAATCCGAGGCAGGCAGTGAAGTCCTCCTCGTTGCCGATCATGACGTCGACATACTTGGCGACTTCGCGGTTGACCTCGCGGGCCTTCTCCAGGCCGCCGATGGCGCTCCACATGGAGGGACGGTAGTTGAGGTCGTAGGAGACGATGGTGCCGTACTTCTTCGCGGCCTTGCAGGCGGCGATGACGGTCTCGCAGGCCTGCTCGGAGAGGGCCGCGTAGATGCCGCCGGTGTGCAGCCAGCGCACGCCCAGCTTGC
>JAFRUR010000068.1 GCA_017438775.1 Lachnospiraceae bacterium | reverse complement strand
GGAGAGGGCGCTGGGCTTGCGGTCCAGATACTGCGTGATATCCAGAATCTCCGCTGCCTCGGTCACGCGCTTTTCGATCTCATCCTTCGGGAGGTGCTTGAGGCGCAGGGAGAACGCCATGTTTTCGAACACCGTCATGTGCGGATAAAGCGCGTAGTTCTGGAAGACCATGGCGATGTCGCGGTCCTTGGGAGCCACATGGTTGACCAGATTGCCGTCGATGTACAGCTCGCCGCCGGAGATGGCCTCCAGGCCGGCCACCATGCGCAGCGTGGTGGACTTGCCGCAGCCGGAGGGGCCGACCAGCACGATGAATTCCTTGTCGGCGATATCCAGGCTGAACTCCTGCACGGCCACGACGCCCTCGGCCGTGATCTGCAGATTGGTCTTTTTCTCCGGAAGAGCGTCCCGCTTTCTGCTTTTCTTCTGCTCCCCGCTGGTATACGGATAGACTTTTTTGATGTTTTTCAGTTGAACAGTAGCCATTGCATTCGCTCCGATCGTTTATAAGTTGAGGATCAGTTCCGGCCGGACTTTGTCCATGCGTGCGTCGGAAAGGCCGAAATCCATCTGCCGGTAGCTCCAGGCCGCGCGGCCGATGCCGTAGTGTTCAAACGCCTGATGGATGAGGCGGTACCAGGTGAGCGCATCTTCCGGACGGCTCCGGTCGATGACGCCGTATTCTCCGCAGTAGAGGGGGACGCCCCGCTTTTCGGCCGCATGGACGGCGTCCGCGAAGAAATCGATGAAATACGCCGCGGTCAGGCGCGTCTCCGGAGGATAGCGGTCAAAGCCTGCGCTGAAGCCGCCCAGCATCTTCCGGCTTGCGTCTTCCATCTCTGCGAAATCCGCATCGGCCGCGATCCGGAACGCGGGATCCATGAGCGGCATCCAGTGCGCTCCCTGGTGGGTGAAGATCAGGGGCTCGTAGCAGTGGAAGTTGTAGACAAGATGATCGTCGTCCGGAACGTCGATCTTTGCGACGCTGAGCGCGCTGTTGTGCCAGCAGCCGCCCACGAGGATGCTTGTCTCCGGCGCGAAGACGCGGATGCGGCGGATGCACTCGCCCGCGATCCGGTTCCAGGCCGGCATGAAGCTTTCCTCGGTGACCTCGTTGAGAAGCTCGAACGCGATCCGGTGCGGCAGATGTCCGCAGTGACGGGCGATTCGCTCCCAGAGGCGGTAAAAGCGTTTCTGGTACGTTTCGTTTTCAAAGAAACCGAGTTCTTTCTCGTCCGGGTCAAAGGAAAAGCCCGGAGTCTTGTGCAGGTCGATGATGGCGTTCAGGCCGTTCTTTTCCGCATAGGTGAGCGCACGGTCGAGATGGGCGAAGCCGCTTTTTCGCGGCGAGCCGTCCTCTTTCTCGAGAAGGTTGTAGTCCACCGGGATGCGGACGTGGTCCGCGCCCCAGGAGCGGATCACGGCAAAGTCCTCTTCACGGATAAAGTTCCGGAAGCGGTCTTCGCTGTAATCGCACTGCGAGAACCATCCGCCGAGGTCGACGCCCTTCTGATATCCCTTCCAGGTCTTCATGGCGTTTTCTCCTGCGTATCAGCCCTTGACGCTGCCCGCGGTCACGCCCTTGATGATCGACTTGGACAGGAAGACGTAGGTGATCATGACCGGCAGGATCGCCAGCAGGATGAACATGTAGACCTTGCCCATGTCGAACTTGGAGTAGTCCGCGCTGCGAAGCTGTGCGATCATGATCGGGACGGTCTTCATCTCCGCCTTGTCGAGCAGGAGGGCAGGGACGAAGTAGTTATTCCAGGAACTCACGAAGGAGAAGATCATCTGGACAGCGATGGCGGGCTTGATCATCGGAAGCACGATCGTATTGAAGGTGCGGAACTCGCCGGAGCCGTCCACGCGTGCCGCGTCGATCACGTCCAGCGGAAGCACGCTCTCCATGTACTGCTTCATGTAGAAGAAGACGACGGGGGCAGCGATGCTCGGAATGATCAGCGGGAGGTAGCTGTTGGTCAGGTGAAGCTTGGTCATCATCTGGACGAAGCCGAGCGCGGAGACCTGCGCCGGGATCATCATCACGGCGATGATGAAGGTGAAGATCAGGTTCTTGCCCTTAAACTCATAGGCGTGGATGCCGTAGGCGGTCAGGGCCGAGAAGTAGGTCGTCAGGACCGCGGAGGAGAGGGCAATGATCAGGCTGTTCAGCATTCCGCGGGGAATGTTGATGGACGTATCGGTCCAGGCGTTGACCAGGTTTTTGAAGAAGTTCTCCTTCGGAAGGAGCGTGAAGCCGGTGGCCAGCTGCGCGTTGGAACGCGTCGCGTTGATGATCATCAGGTAGAAGAAGAACAGGCACAGGGCGCAGAGGAAGATCAGGATCGCGTAGACGATCACGCGGAGCACCGTCAGCTTGATCAGACCGCGGGCGTTGGCGTCGAGTTTTTTGCTCTTCATAACACGTCCCCCTTTCTGCGCCTGCGCTGACGGGTCGGCTCCTTATACTGCGCGGTCAGCCGGCGGTACACGAAGCCGCTCAGGATGCCGGTCACAGCAAAGATGAAGACGGAGATCGCGCCGGCCATGCCGAAGTTCTTGTTCCGCAGATATCCGTTCAGGTACATGACCAGGGTTCGGGTCGTCTCGTTGGGCGCGCCGTTGCCGTTCGACAGGACCTGAGGCACGTCGAACATCTGGATGCCGCCGATCATGGCCGTGATCAGGCAGTAGACGAAGATCGGCATCAGGAGCGGCATCGTCACGCGGAAGAAGACCTGCACGGAGTTCGCGCCGTCGATCGTGGCCGATTCGAAGAGGCTCTGGTCGATGCCCATGATGCCGGCCATCAGCACGATCGTCGTGTTGCCAAACCACATCAGGAAGTTCATCAGCGCGATCATGCCGCGGACCGTGACCCTCCGGGAGAAGAAGTCGAAGGAGGCGTCGATCCAGCCCCACTTGACCAGCAGCGCCTGGATCGGGCCGACGCGGGAAAACAGCGTAAAGAACAGCATCGAGAAGGCGGCGGCCATGATCAGGTTGGGCATGTAAATGACAGTTTTGAAAAAGCTCTGCCCCTTGATGTTCAGCCGGTAGCTGGTGAAGAAGATCGCCAGCAGAAGGGCGATGACGAACTGCGGTACGGCGCCCAGAAACCACATCCACATCGTGTTGAACGAGTATTTGAGGACCAGGACCACGCCGCTGCTGTCGGGGGAGAAGAGGGTCTTATAATTCTCAAGTCCGACAAAATTCGGGCCGACCTGCTGCAGACCGACGCGATAGGACTCGAAGAAACTGTTGTATATCGTCAGGAATTGCGGGACGAGCGTGAAGAAGATGTAAACCGCAAAGAAGGGGAGAATAAAAATGTAGCCCCACTTCGCGTAGTTCACACTTGACGGCGCTCCGCTTTTTTCTGTTCTTTTCTTGGCCATTCGGGGTTCCTTCTTTCGGGGAGGAGGTTTGAAAAAAACTGCGGCAGGGGAGGTCCCCCTGCCGCAGCGTTCTGCAGCCGTTACTGCGGCAGCTTGATGTTCGGGTAGGTCTCCTTGACGTACTGGTAGAAGTTCTTCATGGCAGTCTCTTTGTCGACGGAGCCTCTGTAGAACTCCTGCAGCTTGTTCTGCAGACCCTCGTTCAGCAGCTGATCGTAGTTGGTGTGGTTCTCCCACTTGATGTCCTTCGCGAGCTCGGCGAAGATGGCGATATCGTTCTGGCCGTCCAGGATCGCGGTGTTGCCGTAGGAAGCATCCTTCGCGAACTTCTCGGCGATCGCGGTGTTGTTCGGGTACTGGTTCTCGACCTTGACAAGGTTGGTGACGACTTCCTCGTTGGTGGTGAAGGTCTCAAAGATATCCTTCAGCATCTCGGTGTTGTCGGAACCGGCAGCAGCCAGCAGCCAGGTGCCGCCCCAGAAGTAGGCCTGAGGTCCCTTGACGATGCACCAGTCACCGGCGCAGCCGTTCTCGGGGTCCATGGCGTTGGTCATGCAGAAGTTGTAGTACCAGGCCGGACCGAAGAAGCACATCGTCTTGCCGTCCTTAAACATCTCGTTGGTCTTCTCGGTATCCCATACGCCGGCGGTCAGGGTGTAGCCATTCTTGATGTAGTTCTCGGTCTGATCCATCCAGGCAGTGATCTGGGGGTCAAACTGCAGATTGCCG
>JAFRUR010000067.1 GCA_017438775.1 Lachnospiraceae bacterium | reverse complement strand
TTTTTACCAACACGTTTTGTCCACCCTGTATCTTCTTTCAAACAAGATACAACGGCTGGAACCCTAGTAAAACCAAGGATTCCAGCCGTTTTTACCAACACGTTTTGTCCTATAAGCCTAAAAGACACCTGGGGTCAAAGCCCTGCGCGTTACAGCGCGAAAAGGCCAGGGGATCCGTGCTTTTCCCGAAATACGTCTGATCACGTGTCCTTCCTGAGAATCTCGAGATACTCCGCGTAGGAAAAGACGAAGGCTTTGCCTGATTTGGCGGAAAGCCGGAGGATACCTTTGTCACACATCACGGATATGTATTTTGCCGCGGCGTTTCGTGACAAGCCAAGTGCGGCAGCGGTTTTCACGGTTTCAATGATCGGGTTGTTCTCAATATAGGCAAGCAGATCCATCATATTCTGCCGGGAACGGGTCGGTACATCCTCCAGCTTTTCTTCGCTTCTCCGATGAAGCGCGACAAGGCGGTCGATCGTCTCTGTCGCGTCTTGCGCTGTTTCGGCGATTCCCCTCAGGAAAAACCTGATCCACTGCTCGTAGTTCCCGGTCCTGCGCACCTCGCTCATCCTGTCATAGTATTCGATCCGGTTCAGTTTCAGGTAGCAGGACAGGTACAGCACCGGACTGGAAAGCAAATGAACATTCATCAGATAAGCCGTGATCAGGAGCCTGCCGACACGGCCGTTCCCGTCCGGAAAAGGATGGATCGTCTCAAACTGATAGTGAAGCAGCGCCGCTTTGATCAGCTGGTCCGTACCGTCATCAAGATTCATGTACTTCTCGAAGTCTGACATACACGCATCCATATCCTGCGGATTGGGCGGGATATAGCGGGCATTGCGCAGTGTGCTTCCCGCACCTCCGATCCAGTTCTGCGACGTGCGGAATTCACCTGGTGTTTTATCGCTGCCGCGCACACTTTTCATCAGCACAGCGTGTGTTTCCCGGATCAGGCGATTGCACAGCGGCAGAACCTTCATGCGTTCAATGGCATAATTTACGGCACGGACGTAGTTCACGACATCGGAGACATCCGCGTTGATGTTTTCTTCGATTTGAGGATCCAGGATATCCTCCAGTGTGCACTGCGTTCCCTCGATCTGCGAGGAAACAAGCGCCTCTTTCCTGACATACATGGAGATAAACAGATCTTTGTTTGGAATGCGGTCGGAAACGCCTTCGAGCAGCGAAAGCTTTTTCTGCGCATCGATCAGCAGTTCCAGCATCTCGGAATCGATTTCAATATCAGGCCGGGGAGGCAGCGGCTGAGGATAAAACGACTCGTACCCCATCTCTCCGCTGAAATTACGTACGGTTCTCCCTGCGCGATTATCCATTCCTTCCTCCTTTTGTGAGTTTTATATCTCCGGAACGCGGCAGAAAACTCACAAAAATAACATTTTGTGAGTTTTATACCGCAAGAATACCGCAGAAAACTCACAAAGTCAACATTTTGTGAGTTTTCCTCCTCTGTTTTCCGTTCACAAATGCACATCAGAGCACAAAAAAGTGACAGGCCTGTCCGCAGACATCTCCTGTCACTTTTGATTCGGCTGTATACTCTTCAGAACCGCAGAGGATGACAGGAGCGATTACCGCAGCGCGGCCTGTGCGACCTCGCTCATATTCCCCACGTACGTGAGGGTGAGGCCGCTCGTGACCTCGTCCGCGAGTTCCCGCGCGTCGGGCTCGTTCTCGCTGGGCAGGAGCACCTCGCCGATGCCGGCCTCGCGGGCCGCCAGCAGTTTCTCCTTGAGACCTCCGATGGGCAGGACGCGGCCGCGCAGCGTCACCTCTCCGGTCATGGCCAGATCCGCGCGCACCTTCTTTCCGGACACGGCGCTCAGGATGGCCGTCGCGATCGAGATGCCCGCACTCGGCCCGTCCTTCGGCACGGCGCCCTCGGGCACGTGCACGTGGATGTCGTGCTTGTCGAAGAACTCCGCGGAGATGCCGTAGTCGGCCGCGACGCTGCGCACGTAGCTCAGCGCGATCTGCGCGGATTCCTTCATCACCTCACCCAGCTTGCCGGTGAGCTGGAGCTTGCCGCTCCCCTCCATCAGGGACACCTCGATCTCCAGGGTCTCCCCTCCCACCTGCGTCCAGGCGAGGCCGTGCACGAGACCGACCTCGTCATCCTTGTCGGCCGGATGCACGCGGTGCTTCGCGGGCCCGAGAAGCCCCTCCAGGTCTCCCGCTCCGATCACGGCGGGCATCTCCTGCCCCTCCATCATGGCGCGGGCTTTCTTGCGGCAGAGTTCTCCGATGCGGCGCTCGAGATTGCGCACGCCGGCCTCGCGGGTGTAGCCCGAAATGAGGGCCAGGATCGCTTCGTCGGTCAGGCCGAACTGCTCCTCCGTAAGGCCGCAGACCTTCCGCTGCTTGGGCACGAGGTGGTTCTTCGCGATGCGGAGCTTTTCCGGCGAGGAATAGCCCGCGATCTCGATCACCTCCATGCGGTCCAGAAGCGGGCGCGGCACGGTGTCGAGAACGTTGGCCGTCGCCACGAACATGACCGCGGACAGGTCCAGCGGGACCTCCAGATAGTGATCGCGGAAGTGCATGTTCTGCTCTCCGTCCAGGACCTCCAGCAGCGCCGACGAGGGGTCGCCCTTGTAGTCGTTGCCCAGCTTGTCGATCTCGTCCAGGAGCATCAGCGGGTTCATGCTGCCGGCCTGGCGCAGGGCCTCCGCGATGCGGCCGGGCATGGAGCCGAGGTAGGTCTTGCGGTGGCCGCGGATCTCCGCCTCGTCGCGCACGCCGCCGAGGCAGACGCGCACGTACTTGCGTCCCAGGGCCTCCGCGATCGAGCGCGCCACGCTGGTCTTGCCGGTGCCGGGAGGGCCCGCGAGGCACAGGATCGCGGCGTTTTTGCCGTCCGTGAGGCGCCGCACCGCGAGATGCTCGAGAACGCGCTCCTTGACGTCGTCCAGGCCGTCGTGGTCGCGGTCCAGGATCTCCCGCGCGTGGGCCACGTCGGGGTTTTCCTCCGTGTACACGCCCCAGGGCAGCTCCAGCACTGTCTCGAGGTACATGCGGTGGACGTTGGCCTCCTGGTTGCCGGGGCCGAGGGACCGCAGGAGCTTCACCTCTTTGTTCAGCTTCTCCTTCACGGAATCCGGCGCGGCCATGTCCGCGATCTTCTGCGCGAATTCGTCGGCCTCTTCCTCGACGTCGGTGTCCCCGAGTTCCTCGTGGATGATCTTCATCTGCTCGCGCAGGACGTACTCCTTCTGGTTCTTGTCGATGCTCTTCTTGACCTCGCTCTGGATCTCGTTCTTGATGTGGTGGATCTCCGTCTCGAGGCGCAAAAGGTCCGTGACGCGGCGGAACAGTTCATCCTCGCTCTGGGCCTCCAGCAGGTGCTGGCGCGCGCTCCAGGGCAGCTGCAGGACGCCGCAGAGGTCCCGCAGGATCTCGGGCAGGGAGCCGCCGCGGTCCATGACCTGGCGCGCGGTCTCGGGCTTGATCGTGCGGTTCTCGCGCACGTAGTTCTCGAGATCCTCCTCGAGGATGCGGCGCATCGCCTCGCGCGCGGCAGGGTCTGCCATCGCGCCGTCGTGGGACAGCGGGGCAAGCACCACCTCCGCGGTGATATACTCTCCCTCCATGTCGTAGCCCGTGCTCTCCGCGCGGGAGCGGGCCGCGCAGATGACGCGCGTCGTGCTCCCCATCGGGATCTTCTGGCGGATGTGCACGACGGTGCCGACCGCGCTGATGTCGTCCGCGCCGGGTTCGTCCACGGCGGGATCCTTCTGCGCGGCGACAAAGAGGCGCTTGTCGCCCGCGAGAGCCGCTTCCACGGCGGCCACGGAGCGCGGGCGCTCGACGTCAAAGTGGAAGGCCGTGCCCGGGATCGCGACGATCCCGCGCAGCGGCACGACAGGTATTTTCATGCAGAGTTCCTTTCCGCGGCAGGGCCGCTGTCTGCAGAGGTTTCGTATTCCGTGCGTCTTTTTCCGCAGCCTCTCCGGCATTCTCTTCGGAAAAAGACAAAACGACCCGCGGCCATGTCCGGACCGCGGGCCATTTGTTCATTTGACCGGCGGTCCGTCAGGCGCCCTTCTCTTCTCCGACGGTGGAGACGATCAGGGACCGGTAAGACAGATCCGGTGCGGCGACGCCGTCCACCACGTCCTTGGTGATGCGGCAGGCGCCGATGTTGTCGTCCGAAGGCGTTTCGAACATCACGTCCGTCATGATCTTCTCCATGACGGCCCGCAGTCCGCGGGCTCCCGTCTTTCTCTCGAAGGACAGGCGCGCGATCTCGCGGATCGCGTCGGGGGCGAACTCGAGCTTGACGCCGTCGTAGGCGAAAAGCTTCTGGTACTGCTTGATCAGGGCGTTCCTGGGCTCCGTCATGATGCGCACCAGCGCCTCTTCGTCCAGGAAGTCCAGGGAGACCACGACGGGCACGCGTCCCACGAACTCGGGGATGAGGCCGAACTTGATCAGATCCTGCGGCAGCACGTGCTTTAAGGTCTCGGAGATGTCCCGGGTGCGCTTGTCCACGATGTCCGCGTTGAAGCCGATCGCGCGGCCGCCCAGGCGGTCGCTGATGATGCCCTCGAGCCCGTCAAAGGCTCCGCCGCAGATGAACAGGATGTTGGTCGTATCGATCTGATACATCTCCTGCTGCGGGTGCTTGCGTCCGCCCTGCGGCGGCACGGAGGCGACGGTGCCCTCCAGAATCTTGAGCAGGGCCTGCTGCACGCCCTCACCCGACACGTCGCGGGTGATGGAGACATTCTCGCTCTTCTTGGTGATCTTGTCGATCTCGTCCAGATAAATGATGCCGTATTCCGCGCGGGGGATGTCGTAATCCGCGGCCTGGATGAGCTTTAAGAGGATGTTTTCGACATCTTCGCCCACGTAGCCGGCCTCGGTCAGGGCCGTCGCGTCTGCGATCGCAAACGGGACATTGAGGAGCCTCGCCAGCGTCTGCGCGAGGTAGGTCTTGCCCGAACCCGTGGGGCCCAGAAGGAGCACGTTGCTCTTCTGGATCTCCACCTCGGGGTCGATCTCCTGCCCGTGCGCCATCACGCGCTTGTAATGATTGTAGACAGCCACGGAGAGGACCTTTTTGGCCTCGTCCTGACCGATCACATAGTCGTCCAGGAAGGCCTTCATCTCGCGGGGCTTGACCAGATGGATCTCTTCCGCGCTCGCAGGGGCGCGGCCGGGGGCCTCGTTCTCTTCTTCGATGATCTCTGCGCATGCGATGGCGCAGGAATCGCAGATGTACGTGCCCTCCGAGCCGGCGATCATGCGGCGGACCTGGTCCTGCGTCCTGCCGCAGAAGGAACAGCGGATGGTAGTATCAGTGCGTCTCGGCATAGCCGGAAATCTCCTATCAGTGGTGTTCGATGACTTCGTCGATCAGACCGTACTCCTTCGCTTCCTGCGCGGAGAGGTAGTTGTCGCGCTCGGTGTCCGCCTCGATCTTCTCGATGGGCTGCCCGGTGTTCGCGGCCAGGAGCTCGTTGAGCTTCTGCTTGGTCTTCAGAATTTCGTCCGCCACGATGCGGATGTCCGTGGCCTGGCCCGAAGCGCCGCCGGAGGGCTGGTGAATCATGATCTTGGAGTTCGGGAGCGCGAAGCGCTTGCCCTTCTCTCCGCCCGCCAGAAGGAATGCGCCCATGGAGGCGGCCATGCCCATGCAGATGGTAGACACATTGCACTTGACGTAGTGCATGGTGTCATAGATGGCCATGCCGGCGGAAACGGACCCGCCCGGGCTGTTGATGTACAGGTAAATGTCCTTATTGGGGTCTTCCGACTCCAGGAACAGCATCTGAGCCACCACGATGCTGGCGGTGACGTCCGTCACCTCTTCCCCGAGGAAGATGATGCGGTCCCGCAGCAGGCGGGAGTAAATGTCGTAAAAACGCTCTCCGCCGCGGCTGGTCTCGATAACATTAGGGATGATGGGCATAAATTATACCTCCTTTGCGGCCTCCGCGACCAGGTCGATCGCCTTCTTGACGACGGCGTCGTGGCGCAGGGACTCGATCGTGTCTTCTCCGAGGATGGGGCGCAGGCGCTCCACGTCCATGCCGTAGGCCTTCGCCATGTCCTCGATTTCCTTGTCCACGTCCTCATCCGTGGCAACCAGGCCTTCCGCGGCGGCAATGGCCTCCAGCGTCAGACGGCTGCGGATGCGGCGCTCCGCGTCGGGGCGGATATCCTCGAGCATCTTGTCCTCGGTCTGGCCGGAGTACTGGAAGAACATCTCTCTGGAGATGCCCTGCTGCTCCATGCGCATCAGGTAGTCGTCCAGCATGGTCTGGGCCTGGGAGTCGATCATGGGCTGCGGGATGTCGATCTCGGCATTCGCCACGGCCTTCTCGACCGCGGCGTTCTCCTTCGCGGTCTTCGCGGCGTCCGCGGCGCGCTTCTCAAGTTTGGCGCGCACGTCCGCGCGGTACTCCTCCAGGGTCTCGAACTCGGAGACGTCGGAGGCGAACTCGTCGTTCAGCTCGGGCAGGACTTTCTCCTTGACTTCCTTCACGGTGACGTGGAACACGGCGGGCTTGCCGGCCAGTTCCGCGGCGTGATATTCGGCCGGGAAGGTGACGCTCACGTCGCGCTGCTCTCCGGCGACCGCGCCGACGAGCTGCTCCTCAAAGCCCTCAATAAAGGTGTGGGAGCCCAGAAGCAGGGAGAAGTCCTTGTCGGCGCCGCCCTCGAACGGCACGCCGTCGATCTCTCCGAGGTAGTCGATGACGACCTGGTCCGTCAGCTGCGCGGGGCGCTCCACGGAATTCATGACAGAGTTCTTGTTGCGCTCGGTCTCGATCTCCTTGTCCACGTCCTCGTCAGAGACGGAGACCTCGGCCTTGTCGACTTCCATGCCCTTGTACTCGCCCAGGGTCACCGGGGGCTTCAGGGCCACGGTGGCGGTGAAATCGATATCCTTGCCGGGCTCAGGGGCGCCGGCCAGGTTGATGTCGGGGCGGCTGACGACTTCCACGCCGCTCTCCTTCACGGCGGCCTCATAGGCCTCCGGAAGCACTTCGTTCACGGCGTCCTCGAAGAAGACCATTTTGCCGTACATCTTCTCGATGATGGCGCGCGGCACATGTCCCTTGCGGAAGCCGGGGACGGAGAATTTGCCTTTATTCTTCTGATAAGCTGCCTGCATCGCCTTCTCAAGGTCTGCCGCAGACACGGTAAAGGTCAGTTTGGCCATGTTGTGCTCAAGGTTTTCGACGTTAACGCTCATGTTTTTTTCTGTGCTCCTTCTTTGATTTCCTCCGCGCGCCGCTGCCATGCCGGCCGGCGCACTGCAAGAGCATATTTTACCATATGTCCCGCACAAAAGTCCATACTTTTTGCTTCTAATAACTGCAAAACGCGAGGAGCGTCGCCCGATTTCGCGGGAATCGCTCCTCACGCATCACGTTCTGTCCCTGTTTCGGGCCGTTTTGCGGCCTCGCTCCGCCTTACGCGGGCAGCTGCAGGGAATCCCGAATCTCCCTGCTCGTCTCGGGGCTCACCAGCTGGGCGACCAGGTCGAGGCCCAGATGGATGGCGCAGCCGGGACCGCGTCCGGTCGTGATATAGCCGTCGCGCACCACGAAGGCGTCCGGGTCGTGCTTCGCGCCCGTCAGCTCGCCTTCAAAGCCGGGATAGCACGTGGCGCAGCGGCCGCGAAGGAGTCCCAGGCTCCCGAGCACCATCGGCGCCGCGCAGATGGCCGCGATCTTCTGTCCGCGTCCCTCCGCCGCGAGGAGCGCCTCCGCAAGGCCCTTGTGGTCCTTCAGGTACTGGGCGCCGGGCATCCCGCCGGGCAGGTACAGAAGGTCCGCCCGGGCCGGGTCGATTTCCTCGAACACCGCGTCCGCGACGATGTGGACCCCGTGCGCCCCGACGATCTCGGGCCGCCCCATGATGCTGGTCGTGACGACGTCAACGCCGCCGCGCCGCAGCATGTCCACCACGGCGAGGGCCTCCACCTCTTCCAGTCCGTCCGCAAAAAACGCATAGACTCTGCTCATGTTGACCTCCTTGTTTATTCGGTTTGCGCCAGCGCGGCCTCAAACCAGAAGGCGACGCCGCCCTCGCGGTTTTCCGCGCCGTAGGCCTGCCGGTGCGCCTCCATGACGGCCTTCACGATGGACAGGCCGATGCCGCTGCCGCCGTAGGAACGGGTGCGCGCCTTGTCGACTTTGTAGAACTTGTCCCAGATCTTGGGCAGATCTTCCTCGGGGATGGGCGCGCCGGTGTTGAACACCGTCACGCGGGCCACGCCGTCCCTGCGCTCGATCTGCACCGTGATGATCTTGTCGCCCTCCGCGTGGGCGTAGGCGTTCGTCAGGTAGTTGGTGACGACCTCCTCCATCTGGAACTCGTCCGCCATGACCCACACCGGGTCCACCTCGCGGAACAGCACGCGTACCTCGGGGTTCAAAACCTCCGTGGTCTGCAGGATGGAGCGGATCATGCTCACCAGGTCGAAGCGGTCCATCTCCGGCCCCTCGTTGCCGAATTCCAGGTCGTTCAGGGTCAGGAGCTTGCGGACCATGCGATTCATCTTGTCCGCCTCGTCCATGATGACGCCGCAGTAGTACGCCCGGCTCTCCGGGTCGTCGTTGATGCCGTCGGACAGGCCCTCCGCGTAGCCCGAAATGAGGGCCAGCGGGGTCTTGAGCTCATGCGAGACGCTGTTCAGGAAATCCCTGCGCATGTCGTCCATCTGCGTGCGCTTTTCCAGATCGCGGCGCAGCTCTTCGTTCGCGGAGCGCAGCTCCGTGACGGTCTCCTGCAGGGCGTCCGCCATGCGGTTCATGTTGTTGCCGAGGACGCCGATCTCGTCCCGCTCGCGTCCCTCGTAGCGCTCGGAGAAATCCAGGTCCGCCACCTTTTCGGAGAGGCGGGACAGCTGCGTGATCGGCCGCGACATGCGCCTGCCCTGGAAGTACGCGAGCAGGGCGCCCAGCACGATTCCGGCAAAGCCCACCACCATGAAGAACCGCGACGACACCGACGCGCTCTCCTTCATGCTCTCGAGCGGGGCGGACAGCAGGAAGTACGCGCCGCTCCCCAGGGTCCCCCAGCACTCGAGGCGCGCGCTGGCATTTCCCTGCTGCGGCGTCTCAATTATGTGGAAGTTCTCGGAATTCTCGATCACTTCCGTCCCTTCCGGGTAGCGAAGCCCCAGAAACGACATCTGCTCGTAGGCCAGAAGCCGGCCCAGCATGGTATCGGCGTTGGCCGCGAAGGACACCTGCGCCGTCACGCTGTTCCCGGTCACCACGACCGAGGAGATGTTCTCCGTCTCAAACAGGGACTGCAGGACCTCGCGCATCTGCTCCTGCCGCGCGCTCTCCTCCAGAGAGGTACTGCTGCAGATCGCGTTCAGACGCGCGTAGCCGTCGCGGACCACGCTGCGCTTGTGGCTCATATAATACGGCCGCAGGAGCAGGACGCCGGCGATCAGCATGAGACCGATCACCGCGGCCAGGATCCCCGCGACCGTCAGAGTGTAGCGGCGCCGCAGCGATCCGGTCATTTCCCGTCCGCCGTGAACTTGTATCCCATTCCCCATATCGTCTTGATGTACTCTCCCTTGTCACCCATCTTGCTGCGGAGTTTTTTCACGTGCGTGTCGATGGTGCGCGCATCGCCGAAGTAGTCGTAATTCCACACGCCGGACAGGATCTTTTCGCGCGAGAGCGCGATTCCCGCGTTCTCCATGAAGTAGGTCAGAAGCTCGAATTCCTTGAAGGACAGCTCCACGGGCTTGCCGTCGATGGTGACCTCGTGCGCGGTCTTGTCCACAACGATTCCCCCCGCCGAAAGCAGGTCCGAGGACGCCGCGCCGGAGCGGCGCAGCAGGGCCTCCACGCGGGCCACGAGGATGCGCGGCGAAAACGGCTTGGCGATGTATTCGTCCACACCGAGCTCAAAGCCCAGGAGCTCGTCCTGCTCCTGTGACCGCGCCGTCAGCATGATGATGGGCACTGCGCTCTGTCTGCGGATGGTGCGGCAGACCTCCCAGCCGTCCATGCGCGGCATCATCACGTCCAGGATGATGAGGTCGATCTTGTCCTCGGAGAAGAACTTTTCCACAGCCTGCTCTCCGTCCGCGGCCTCGATCACCTGAAAGCCGTCGCGCACCAGATAATCGCGCACCAGGGTGCGCATGCGCTCTTCGTCGTCCACCACGAGCACTTTTCTCGTATCCATCCCGTCCGTCCTTTCGCGTGCCGCGGATGCGCGTTTCCTGCCCCCGGGTCCGCTGTGCGATTCCCTGGTTTTCCCGCGCCCGGCATTGTTTCCACGATCACAGAGTAGCAGAAATGCGGCGCGAAAAAAAGAGCGCGCGCCGCAATTTCAAAAAGGTTTCACAGTTTGCACCGCCCCGTAAAAGCCGTAGCGCGTCTGCAGGCGGGTGAACTTCGCGAGGAAGGGCTCCAGGCCGATCCAGAGGAAGAAGGCCGTGGCCAGGCCGTGCACCGCATCCAGGGCGATGCCGGTGGCCTCAAAGGCCAGGAACGAGGTCAGGGACATGTCCACGCCCATGTAGAGCATGGAGAAGGCGTTCATGGTGATGCCGTAGAATCCCGCGACGAGAATGAAGCCCAGGACCGCGTACGCGCCGCGCTTTCTAAGGACGGGGACGTGCCGGAACAGCATGCCGCTGACCCAGCCGAGAAGCCCCATCGCGAACATCTGCCAGGGCGTGAAGGCGCCCTGCGTGAACACCGCGTTGGAGATCAGCATGGAGAGGGACCCGACAAGAAAGCCCGCCTCCCCGCCGAACCCGGCCGCGCAGATCATCGTCACGGCCGCCACCGGCTTCATCTCCGGGAGCATGAAGAGCGCCGCGCGCCCCGCCACGGCGATGCCGATCATCGCGGAGAACAGCACCAGTTCGCGGGCCTTGAGGCCGCGCCTCTCCAGCCGCAGGAACATGGGCACGAGGCCCTCCAGCACGACGAGGACGGACACCAGCATGTAGTGCCGGTTGCCGTCGCCCTTGAGGCCCCACCACAGCGTGACGGGGATCAGGACCAGCAGGCACAGCAGCGAAATGAGCCGTTTCCAGCCGTCTCCCGAGGCGCCCTCTTCCGGCGCCGCCGCGCCGAAGGTGCGCTGGGGCAGGGTGCTCGAGGATACCGCATCCGACAGAGAAGCACTTTTCGGCCCTGATTCCGACCTTGCTTCCGGCCCTGCTTCCGGCCCTGCTTCCGACCTGGAAGCGCCTGAACTGCCGGTACCGGAAGGAGGTCCGCCCTTCCTGCTGTCAGTCATTTCTTCTCCATCCGCCGCGCCGAGCGCTTTCATTACGTCCGGAATGAGGATGGCGTCCGCCAGGTGCTCCCGCGTCATGCGGCGCACCGCGGTCGTCAGGATGCTCTGGTGGCAGAAGAAGGTGCGGGTGGGCGCGATCTCTGTGAAGTCCCCGTCAAAGAGCAGGCCGCAGCGGTCCGCGGTCTCCGCGCAGAATTCCACGTCGTGGGTCACCAGGAGGATGAGCCTCCCCTGCCCGGCGAGTTCCTTCAGGACGGCGCCCAGGACCTTCTTGTAGCCCCCGTCGATGCCGCGGGTCGGCTCGTCCAGGAGCAGGGTCTCCGGATCTGCGAGCAGGAGTTTGGCCAGGGCCGCCCTCTGCCGCTCGCCTCCCGACAGGTCGTAGGGATGCCGCGCGAGAAGCCCCTCCAGCCGGCACAGCCGGACGATGCGGGCGATCTCCGCGTCCGGGTCGGCGCACGTTGAGGGAACAGCGCGGCGCAGTTCCTCCTGCACGGTTTCCTCGAGGAACAGAAGCTCCGCCTCCTGGGGCAGCATCGCCGCGGTGCCCGACAGTTTCAGTTCCCCGCGGTAGGGTTTTAACCTCCCGCAGAGGACCTTGAGCAGGGTGCTCTTGCCGGCGCCGTTCGCGCCCAGAATGCCGACGATCTCCCCGCTGCGCGCCTCCATCGACAGTCCCGAAAGCACATCCGTGCCCTCTTTGCTGTAGCGCACGAAGATCTCACGGCAGGACACAGGAATGGGGCCCGCCGCGGCGTCAGAGCCTGCGTTCCCGCGGGTGTTCTGCGCGGCGTTCTCCCGGGTTCTCTGCGCGGCGTTCTCTCCCGCTTCCCTGCGCTCCCGCATCCTCTCCGCAAACCACCGGCGGCCCTGCGACACGGTCCAGGGGATATCCCCGGTCCCTCCCAGCGCGAGCGCGAGGCGCGCTGGCACGGGAAGGGCCTCCGCGAGGTCTTCGGAAAGGCTCCCGAGCTGCGGTCCGAGTTCGTCCGGCCGCCCCAGGGCGCGGGTCCGGCCGTCCGCGAGAAGCAGCACCCGGTCGGTCAGGGCAAAGGCCTCCTCCGGCCGCTGCGAGGCGAGCACGATGGTCGTGCCGAGCTCGCGGTGGATGCGGCCCAGAAGCGAGAGGAACTCTCCCGACGCCACCGGGTCCAGCTGGCTGGTCGGCTCGTCCAGGAGAAGGAGTTCCGGCTCCGCGACCATGACAGAAGCCAGGTTCAGAATCTGTTTCTGTCCGCCGGAGAGCGAATCGGTGTCGCGGTCGAACCAGTCGCGGATGCCGAAGAAATTGGCGATCTCGCCCACGCGGCTGCGGATCTGTCCGCTCGGGACGCCCAGGCTCTCAAGCCCGAAGGCGAGTTCGTGCCAGACCTTGTCTGTGAGGAGCTGGCGCTCCGGGAACTGGCCCACGAGGCCGATCCTGCGGCTCATCTCCTCGCGGGAGAGACTCTCGACCGGCTGTCCGTCCAGCAGGATCTCTCCGCAGCCCGTCCCGCGCGGGGCAAGACCCGGGTGCAGGAGCTTGAGCAGGGTGCTCTTTCCGCAGCCCGAAGGGCCGACCACGGTCAGGAATTCCCCGCGGGCGACGTCCAGCGTGATGTTTTCCAGCTGCGGTCGGTCTGCCCCCGCATAGGTGAAGGTGAGACCGCGAATGCTTAAGTTTTCCATCGTCTCTCCTCCCTCATGTGCAGTGCGGCCGGCAGGAAAAACACCGCGGCCAGACAAAGGAACCCCGGAACGGAGGCAGCCGTCAGTTCGAGCGGCCGCACAGCCGGGTAATACCAGTAAGAAAAGGCGCCGGCAAACGCGGCGGCGGCCGTCCCGCCGATCAGCGCGGCCCACAGAAGAAGCATGCGCGCATCGCGTTTTAAGAACCGGAACCGGTCAAAGGAGGTGCGTCCGGGCAGCCCGTAGCCGCGCGCCAGCATGGCGTCGGAGCGGTCCACGCTCTCCTCCAGCATCCACGTCGTGACCGCGGACAGGACGCGCACCATCTGCCGCACGCCCCCGAGAAACGACTTCTTCTCCGTCTGTGGCTGCGCCGCGCGCACGTCCCGCACCCGCGCCGCGACCCGCGGCACCTGACGGAAGGCCATCGACAGAAGGAGCGAGAGCGCCGGAACGATGCGGCCGAACAGACTGATCCACTTGTCCGCCCCCATCACCGTGCGCAGACAGAACAGCCACAGAAGGACCGAGGCCAGCATCAGCGTGCTGGCCGCCCCGAAGAGCATCGATTCCGCCGTGACGGCATTGCCCGTCGGCAGGATAAACAGCGGCGTGATTCCGCGGTGCGTCAGCAGTGGGTTGGAAAGGAGCACCAGAATCAGAAACGGCGCCCACATGGCGGCGCCGCGCCGCACCCTGTCCCAGCCTGCCAGAAGCGACGCGTACAGGAGCGCGCCCGCAAAGGACAGCACCAGGGTCACAGGGTGCAGAAAAAGCATCGTAAAGAGAAGCGCGGCGCCAAGAAACAGCGCCGTCACTGCGGGATGATACGATCCCAGCGCGTCCTTTGCCGCCGACGCGGCGCGGACGGTTGTCTTCTCTTCTGTCTGCAAGATCGTGAATTCCTGTCGTGAAAGTAACGGGGACGGCACCGGATATCCGGCTCCCCGAAGGATGGCTATGATACCCTGCAGGGACTCCGCCCCGCCTAAAAAAGCGCCCGGCTTACGCCTCCGCCGCGCCCTTGTGCGACGCGCAGAAGCGGATCACGCGGTCGTCGAAATCCGGAGCCTGCTCGTACACGCCGTGGCTGTAGCCGCGGTAGATGTGCAGCCGGCTTCCCGGGATCTTTTCGCGCATTTCGACCGAGGCCTGCGGCCCCAGCACGCGGTCGCGGCCGGCGCCCAGGATGAGGGTCGGACACTGGATCCGATCCAGCTGATCATAGCAGTCGTGCGCCAGGCAGGCATCGCACAGGATGTAAAACCGCGTGAGGTCGCGGGGCTTTGCGAGCGCGGCCAGACGGTTCATGAACAGGCCGCGCGCCAGATAGCTTCCCGTGTAGCAGCGGCAGGCGTCGTCGCGCATGAAACCGGCGTAGTCGCCGCGCTCCAGAATCTCCTTCCAGCCCTCGATCGACTCCCGCATCAGGTCGTTCGGCCGGGACGCCGTCACGGCCAGGACGAGGCTCTTCACCTTATCCGGATGGCGGATGGCCAGCTGCATCGCGATCATGCCGCCCTGCGACACGCCGTAGACGTGCGCCGGCCCGATGCCGCGCTGCTCCATGATATAGGCCGCGTCGTTCGCCATGTCCGCCGTCGTGAAACCCTCCGGGATCCCATTGCGGCGGCTCAGCACATACACCGTGAAGTCCTTCGCGTACTTCCGGTACATCGCGGCAAACGGAAGGGCGATCCCCTTTGCGGTCTTGAGTCCGTCTCCCACGCCGGGAATCATGAGCAGGGGCTCGCTCCCGGTGCCGAACGAGATAAAGTCACAGTCGGTATCGCCGATGCGGATGTTCTCATTTTTCGCGTTCAGAAACATGGCCGTCACCTCATTTCCGGTAAGGGAACACGGGAACGTTCCGATCCATTTTCCGTCAGATCATGCCGCCGTATCCCGCGCAAGTGCGCAGGGAAAACTCTCTGTCACTGCGCCCGAATCGGCCGCACGGAGACCTCTCCCGCGGTCAGAATCTTCTGTCCGGCGTCCGTCTGCACCGTGAGGTATCCCTGCCGGTTCATATCCAGGACCTTCCCGCAGAAGGTCTGATCGCCCTCCTCCCAGGTGATCTCCCGGCCGAGGATGAACGAATCAGCGCGGTAGGCCTCGAAGATGTCGTCGCTGTGCAGATCGTCAAACATGCGGAACAGTTCCTCCGCGATCTCCGCGGCGATGCGCGCCCGCGGCACGCGGAAGCTGTCCACGGCGCCGGCGACCTCCCGGATCTCCTCCGGGAATCCGCCCTCGGGCGTCCTCACGTTGATGCCGATCCCGACGATGAGTGCCTCCACGTGCAGGCTCTCCAGGTCGCTCACGGCCTCCGTCAGGATGCCGCAGACCTTTTTCTCCCCGATCCAGATATCGTTGACCCATTTGATGCGCGGTTCCGCGTCCGAGTACTTCCGGATGACGCGGCAGACCGCCACCGCGGCCGCCATCGTCGACAGCAGCGCCTCGCGCGCCTCGCGTCTGTGGCGCGACACCAGCGTCAGGTAAAGACCGCAGCCCGGCGGGGAGAAAAAGCTCCGTCCGCGCCTGCCGCGCCCGCCGACCTGATGGTCCGCCGCGACCAGCAGTTTTTCCGGGAAGGACTCCCCCATGTCGGAGAGAAGGCGCCGCGCGTATGTGTTGGTGGAATCCACGTCCTGCAGCACGTGCACGACGGCGCCGCACTTTTTCGGAAGCAGCGACGCGACGGCCTTCTGCGTGAGCACGTCGGGCTGATCCAGAAGCCGGTAGCCGCGGCGCGTGACCGCCTCCAGGGCGTATCCCTCCTCCTGGAGTTTCCGGGCAGCCTTCCAGACGGAGGCGCGGCTCACGCCGATCTCCTCCCCCAGCTGCTCCCCGGATACGAACTCCCCCCGGCGCGCCCACAGCGCGCGCAGGAGATCATCTCTGACTGACATACTTACTTTAACTCCTCTTCGATGGCCTCGCGGTATTCCTCCTCGCGAAAGCCCGGAATCACGTGCTTCTTCGTGACGAGAAGCGGCCGCTTGACCAGCATCCCGTCCGTCGCGAGCAGCGCGTACTGCTCGTCCTCGGTCATGTTCGGAAGCTTATCCTTAAGTTCCAGCGCCTTGTACTGCAGACCGCTGGTGTTGAAGAAGCGCTTCAGGGGCAGGCCGCTCTTTTTGTGCCAGGCGCGCAGTTCCTTCTCCGTGGGGTTGTCCCCCTTGATGTCGCGCAGGTCATACGCATAGCCCTGCGCGTCCATCCATGCGCGGGCCTTTTTGCAGGTCGAACATCTCTCGTAGCAAAGAAGCTTCATAGCGCTCCTCCTTTTTGCTGATCTTCTGTCTTCGCGGGACGGCTCCGCCTTTTCGGACCGTTCGGCAGAACCGTCACTTTATATGTCTGCGGCATCGATCCAGGCCGCCCGCAGCCTCTCCCGCATGTCCTCCGGCAGGGGCGCGCGAACGCGGATCTCCTCCCCCGTAAACGGCTGAAAAAACCGCAGCTGCGCGGCGTGCAGGGCCGTGCGGGAAAGCGCGGGATCTTCTTCCTCTCCGTACACGCGGTCCCCGCACAGCGGGTGACCGACGGCCGCGAAGTGCGCCCGGATCTGGTGCATCCGCCCCGTGGCGATGCGGACCTTCACGGCGCTGATGCCTCCGCCGCACGCGGTCACTTCGTACGAGGTCACGGCGCTGCGTCCCTCGCCTTCCTCCGCGGGCCGCGAGAGGACGTGCCCCGACGGACCCTCGCGCACGTCTTTCAGGGGGAGGCGGATCTCCCCGGTCTGACCCGCGGACAGGTCTCCCCGCACCAGGGCCAGGTATGTCTTTTCCATTTTCCCGGAGGCGCGCTGCGCCTTCAGGCGGTCCGAGGCCGCGCCGTTTTTTGCGCACAGGACGACGCCCGAGGTCTCTTTATCCAGGCGCCCCGCCAGATGCACGGCGCCGCTCCCCGCCGCCGCAAAGCGCGCGGCCAGGGCGTTGGCCAGGGTGTCCGCGTAGTGCCCGATCGACGGGTGGCAGACCATGCCGGTCGGTTTGTTCACGCAGATGACGTCCGCGTCCTCGTACAGGACTTCGAGAGGGACGTCGTACGGCAGGAGCTTCTGCTCCCGCAGGGAGGAATCCTCCAGGAGAACGCGCAGGACCTCGCCCTCGCGCATTTTATGCCGCACGGTGACGCGCTCTCCCACGACCATAAGGCCCTCCGGGTCGAACTTGACCGAGCGGATGCGCGCCGCGGAAAACCCGAGCAGGCCGCGCAGCAGGCTTCCCACCTCGCGCCCGGCCTCCTCCGGTCCGGCGATGATCTCCGTATAGCGTCTCTCCACGGCGTTTCCTTACTTCTTCATCAGTCCCATGCCGGCGTTCCAGGCCTTTCCGACCTGTTCTCCGACCGTGTAATACCCGTTTCGGAACTGATCGAACAGGATGGCGTCGATCCTGCCCGCGTCCACCTTACCGTCCTCCGCGAGGACGGACTCCTCCGCCATCACGTTCACGATGGTGCCGACGATGCCGTACACGTTCTCCGTCTCCACGACCTCCGCGAGCTCGCACTCCATCGTCACGGGGAACTCCTCGATCACGGGGGCGTTCACGCGGCTGCTCTTCACGGCGTGGTACCCGGTGCGCTCGAACTTGTCCTCCATCTTGTTGCCGGAGGCGATGCCGAAAAAGTCTGCGGCGTCCATGTGCGCGCGGTCCGCCAGAGCCACGGTAAAGGCGCGGGAGGTGAGGATATTGGCCGTGGTCTTGTGGTCCTCCGCCAGGAACAGGATGACCTTATCGTAATCACAGATCTGGCCCCAGGCCGCGTTCATCACGTCCACTTTTCCGTTTTCGTCGTAGGTCGCGATCATCAGAACGGGCATCGGGAAAACAGCGGCTTTCACGCCGAGATCTTTCTTCATGGGTCGATCTCCTTTCGGTCGAAACACCCCGCAAACCGGGGGCAGAACAGATGAATCCATGATTATTTTACCTGATTTTACCCCCGTTTTCAAGTGCGCCGGCGCGAATTGTAAACCACTTTCGGGGCCGCCTCCGCCGTCCCGCATTGAATCCCGCCTGCGTTTCTGCTACAATATCCCTGCAGCCTTTCAGATCGCCCGGGACGCCTCCCGGACCTGACGGAGGAAACGACATGAACCTTTTCGAGGACGAATACCGGCGCAAGCTCCGCACGCCCGACGAGGCCGTGCAGGTCGTCAAAAGCGGGGACTGGGTCGACTACATGGCCCACATCTGCTTCCCGGTCCTGCTGGACGAGGCCCTCGCCCGCCGCAGGGACGAGCTGACCGACGTCAAGATCCGCGGCAGCCTTCTGTTCGGCCCGATCCGCGCCGTGGAATGCGACCCGGAACGGGAGCACTTCATCTACAACAGCTGGCACTGCACCTCGTACGAGCGCAGCCTCTCCGACCGCGGCCTGTGCAACTACATCCCCATGATCTTCCGCAACGTCGTGCCGTACTACCAGCACTTCCTGACCGTCAACGTCGCGATGATGTGCGTCACGCCGATGGACCGCCACGGCTACTTCAACCTCTCCGGGGGCACCGGCGTCGCCAAGGGCGTTCTGGACAAGGCCGACATCGTCATTCTGGAAGTCAACGAAAAGCTCCCCTGGGTCTACGGCGGCACCGACGAATGCATCCACATCTCGGAGGTCGACTACGTCGTGGAGGGCGAGCACACCTCGCTCCCCCACTTCCCCGCCGCGGAGCCCACGCCCGAGGAGATCGCCATCGCGGACCACATTCTCCCGCTCATCCCCTCCGGTGCGACCCTGCAGCTCGGCATCGGCGGCATGCCTACCATGCTGGGCAAGCGCATCGCCCAGTCGGATCTGCAGGACCTCGGCATGCACACGGAGCTTTGCTCCGACGCCTATCTCGACCTGTACCGCGCGGGCAAGCTGACGAATAAAAAGAAAAACCTGCACCGCGGCAAGGGCGTGACGGGCATGATCATCGGCTCGGACGAGCTCTACCACTGGACGGACCGTAATCCCGGCCTGGCCGTCTTCCCGCTCGAGTACGTCAACGCGGCCGAGACCATCGCCAGAAACGACAACATGATCTCCATCAACAACTGCATCGCCGTGGATCTGTACGGCCAGGTCAGCGCGGAGAGCGCCGGCATGCGCCATATCAGCGGCACCGGCGGACAGCTCGACTTCGTGACCGGCGCGGCGATGTCCCGCGGCGGCAAGGCCTTCATCTGCGCCACGTCCTCCTATACCGACAGGGAAGGGACCCTCCGCTCCCGCATCGTGCCGCACTTTGCCGGGGACATCATCACGGACCCGCGCAGCCAGGCCTACTACGTCGTCACGGAATACGGCCTCGTGAACCTGGTCGGCCGCACCACCTGGGAGCGCGCGGAGCTCCTGATCTCGATCGCCCATCCCGCCTTCCGCGACAGTCTCATCCGCGCCGCGGAGGACCAGCACATCTGGATCCGCAGCAACAAAAGGTGATCCTCTGCGCCGCCGGGGCATCCCGCCCGGACCGCTCAGACAGCCGGGCGCTTTCGCGGCCGTCCCTCTTCCTGCAATTTCAAGGCATACAACAAAACCGCTGAACGCCGGCGTACGGCATTCAGCGGTTTTTCACGTCTTCTGTCGGGACAGTCCTGCAGCGTGTCCGGAATACAACGTCCCCTGCGCATTGCCTGAGGCAGACCGCATTCCTGCGCGCGGGATCTGTCCTGCGGCGGTCCTCAGTCCACCTCGAGAAGCTCGATCTCGAAGTTGAGCTCCTTGCCGGCCATGGGATCGTTCGCGTCAAAGGTGATCGAGGTCTCGTCCATGTCCAGGACGACGACGGGGACTGGATCCCCGTTCGGCCCCTGCAGCCAGACCTGCTGGCCGGGCTTCAGATCTTCCGCGCCCGGAAGCATATCCAGAGCCAGGGTGAAGATGGCGTTCGGATCCGCAAGGCCGTAGGCCTCTTCGGGCATCAGGTGCACGTTTTTGCGCTCGCCGGGGACCATGTCGGCCACGGCCGCGTCAAAGCCGCCGATCATCTGGCCGGCGCCGCAGATAAAGTTCAGGGGCTCCCCGCGGTCGTAGGAGGAATCGAACTGTTCCCCGCTGTTGAAGGTCCCTCGGTAGTGCACGGACACCCGGCGCCCGACGTTTCTGCCCTCGATGGAGGGCCCCCCCGCGTGACAGCCCGCGCAGCCGCCCTCGTGCTCTTCGCATCCGTGGTCGCCGCAGGGATGGTCGCCGCAGTCGTGGTCGCCGTCGTGGTGATGGCAGTTCGCGCCGGTGCTCACGAGTTCTCCGCGCAGATAGGCCTCCACGGCCTCGTCCGCGTCGCCGACCGCGCCCGCGACCAGTTCGATGCCGCGCTCCGCGAGAGCCGCCTGCGCGCCTCCGCCGATGCCGCCGCAGATCAGGACCTCAATGCCCTCTTCCCCCAGAAGGCCGGCCAGGGCGCCGTGTCCGGTCCCGCCCGAGCCGAGCACGCGCGACTCTGTCACGCGGCCGTCCTCCACCTCGTAGATCTTGAAGGTTTCGGTGTGTCCGAAGTGCTGGAAAACTTCTCCGTTGTCATAGGTCACTGCGATCTTCATACTCTCTCCTTTATCACGCCCTCCCCGTCAAACGCGGGGATGAAACTCTCCTCTGCGGTCTCCCCCTCCTGGAGAAAGCCGTTTTCCACGCCGATATCCAGCGCATATCTCACCAGCGAATCGTACTCGCGGCGCGTGACGCGCCTCGCGAGCTCGGGATACCTTTCATACAGCGTGCCGGCCATGCCCGGTTCCCCGCCGGGTGCGCTGCCTGGCGCGGCCTGTCCGCCCATCGGCGTGTACTGGTTCATCAGGCTGAGGTATACGCTGTCCCCGAAGGTCTCGTGCACCCAGCGCACAGCCTCCTTTGCCTCATGCACGTGGCCGGGCAGGAGGAGGTGGCGCACGATGACGCCGCGGCGCATCATGCCGGCATCGTCAAAGACGGGGACGGGCTGCTGCCGCACCATCTCCGCGAGGGCCTTCTTTGCGGTCTCCGGGTAGTCCGGCGCGTGGGAATAGCGCGCGGCCGTCTCCGGCCGCATGTACTTAAAGTCCGTCAGGTAGACGTCGATCAGACCGTCCAGGATCTCAAGGCACGCCATCGCCTGATAGCCGCTGCAGTTCCACACCGCAGGGACCGAAAGGCCGCGTCTGCGCGCCTCCCGGAGCGCCCACGCGATCTGCGGCGCGAAGTGATCGCCCGTCACGAGGTTGATATTGGCCGCGCCCTGCTGCTCCAGTTCGAGGAAGATCTCTGCGAGCCGCTCCGGTTTGACCGGAACACCCGCGCGCCCGGCCGAAAGCTCCCGGTTCTGGCAGTACACGCAGCCCAGGCTGCAGCCCGCGAAGAACACCGCGCCGGATCCCTGCGTTCCCGAGAGGCAGGGCTCTTCCCAGAAATGCAGAGCGGCCCTCCCCACCGTGACCGCCGCGCTCTCGCGGCACACGCCGGCAGCCCCTTCGTTCCTGCGCGCCCCGCAGGCGCGGGGGCACAGACGGCAGGCGTCCAGTGCGGGAAAGACCGTCTCCTGTTGTCCCGGATCAAAACCCATGCTTCTTCCTGTCGCGTCCCTTCCGGACGTCTCCCGGCCGGCGACTCCCGGCCTCTCCCGCACCGCAGGAGGGTCTGACGGCACGCGCCGCGTCCCGGCCTCTCCCGTCTCTTCGGACGGACCTTCCGGCGTGCGCCGCGCCTTTTTGTGCGCCGGCCCCGCGTGACATGCCCCTGTGGCCGCGCAGAAGGCGTTTTACGCCCGTTTTAACGCGGAATCCTCATACGTGTACACATACGGCTCTCCGGCCGCCAGAAAGCGAATCCCGGCCGCCTCGGTGCCGCTCTTGATCGCGGTGATGTGCGTCAGCTGCGACTCGCGCACCCCGAGCTGCCCCGCGATCTCCTTCAGGATGACGGAGCGCGTGTCGTCCACGTAGGTGGTGTCGAACAGGCGCAGCTCGTCCAGGGTGTCGAACTCGTAGATCGCGTCGTCCGGATAGCGGCGGATCTTGAGCTTCAGCTCGTCCAGGTGACGCATGTAGATGGCCTCCCAGAGCATGTCCTTCGTCTCCGGAAGATCGTAAATATCTTCCAGAATCTCCAGGAACCGGCGCGAGAAGTCCTCCGTCCAGAAGGCGTGGCCCAGCATGTACCAGGCGTCTTCTCCCCCGACGGTCACGGAGTCGATATCGCCCGCGGCATCCTCGGTCAGGCACCACTCCTGCGTCGGCCCCTGCGAGTACACGGCGGCGTAGTAGCCCCCGTCCACCTCGCGCTCAAAGGGGTTCTCCGAGAAGTAGTTGTCCGCGGAGCAGATGTAGGTGTTCTTCAGATAGTCCCGCGCGGCCCAGAGGCTCGAGTGGTTGTTGCGCACGAGGTACTCCGTGTTCTCGATCAGAGTGACCCCGAACTTCTCCCGCAGGTAGTAAAACTGCTCTTTCTTGTAGCCCAGCACCAGGACGATCTCCGGCACGCCGGCCTCGATCAGCTGGCGGATCTGGCGCTCCAGGAGGATCTCTCCGCGCACCTCGGTCAGGGCCTTGGGCTTCTCGTACGAAAGGGGCGCGAAGCGGCTCGAGGTCCCGGCGCACATGATGACGGCACTGTCGACGACGTATCCCATCTCTTACTCCATCGAATGCTTTTTCAGCACGATCTGATCGGTGATGAACGACCAGTTGTCCCTGTCGTTGCGGTCCGTGTGCACGATGGCCCAGTCCGAAGCGTCATAGGTGTTGCCGCGCGTGTTCAGCCTATAGTCCGTGGACGTCATGATGTACTGCGGATGCGCGGTCTTCTCGTCCATGGTGATCGGCACGCCCGTGTAGGGGTTCTTCGCGTCCTTGATCAGATCATTCACCGCGAGGAAGGCGGTGTCCGCGTTGGTCATGAAGGTTTTATCCTCGGTAAAGCCCGTGGCGCCGAAGTCCTTGACCATCAGCAGGGGGTAATAGGCCTCCGTGTCGATGATGCGCTTGCCGGTGTTGAACATGCGCTCATCCAGATGATACAGGTAGAAGCCGTGGTCCGACACGATGATGATGCGCGTGTTGTCGTACACGCCCTCTTTCCGCAGATAGTCCAGCCACTTGCCGACCGTCAGGAAGGTCGCCATGTCGGTCTGGTAGTGCGCCATCTGGGAGTCCTTCTTCATCTCGAGGGTCACGCCGTTGTACGTGAAGCGGTCCTCGTGCGCGCGGTCGAACTCGCGGTTGTCGATCGCCGGGGAGGGCTGGTACTCCGGCTCCTTGAGCAGCGTGATCTCGTGCGGCGCGTCGTTGTAGAAGAAAAGCGCCTGACCGGGGATGTTGTCCTCGACCGAGGTGATCCCGGGCAGGTTGACCAGCACCTCGTAGCCGTCCAGGAACGCCCGGGACAGCCCGCGGGCCATCGACCGGCCGAAGCGGATCTGCGTGCCGGCGCTGACGTCCTCGCCCGCGACCAGGTAGTTGCCCTTGTCGTAGACGCCGGGCTGAAGCTCGAGCTGCATCGTCTTCATGAACGAGAACACGAAGAAGTTGCGCATGTTGCTCCGGATGAGCGCCTCGCCCTCCTGCACGCTGCTGAAGGTGCCCTTGGTAATGCAGGTCTTGACCTCCGGCAGGTCGTCAAAGGCGGAGAGGTCCGGGATCCACTGGTAGTTCGCGTAGGGCGGATCGCACACGGTCACGCCGTAGCCGTTGTTCGTGAACAGCACCGGAAGCATCTTGAGCGCCTCGTTGTGCTTGTCCTTCATGGACTCCTGGTCGCGGCGGTTCATCTCCACCGGGGTATATTCGTAGCCCGCCAGCAGGGCCGGGGAGGCGATGTTGGTGTGCGCTCCGTAGGAGATCACGTTGGAGTACCAGGTGAAGCCGTCGTAGGTCTTCGCGAGGTCGGGCCGCTCCTGGAACAGGTACGGCACATACTCTCCCACCATGCGGTCCAGGAACAGGACGACGACGTTCTGTCCGGTGCGGCTCAGGGTGATGCGGGTCTCCACCTGCTCCGGCGCCTCGTACGCCTCGCGCAGGGAACGCGCGGTCGAGACGGTGTGCACGGAGGCCATGATCAGAAGGGCCGCCATGCCGGCCGGCAGGATGTAGTAGAACACCTTGCGGAACCGGACCGCCAGGAAGATCACGAGGGCAATCAGCGCGGCGGAAACGACGCCGTTGATGATCCTCTCGCTCTCGTAGAAGGCGATGCCGCCTTCGTAGCGCAGCGCGGAGGACAGCACGCCGAGGTCCGTCCCGAAGAACATGTAGTTGACAGCCGCGGTGATCGCGACGATCAGCAGGATGCGCTCAAAAATGACCTTTCCCTTCGGGGAGGCCAGGCGGTAGAACACGCCGAACCACAGCAGGAAAAAGCCTGCCGCCATCAGGAGCGCGCTCACGTTGTACCACAGCGGGCTGAAGGCGATGGCGCGGTCCAGGAATTCCTGGGGCGACGCCGCGAGGAACACCGAGGGGATATAGAAGCCGACCAGCACCGTGAGGAACGCTGCCGGAAGCCAGAACAGCTTTGCGTCGGGCTGCGGCGTCCTGCAGGCGCGGCGGCGGCTCGCCTTTCTGCCCCGGAGCCGGACCTCTTCCTCCTCCTGCTTCTCCCGTGCGGCTCTCTTCTCTTTACACTTTTCCAGGTGAGGCGCAAGGAACCGGATGACCAGGTTCTTGCAGAGAGAGAAGACGTTGTTCAGGGTCCAGTAAAACACAAGACCCGCGGGTGAATTGTACAGGAGCACCAGGAACACCAGACCGATGCCGTAGGTCCGGATCTTGTCCTTGAGCGGGAAGCCCTTCAGGTAGACGGCGGCCGACACGAAGTTGAAGGCCGTCATCAGGATGGGCAGGAGGTTGACCGAGAACGAACCGAGCCGGATCATCTGGTCCGGAAGGCCCAGGTCTTTGATCGGTCCGAACGGCACGCCCTGCAGGAGCGAGAGGTTCGACAGGAACTGGTACGCCGCGATAAAGAACGGGATCTCCAGAAGGAGCGAGATCGATCCGGAGAAGACGCTCAGGGGCGAGTAATGGTTCTGCCGGTAGTAGGTCTGGAGCATCATCATGCGCTCGCTGCCGGAGAAGGTCTTCTTGATGTGGGCGATTCCGGGAGCGAGGCGCGCCTCGGTCCTGCGGGTCTCGTCCTGCACGGCGTCCGCCCTCTTGTAGAGCGGCAGCACCAGGAAGTTCATGGCCAGGCTCAGGAAAATGATGCAGATGCCCGGATGCTGGATCCAGTCGTAGGCGATTCGGTAAATGATCTCAAAGACCAGCTTGAGCGGGTCGATGATCAGAGTGCGCAGCATGGAAAAAAATGTCATCTTGCCGCCTCCTCTCCCGCTGTCAGCGATTCGTAACGGGCCATCAGGCAGTCCGCGGCGCGCACGGCGCCCTCCCCCTGGTGGGCCCAGGTCTCGGCCTTGACCTGCGCGCGGCCGGCCGCAAAGCGCGGATCGGTCAGGCACCGGTCCACGAGGGATTTCAGGTTCTCCATGTTGTCCTCGGTCAGCTGCTGGCCGAGGCGCGGCAGGGCGGACAGCGTCCAGACCTCCTTGTCGAGCCACCAGGCGTCGTAGGGCGCGAGGTCGAAGTCGGGATCTGTGTAAATGACGGGCCGCTCGTAGATCAGGGCGAACTCGAAGATGACGCCGGAGAAATCCGACACCATGATGTCGGAGCGCGCCAGCACCGCGCGGTTGTCGAGGTCGCGGTTCCACTCGAGGCGGTCCGACTCGGGATAGTCGCGCATCAGCTGATCCAGGAGCTCCTTTTCCGCCGTGAAGGACTGCGGGTGAGGGCGCACGATCACGTGATAGCCCGTGGCCAGGAGCACCTCGATGATCCGGCCGCCGTAGCGCGCCAGAATGGCGCTCTTGCCCCACGAGGGAGCCAGCAGCACCGTGGTCTCATGCGCCGGGTCCGCGCAGGGATTCGTTCCTTCCGGGAAGGCCCGGGCGGCCATCTCGTCCAGATATGGAAGGCCGACGATCTCGATCTGCTTGGCCGGCAGGGAGCGCAGGGCCTCCAGCGCACGCACCTGCTCCACCTGGTAGTCTCCGGAGAGCAGGATCTCGTCGTAGTAGTCGATGCCGAACATGCGGTACAGGGTGATGTCGCTCGGGGCGTGCGCGATGTGCACGTACCAGGACGCCTTCGGGGCGCGCTTCCACTGGTAGACCTCGAGGCCCGGGGTCGTGGAGAGCACGACCGCCGCGTTCAGGTTGTTGAGGCGGCCGAACATGGCATTGCCGCTCCCGATGTATTCCGCGGTGACCCCCTCGATCCCGCAGGAAAAGGCGGGGTCGTCCTCCGAGGCGGTCAGGTACAGCACCTTCCGGCCGCGGGCGCACAGTTCCCGCACGACGGGAGCGAACACGTTCCAGTAGCGCTTGTTGTCGGAAAACACCGCGAAGGGCGCCTTGTTCGGGTCCGTCTTCCCCCTGCCGAGGAGCTTGAGGCGCAGCTTCATGACAGAGACGCGGACGCCGTACACGACGCCGCCGATCACGCCAAGAAGGAGGGTGAACAGCATGCCGCCCGTGGCGGGATCGATATACGCCGCCGCACGGGGAAGCAAAGCGAAGGCCCGGACAGGCAGGACCTGTCCCGGCACTTTGGCAATGACTGCTCCGAGCAGCGGCAGAAGATGTGAAGCGATCATGATACAATCCCATTCTCCGCCGAAAAGCCGGCAGGCTTATCCTGCCGGCCCCGGCCGGTCTTTCTCAGTTCTTGTCTAACGCCTGGAACGCGGCGATGTTCCCCAGCATGCGGGCATAGCGCTCCGCGGCCCAGTCCTCCATCGGCTGTCCGTCGAACGGGACGCGGGTCTTGGCCCACAGCGTCCAGAGATAGTCCACGTAGATCTTGTTGGCCAGGAAGTGGCGCATGTCCGCCTCCGAGGGCTCATGTCCCAGGTACTCGGTCAGCAGGAGGCGGTCCCACGTCTCGTCAAAACCGGCCTCGATGGAGATGTCGGACAGGTCCCACATCCCGTCGTTCATGCCGGCGTATTCCCAGTCGATCAGGTAGAGGCGGTCTCCGCCCACCACCCAGTTCTCGCAGAGGGGGTCGTTGTGGCAGGGCACGCGGTGCGGCGGGAACTCCCTGTCCACGCCGGCCTTGATATCCATGATGATCTTCTTCTGCTCCTCGTAATCCGCGGGCATGGGCACCTGATTGTCGAAGATGATCTTCTCGTAGCCGGCCGCCATGTCGAACACCTCGAACGGAACGCCGGTGTCCTCTCCGCAGGTGTGGAGCGTGCGGTAGATCTGCGCGGCCTGGCGGACGCGGTGCGCGTCGTGGAAGGACGCCGCGTTCATGGTAACAGCCTTCGGGATGTATTCCGTGACCTTGGAGCCGTCGTCCCCGAAATACAGCATCTGCGCGTCGATTCCGAGCCTGCAGGACAGCGTGGTGCTGACCTTCTCGTCCGAGCGGACGATCATCTCCTCCGTGCCCTCGCCGGGGATGCGCACGACGTACTCGCGCCCGTCCTCCATGACGGCGTGGTAGGTGTGGTTGGTCAGACCGCCCATGCGCGCGACGGACTGCACGTCTCCGCTTCCGACAGCGGTGCGAAGAAGCCTGAAGATCTCAGGCACGTCTCTTTCTACGATGTGACCCATGCTGCAAAACTCTCCGAAACTTAAAACTTTAAATCACAACAGTTTGACGCAGAGCACTGTCATGTCGTCAGACTGGCTGTTTCCGTTGACAAATTCCTCCACGGCGGCCTTCACGGCGTCGATGGTCCCGGACGCGTCGGGGCTGCCTGCCTCTTCCAGGCAGTCGAGCAGGCGCTCCTCCCCGAAGAGCTCGTGGGCAGCCGTTTCCGCCTCCGTGACGCCGTCGGTGTACAGGAACAGGGTGTCCCCCCGTTCCAGACTGCGGTTATGCTCCCGGTAGCGGATGCCCTCCATCCCGGCCAGCACCAGGCCGCTTTTCACTTTCAGGAATTCCGCTCCGCCGCGGTGCACCAGCACCGGCGGGTTGTGTCCCGCGCTGACGAAAGTCAATTCGCGGGTGATGAAATTCAGGACGCCGACCCACACGGTCACGAACATCTCCGCCTCGTTCCGGGAGCACAGGGCGTCGTTTGCCGTCGCGATGGCGTCCGCGAGCGACGGGATGTCGCGGATGCAGTTCTGCAGCGTGATCTTGGCCGTGGCCATGAACATCGCGGCGGGAATCCCCTTGCCCGAGACGTCGCCAACGACGAAGGCCAGCCGTTCCTTATCGACGAAAAAGACGTCGTAGAAATCTCCGCCCACCTCTTTGGCCGCTTCCATGGAGGCCCCGACGTCGAGCTCCGGCCGCCCCGGATAGTCTTTTCCGATGTGCGGAAGGAGCGAGTGCTGGATGACGTTCGCCACGCTCAGTTCCGACTGCATGCGGCTGCGCTCCAGCGCCAGTTCGTGCTGACGCCGGGTGTAGTGGATGATGATCACCATCAGCATGAAGCCCAGGGCGTTCACGATGACGAAGGGAACGGCGATGCCCTTGACGATCTCCAGAGCCTGTTCGAAGGGCCGGACCATGGCCAGGACCACGCAAAGGTGGAAGGTCTCCATGCAGGCGCTGATCAGAAAAGCCCAGAGCGGCCGCTCCACCGCGGCCGGCTTTGCCCGGGAGATCAGGCCGCAGGCAAGACCGATGCAGCAGGTGGCGACCACGCAGGCCTGGGCGGTGATGCCGCCCAGCATCAGCCGGTGCAGACCCGCGATCATGCCGGCCGCAAGGCCGCTGACGGGGCCTCCCATGACGCCGGCGAGCATGGGACCGATATCACGCACCGAGATGACCGCGCCGTTGTATTCGAACCCGGAGATGTTTCCGTAAATGCCGAAGACCCCGCCCAGAACGGACATGGCAGCCACGAGCTTCCATGTTTCCTCGCTCGCGGCCAGCTTCCCGACGGCATTGCGGGTGCCGATAAACGCGGCCACCAGCAGAATGACCGCCAGCGTCCCGATCAGGGAGGGAACCATCGTATTAAACTGGGTCAGGATTTGGCCGAATTCGCCCATGATCAGATACCCTCCGAAAGGGTTTCGGATTCGTCTTTCAGAAAAAACTGCAGTTCTGATCTATTATAGCCATATACAGGCCGTTTGTCAAAATAATCGCCCGCCGCGGAACGGTTTCAGTGTAGGATTACAATACATGTGTTACACAGCACTTAAATAAAAAAACGGAAGAGCCATCCTTGTGTTATAGTTAGTTTTCCCACAAACACAACACACAACATAAGGAGGTCTTCCGTTGTGGCTACTATAACACAAGATAT
>JAFRUR010000066.1 GCA_017438775.1 Lachnospiraceae bacterium | reverse complement strand
TGGCTCAGACCCGTGAGCACATCCTGCTTGCCCGCCAGGTGCAGGTGCCTTACGTTGTCGTGTTCATGAACAAGTGCGACATGGTCGACGACGAAGAGCTGCTCGAGCTGGTCGAGATGGAGATCCGCGACCTGCTGAACGAGTACGAGTTCCCGGGCGACGACACCCCCATCATCCAGGGTTCCGCTCTGAAGGCTCTGGAAGATCCGGATCACGAGTACGGCGATCAGATCATGGAGCTCCTTGACACGGTCGACGAGCACATCCCGACCCCGGAGCGCGATACCGACAAGCCGTTCCTGATGCCCGTGGAGGACGTGTTCTCCATCACCGGCCGCGGCACCGTTGCCACCGGTCGTGTGGAGCGCGGTACCATCCATGTCTCCGACGAAGTCGAGATCGTGGGTCTGACCGAGGACATCCGCAAGGTCGTCTGCACCGGCGTGGAAATGTTCCACAAGCTGCTTGACGAAGGTCAGGCCGGCGATAACATCGGCGCCCTGCTTCGCGGCGTGCAGCGTACTGAGATCGAGCGCGGCCAGGTGCTTGCGAAGCCCGGCTCCGTGAAGCCTCACACCAAGTTTACGGCCCAGGTCTACGTCCTGACCAAGGATGAGGGCGGCCGTCACACCCCGTTCTTCAACAACTATCGCCCTCAGTTCTACTTCCGTACCACGGATGTGACCGGTGTCTGCGAACTGCCCGCCGGTACTGAGATGTGCATGCCTGGTGACAACGTCGAGATGACCATCGAGCTCATCCACCCCGTCGCCATGGAGCAGGGTCTTCGTTTCGCTATCCGTGAGGGCGGCCGCACCGTCGGTGCCGGCACTGTTGCCACCATCATCGAGTAAGTTCGAACCGAGACCGGAAACCTTTTGAGGTCATGCCCGGCTGCAGAGATGCAGCCGGGTTTTCTGTTCAAAACCGGTTCCGGACCGGCACCGGAAGCCTTTGACAGGAGGGAGATGAATGAACAAAAGCTTCACGTTGTACCACAAAAAAGTCAGACTCCTGATTGCCATGCTTGGCTTGATGGTTTGTCTCGCCTCCTGTGCCCCGTCTGCAGCCAGACTGGCAGATCGGGATACATGGAAAAATGTCACAGGACTCCGTTTGGGTGCGCCCGGAATCAGTTTTGCCATCAACCTGGAGGAGGCCGAGGCAAAGAGCCTGATCGACCGCCTCGGAAAGGCAGGGGAAACGAAGGCACTGCCGCAGGAGACTGTTGTCCGGGCCAGTCCTGCGTTTGTCCATTGTCTGGGGGAAGACCCGTCCGCCGCTCCTCTGGCCGTCTTATACCTGTATGTGTCAGACGGGGCTTACGGTCTCTGTGACATGGAGACACGAACCTGTTACCGGATCGATCGTGAGACTGCAGAAACCGTCCGCAGGATCATGGCTTCGCGGAAGGAGGCCTGGGGCGCGGGCTGGGAAGAGATGTGGCCCTGATCAGCGCGGCTGAAGGGGAGACACACGGCACGTCAGAGGACACGCCAAAACAGGAATTCTGCGTCTCTGCCGCGCGGTGAAAGAGAGCGGGAACAAAAACGGATCGGACGCATGCCCGGCTGCAGAGATGCAGCCGGGTTTTCTGTGCGGCCGCGTACCGGTCTTCGGAGCGTGCCGGCCTTCCCGGCATACCTGTCTTTCGGATGATAGTATTCGGCCTGCGCTCAAACGGGGGTGTTTATTGGATTAGCGCATGATTCCCGAAATGTATCCGGGAACGGAATTGGTCAGAGGCAAAGGCTTCGGATATAATGGAAGAGGCGTTATATATTATAATGTTGTTCGTATCGGACGATCACACGAACGGGGTTTGCAGGTTCATAAATGGCAGACAGGGCCCGCCGCGGGGCTGCAGGTTAAAAATGGCAGACAGGGCCCGCCGCGGGGCTGCAGGTTAAAAAATGAAAGACGGGATCTGCCGGCGCCGGCCCTGGCAGGGCCGCACCGGAGATGCCGGCAGACTGCGGCGGGATTTGGAGAAGAAGATGGAAGAGAAGTTAGGCGTCGGAATCGATATCGGTTCGACCTGCGCAAAGACTGTCGTGACCGACGCAAATGGAGAGATCCTGCGGCGGAGCCTGCGTCCGACCGGCTGGAGCTCCGTGGAGACCGCGCAGACCATTCAGGAGGAACTTGCCGCGGATGGAATCACGGCGGATAATGCCCGTTTTGTCGCCACCGGCTACGGCCGAATCTCCGTCCCCTTTGCCGATAAGTGCGTGACGGAGATCAGCTGCCACGCGCGCGGAGCCGTCCGCCTCTTCGGCTCGCAGGAACTGAACGTGATCGACATCGGCGGCCAGGACACGAAGCTGATCGTCATCAGCGGAGGCGCGGTCACGGAATTCGTGATGAACGACAAGTGCTCGGCCGGGACGGGGCGGTTCCTCGAGGTCATGGCCAATACCCTGGCCGTGCGGCCGGAGGAGCTGTGCCGGATGGCCGCGTCCGGGAGCGATACCCGGATCAGCTCGCTGTGCACGGTGTTTGCGGAGTCGGAGGTCATCAACCTGATCGGCCGCGGAACGAGCCGCGAGAACATCGCCTTCGCCGTCGTGGATTCGATCGCGCAGAAGGTCAAAACGCAGGCGGGGCGCGTCCGCTTTCACAGCGGGCCCGTGTGTCTGACCGGCGGACTCTGCGATTTTCCGTTCGTGACGGAGCGGCTCGCGTCCGCGTTCGGGAGGCCCGTCGTGACTTCGCCGGCCGCGCGCTACGCCGGCGCCTACGGCGCCGCGCTGATCGCCGCGGGGCTGAAGGGCTGAGAGCCCGAAGAACTGAGAGCCCGAAGAACTGAGAGCCGAAGAGCTGAAGTTTCAGAAATCTGGAGAAACGAAAAGACGGTAATGTGTGAGACTGGGCGCAGATGCGGCGGGACAGTGGCAGCGCGTCCGCACAGGATGCGCGGAAAGAACAAGATCTCCGGCCGGAGAAGGGCCGTGATCATATTAATCTCAGGAGGGTTTACAAATGGCTGATTATGTCAAAATGTGGGAAAACCTCGGCATGGATCTGGAGACCCACGACCTGCTCTGTCAGGTGCTCCCGACCGCGGTCGGCGACGTGTTCATGACGCAGGAGAACCGCCCGAAGGCGATGGATTTCTGGGATCTCGTGATCTCCGAAGTCCATGGCATCCGCCCCGCGGAACTGATCGAGGAGCAGAAAAAGGGTCGCAAGGTCTTCGGCACCTTCTGTGTCTATGTCCCGGATGAGGTCGTGATCGCGGCCAACGGCATCGTGACCGGCCTGTGCGGCGGCTCCCAGTTCTGGGTCCCCGGCGGCGAGGCTGTCCTGCCCAAGAACACCTGCCCCCTGATCAAGGCTTCGGTCGGCGCCCGCCTGGGCCGCACCTGCCCGTTCTTCCGCATCGCGGACATGTACGTCGGCGAGACGACCTGCGACGGAAAGAAGAAGGCGTACGAGATCCTCGGCAAGGACGTCCCGATGTACGTCATGGACGTGCCGCAGATGAAGCGCGAGAAGGACATCCTCAAGTGGAAAGAGGAGATCGCGGAGTTCGCGAAGAAGGTCGAGGAGTTCACCGGCAACGAGATCACCGTCGAGAAACTGGCCGATGCGATCCGTCTCGTCAACGAGAAGCGCAGGGCCTTAAAGCGCGTCTATGACGCCCGCAAGTCCGAGAACGTCCCGATCTCCGGCCGCGACGCCCTGCTGATGATGCAGATCTCGTTCTTCGACGATCCCGCCCGCTGCGCCCAGATGTGCAACCGCCTTGCCGATGAGCTTGAGCAGCGCAACCGCGACGGCGTCTCCGTCGTCCCCGCGGGCACGAAGCGAATCCTGCTGACCGGCACGCCTCTGGCCGTTCCGAACTGGAAGCTGCACAACATCATCGAGACCAGCGGCGCCGTCGTCGTCTGCGAAGAGATGTGCACCGGCACGCGCTACTTCGAGAACGAGGTCGACGAGACCGGCACGACCCTGGACGAGCAGTTCATGGCCCTGAGCCGGCGCTACATGAAGAACAACTGCGCCTGCTTCACGCCCAACGAGGGCCGCATTGACGACATCCTCCGTCTCGCGAAGGAGTACAAGGCGGACGGCGTGATCGACTGCAGCCTGAAGTTCTGCAACCTCTACGACATCGAGAAGAAGGCCGTCTCGGAAGCCCTGAAGCAGGCCGGCATCCCGGTCCTGAGCCTCGAGACCGATTACGAGGATTCCGACGCGGAGCAGCTGCGCACCCGCATCGAGGCCTTTGTCGAAATGCTGAACAACTGATGGTCCGGTACTACATTCTGTTCGAGAATTACGAACAGGGGCTGGCCCTGCATGACCTCCTGGACGAGGCCGGCGTGAGAAACCGCATCGCGCCGGCCCCGGCCGCGGCCCGCGGCAAGCTTTGCTGCGGGATGTCCCTCCTCGTGGAGGAGGCGGAGCTCGCGGCGGCGAAGGCTTGCATTGCAGCTCACGGCGCGGTATATTACGATATTGTAGGGATGGAAAACCAGCTGCAGCCGCGCCGCGACAGGTACTGCTGAGCAGGTCTGTCCGCGTCGGTGCTGCACAGCCTGACGCGCAAACTGCCGGAGGCCTGCCCGCGCAGGCGGGACGGCCCCGAATCGTGCGGGTCGGCAGAGCCGCGCCGCCTGTTCGGAGGGAGAAGAGACGTGATCTATCTTGACAATGCCGCCACGACGATGCACAAGCCGCAGGCGGTCATCGACGCCGTCGCGGCCGCGATGTCGACTTTCGGGAACGCATCGCGCGGCGCGCACGAGGGGGCGCTGACCACGTCCCGCGTCATCTACCGCACGCGGGCAAAGCTGGCCGCGTTCTTCGGCTGTCCGAAGTCGGAGCAGGTGATCTTCACGTGCAACGCGACCGAGGCGCTCAACATCGCCCTCACAGGGCTGTTTCACGCGGGTGACCACGTGATCTCGACCGAACTCGAGCACAATTCCGTCCTGCGTCCGCTCTACCGGATCCGGGAGGAGCAGGGCGTGAGCCTGGACTTTGTGCCCGCGGATAAGAAGGGCTGCGTCGACTACGCCGATTTCGAGCGCCTGATCCGTCCGGAGACCCGGGCCATCGTCTGCACCCATGCGTCCAACTTGACCGGAAATCGGCTGGATATCGGCCGAATCGGAAAGATCGCGGAAGCTCATGGCCTCCTGTTTGTCGTGGACGCCTCGCAGACGGCCGGCGCCGCGCGCATCGACATGGAGGAGATGAAGATCTCCGTCCTGTGCTTCACCGGCCACAAGTCGATGATGGGCCCCCAGGGCACCGGCGGCCTGTGCATCCGCGGAGACGTGCCGATCCGCTCCTTCAAGGTCGGCGGGAGCGGCGTGCAGTCGTTCCTGACCGTGCAGCCCCCCGAGTATCCGACGCACCTGGAGGCCGGGACCCTGAACGGCCATGGAATCGCGGGATTGTCCGCGGCGGTGGACTTTATCCAGTCCGTCGGACGGGATACGATCGAGAAGAAGGAGACGGCCCTCATGATGCGGTTTTACCGCGGCGTGAGCGAAGTCCCCGGCGTGACGGTCTACGGAGATTTCTCCACGGAGGACCGCAGCCCGATCGTCTCGCTCAACATGTGGGATCTGGATTCGGCGATGGCCGCGGACGAACTGGCGCAGACGTACGGGATCGCGACGCGGGCCGGCGCGCACTGCGCGCCCCTGATGCACCGCGCCCTCGGGACCGAGGAGCAGGGAGCTGTGCGCTTCAGTTTCAACTGGTTCAACACCGAAGAAGAGGTGGATGAGGCCGTGAGCGCGGTCCGCGAGATCGCGGAGTGGGCCCGTCCGTAAAGGAGTCCTGTGCGGGAGACGCCGTCAGACCGCGCGGGAAAAAGAGAGGTTTTCGCGCGTGAGGAATACACGCGAGGAAGTGCGCGCAGCAGGCTGCGCGTCAGAGATCACGCGTGAAAAGCGCGCGGCAGAGAAGGAGGAGAACCCTATGGACAAAGTTGTGGATTGCCGCGGGATGGCGTGCCCGCTTCCCGTCATCACCTCGAAGAAGGCGATCGCGGAGTTTACCGAAGACGGCACGATGACGGTCCTCGTGGACAACGACATCGCCGTGCAGAACCTGACCCGTCTGGCGGATCACAACGGCTTTGCGGTGCATTCCGCGAAGAAGGCCGAGAAGGAGTACGAGGTCGTCATGCAGGTCACCGTCGGCGGCGGGGAGGCGGCTCCGGAGCCCCAGGAGGGGTGGACCTGCCTCCCCGATGCCCGCAGGAAGGACCTGGTCGTCGTCCTGTCCTCTGACCGCATGGGCTCCGGGGACGAGGCGCTCGGCAAGAAGCTGATGAATGCGTTCATCTTTGCGCTGACCAGCCAGGACGCCGTGCCGGACAAGATCATCTGCTACAACATGGGCGCGTACCTGACCACCGAGAACGAGAAGGCCATCGAGGACCTGAAGAGCCTCGAGGCGGCCGGCGCCACGGTCATGACCTGCGGCACCTGCCTGGACTACTACGGCCTCAAGGAAAAGCTGCAGGTGGGCATCATCTCCAACATGTATGACATCGTGGAGGCCCAGATGCAGGCCGGCACGATCATCCGCCCGTAAGAGGGCATTTCAATGAGAGAGAAGACGCTTCGTCTGATCGTCGCCTTTGCGTCGACGCATGACGCGATGGCATTCGAGGAGACGTGCCTTTCCCGGGGCGTGCCGGGCCGGCTGATTCCGCTGCCGCGGGAGATCTCGGCCGGCTGCGGTCTGGCGTGGAGCGCGCCGCCCGGGGAAGAGGCGGCGGTGCGGGAGGCTCTGGACGCCGCAGGCATCCGGGAGCAGGCCCTGCGCCCCTGTCTGGTATAAAAGATGCGGCTGTGGGGAAGAATATCTTCACAGCCGCATCTTTTGTGTTATACTGTTTCGGGAAGAAACGACAGTTTCGGTCAGAAGATACGAAACGGATACGGCAGCCGAGGAATCGGATCCACTGGCCCGGCATGAAGGTCCTTCATCGCCAGGCCTTTCTGCATGCTGCCGCGGGAGACAGAATGGAAAAAAACCTGATGACCGAGGGATCGGTGCGCAGAAAGATCATCTTCTTTGCGCTTCCGATCATGCTCGGGAGCATCTTTCAGCAGTTTTACAATCTGGTCGATTCTCTGATCGTCGGAAACTTTGTCGGGGACAACGCGCTGGCGGCCGTCAGCACCGCGGGAAACCTGCTGTTCCTGGTGGTCGGGTTTTTTGACGGCGTCGCGATCGGCGCCGGCATCATCGTGGCGCGCTACATCGGCGCGGGCAACCGGGAAGGAACCGAAAGGGCGGTGCACACCACCGTGGCGGTGGGCCTGATCGCCAGCGCCGTGATGACCGCGATCGGCCTGATCTTCGCGCCCATGATTCTTCGCCTGATGAAGACGCCCCCGGAGGTCCTGCCGGAGTCCATCGCCTACTTCCGCGTGTACTTCGCCGGCGCCACGGGTCTGGTCATGTACAACTCCTTCGTGAGCATCATCCGCGCGTCGGGTGATTCGCAGCATCCTCTGCAGTTTCTGATCATTTCCTCGATCACCAACGTGATCCTGGACCTGCTCTTCGTGGCCGTTTTCCACTGGGGCGTGAGCGGCGCGGCGTTTGCCACGGCCCTGTCCCAGATCCTGTCCGCGTTTCTGGCGATGCGCGAGCTCACCCGTACGGAGGGCCTGCACAAACTCACACTTCGGAACATCCGCCTCGAACCGGCCACTGCGAAGACCATCGTGCAGTACGGTCTTCCGAGCGGCCTGCAGAGCAGCATCATCTCCGTTGGCAACCTGGTCATCCAGTCCTTCATCAACGGGTTCGGACCGCAGGCGATGGCCGGCGTGGGGGTCTACACCAAACTGGAGGGTATGGCCTTCATCCCGGTCACGGCCTTTGCCATGGCCATGAGCACCTTTGTGGGACAGAACCTGGGTGCGGGAAAGACCGACCGCGTCCGTTCGGGCGTGCGCTTCGGCGTCTTGACCTGCATCATCATGGCCGAGGTCATCGGCATGGTGCTGTCCATGCTGTCGCCGCAGCTGATCGGTCTGTTCAACCGCACGCCGGACGTGATCGCTTTCGGGCGCTACCGCGCGGTGGTGTGCGGCCCGTTCTTCTTCCTGGTGGCCTTCACGCACGCCATGGCGGCCGTCATCCGCGGCGCCGGCAAACCGCAGATTCCGACCACGGTGTTCCTGTTCTGCTGGTGCCTGGTGCGCGTTGTCGTCGTGACCGTGGGAGACCAGCTGGGCGCGGGGTTCTGGCTCGCGATCTGGGTCTACCCGCTCACGTGGCTTTTGAGTGCGACCTCGCTTCTTTTCTGCTACCGGCACCTGCGCTTTACGACGGGATCGGACCTCGGACGGAGCGCGGCATAAGGAGGGCTCCGTGCACAGGCGGGTTTTCCTGACGTGGAAAATCAGTACTTGAACGGCGGGCCGGGTGATGCCCGCGCAGAAACCGCAAAACAAATTCAGACAGAGGGCGAATGGAGAAGAGGAGAGCAAAGCTTCAGTACATCGCGGCGGTCGTCCTGTTCGGGACGAACGGCATGCTTCTGCGCTTTGTCTCCCTCCCGTCGGAGATCGTGGTCCTGTGCCGCGGCCTCCTCGGGACGGCGTTCATTGCCCTCTTTCTTTGTGCGAAGGGGCGGAGGCCGGACCGCGCCGCCGTTCACAGGAACCTGAAATGGCTGGTCCTCGGCGGGGCCTGTCTGGGCCTGAACTGGATCTTCCTGTTTGCGGCCTACAGGGCGACCACGGTGGCCGTCGCGAGCCTCTGCAACTACATGGCGCCGATCATGCTGCTGTTCCTCGCCCCGGCCCTGTTCGGGGAAAAACTGACGTGGAAGAAGCTCCTCTGCGTGCTTGCGGCCCTGCTGGGAATCGTCCTGGTGTCCGGCGTCCTGACCGGCGGGGCGGGAAATGTGAGCGGCAAAGGCATTGCCCTGGGGCTCGCCGCCGCGGCGGGCTTTGCGGCCGTGGTCATCTGCAACAAGAAACTGGACAGAATCGACCCGCTGGACAAGACGCTGATCCAGCTCTTCGTCTCGGCCCTGGTGGTCTTCCCCTATGTGGTGTACCGCAACACCGGAACATGGCTGTCCCTGTCCGCGCAGGACGTCCTGGTGGTGCTCATTCTGGGCGTCGTGCAGACCGGCATCGCCTACATCCTGTACTTCGGACCGATGGGCATCCTCCCGGTGCAGACGCTGGCCATCCTCGGCTACATCGAGCCGGTGATGTCCGTGCTCTGTTCGACGATCCTGCTGCGCGAGCCGCTGCCAGTGTGGGGATGGCTGGGCGCGGCGCTGATCATCGGGGCGGCCGCCGCGAGCGAGACCGTGGCGAAGACGTGAACATGTGCAGAACATGCACGGCAAAATCAAGCATTTGGGCATAAAGAGGAAGCCGAAAATCGGCTTCCTCTTTACTTCCCCATCACATACTTGAGCAGAAAAACCTTACCTGGTACCGAAAGGAGCGCCGACGGGGCGATGTACGGGCGTTGCGGCCGCCGGCGCCTGGTGAGCGGCGCCGCAGGCGGCGCGAACTTAGCGTCCGCTGCGTACAGCCGCACAGAGCAGGAGCGTCCCGGAGACGCCCCGTCGGCGCTCCGCCGGTGTCCAGGCTCTGCTTTTTTCTTTGATTTCCGCATGGAGGGGCACTTGACAAACTTTTGACACAGACCTATACTGTTTTTATGAACATGGTCATAAAAGGAGGTGGTCCCGATTCCCAAGATCATTGAAAACGTGAGGGAGGACATCCTGAAGACCAGCCGCGAGCTGCTGGTGTCGGAGGGATACAAGGCCCTGACCATCCGCCGCGTGGCCGGAATCTGCGGCATCGCGTCCGGGACGGTGTACAACTATTTCCCGTCCAAGGAGGATCTGGCTGCGGCCATCATGCTGGAGGACTGGCAGCGGGAGATGGGAATCGCCGCGGATGCCTGCCGGACGGCGCAGGATCCGATGGACGGCCTGGAGACCCTGTTTGACACCATCCACGGCTACGGCGCGCTCTACGCCGCCGCATGGAGCCAGTACGGGGGCGCGGCCTCGGTGCCGGCCCAGTATCACCGGCTGCTGATCGGCCAGCTCTGCGGCATGATCGGGCCGATGCTCGAAAGGCGCGGCGTCCCCGATGCTCCGGCCCTGGCCGGCTTTTTCGCGGAGACCCTGCTGCACTTCAGCCTCCGCAGCGAATCATCCTTTGCGGACATCCGTCCGTTCCTGCAGAAACTAATGGGAGAGTGAGAGAGTATGAGCAGTTTTGAGAACCTGAGGATCGTCGACAACTTCTACCAGACCAGCCTGTTTTTCCCGATGCCCACCGTGCTGATCAGCACGCTGACGGAGACCGGGATGACCACGCTGGGCCCCTATTCGCTGGTGCAGCCCTACTACGTCGCCGGCAAGGACTACTACGCGATGCTGCTGTCCTGCCGCAATTCCTCGAACACGGCGCAGAACATCCTGCGCACCGGAAAGTGCGCCATCAACTTTATCGATGACAAGCCCGCCACCTTCAAGGAGGCCGTCAAGCTCTCCTGGCCGGGAGACAAGCCCGAGGAGAAGATGCCTAAGGTGAACTTCCGCCTGGAGACCTCGCAGATCATGGAGGAAAACCCCGCGGACGTGCGCCCGCAGGTCCTGACCGATGCCATCCAGGTGATCGAGTGCACGTGGATGCGCGAGCTGGACGGGGCGGATAAGGACGAGGCCGGCCAGCTGAACGGCTATGAGCCGCCCTATCACGACTTCAACGGCATCACCTCCAAGTTCGGCGCTCACTTCATTCTGCGCGTGGACCGCATCCTCATGAAGAAGCGTTACGCGGACGCGATCATCAACGGCGTCAAGGCCGGAGATTTCCCCCGTCTGCCCGTGGACTACGGCTACCGCGACAGCAAGAACTTCTGGTTCCACCGCGCCCGCCGCATGAAAGCGGAGCTTCTGGCCATGCGCAAGCAGACGCTGGAATCCGTCCGCTACGCCGCGGACCGCGCGGATGACAAGGTCAAGTTCACGGACGACGCCCTGATGACCATCCTGAACGTGCCGCGTGTCTTCCTTCCCCTGGTCCTCAAGGGCTGCGTGGACTGGGCCAAAGAGAACGGCGTGACCCTGATCACGGAAAAAGAGATGAAGATCATCAACGACAAGCGCTCCAAGGAAAAGAACAGGAAGTAAGGAGGAAAGCCGATGTATTCCGTCCCGATGGCGGCGGTGGACTTCATCCCCGTCCTGCTGTTCGGCATCGCCGCGGCGGTGCTTCAGAGAGATCTCTACGAAAAGATGAGCAAGGGCGTCTTCGCCCTGTTTGCGGCCGGCACGATCGACGTGTTCCTGGCCGGCTTCCTGAAGGCCCTGTACAAACTTCTGTACGCGGCGGGCGTCTGTGATTTCCAGCCCCTCACCCAGATGTTCTTCCCGCTGCAGGCCATCGGCTTTTTGCTGGCCGGCCTGGCGATGCTGCGCGTAAAGGCGCCCCGGCGCGAGGCGACGGCCCTTTCCGTGGCGGCCCTCCCGGTCTTTAAGGGGACGATGATCTTCGTCGTCCTGATGGTGCTCGGCCTGGGAATGATGGACGCGTGCCTGGCCCGCATCGCCCTGCGGCTGAAAAAGAAGCCTGCGGCCATCCTGTTCGCGGTGTCCTTCGTGTTCTGCCTGGGCATGGGATATCTCGCTTCGAAGGATTTCACCCAGAGCTACATGAACTGGGTGGCGGAGGGCGTCAACGTCATCGGCCAGGGGGCCTTCCTCGCCGGTGCTCTGATGCTCCATAAGGCCGGCATCGGCAGGGAAGCGTAAACCCCGGATCCCGGAGCCGCGCTGCGGGCGCGGCGCAGGCATCGGATCCGGCAAAAAAGCGCAGAGCAGGCATCGGATCCGGCAAAGAGGCGCAGGATCCGGACCCCGCGCGTGCTGCTGACGCACCGCGCACAGGGTACCCGGACAGAGGCGCATGTCACCGTTTTCAAACGGGGCGTATCCTGCCCCGGCAGCTGTAAGTTTTCAATGCGGGGCGGAGGACGTCCCGGGAGTTTTCAAAAGGAGAGAAGAGTTATGAAGGTACTGCTTGCGGGAGCATTCGGACACCTGGGACAGGACGTGCTTAAGTCCCTGCTGGATGCGGGACACGAGGTCATCGCCGCGGACGTGGTGACGAGAGAGACCGATTTCGGAGGCTATACGCCGCTGAGGATCGACATGACGGACAAGGCGAAACTGGCTGGCGTCTGCGAGGGCGTGGACGCGGTCATCACCACTGTGGGCCTGACCAAGGCCAGCGAGACCGTCACCGCGTACGATATCGACTTCGGCGCGAACAAAAACCTCCTCGAGGAGGCAAAGCGTGCCGGCGTGAAGCACTTCGCGTACATCTCCGTCCTCAAGGCGGACAAGGGACGCCAGGTCCCCATGCTGGACGCGAAGGCCATGTTTGAGGAGGAACTGAAGAAGTCCGGCATCACCTATGCCATTTTCCGCCCGACCGGATACTTCTACGACACGGCCCACATCTTCCAGCCCAAGGTCGAGGCCGGCAAGGTCACCCTTCTGAAGACCAAGACGCCGGTGCGCTGCAACGTCATCGACACCCGCGACTTCGCGGACTACATCGTGGAGCACATGACGGACGAGAACAAGTCCTACGACGTGGGCGGCACGGAGACCTACACCTACGAGGAGATCACGAAGATGTTCTTCGCGGCGGCCGGCAAGGAGCCGAAGATCTCCTTCACGCCCGCTTTCATGTTCGACCTCATCATCGCCATGGCGCCCAAGTGGAAGAAGGGCGTGATCCGCTTCGGCAAGTGGACCATGACCGAGGACATGGTGGCCGACGTCAAGACCGGCAAGCGCAGTTTTGCCGCGTTCATCAAGGAGATCTACGAGAAGGGTCTGAAGTTCTGACCGGTTTTTAGAAGGGAGTATGTATCATGGTTTTTCCTGAACTCTGGTGGGTGCCAGTGGTGGTGAGCCTCCTGATCTGCAGCATAGGCTTCTACCGCTTTGTGTGGTTTATGTCCGTCGGTTACGGTCTTGCCGTCGCCGGCATCGGCGTGACGATGCTCATCATGGCCGCTGTCAGAGGCCAGCTGGGTCTGCTCTACGCGGTGCAGTGCGTCCTGATGGCGGTCTACGGCGTACGTCTGGGCGGCTTTCTCCTGGTGCGCGAGCTCAAAAACGCGAAGTACCGCGAGAAGATGCGCCAGGTGGGCGGCGATATGAAGGTGCCCGTTTTCGTCGCCTTCTTCATGTGGATCTTCATGGGCTTCCTGTATGTGATGCAGTCCGCGGGCGCCGTGTACCGCGTCTATAACGGCGTGGCGGCCTCCCCGAACGCCTTTGCCTGGATCGGCACCGTGGTCTGTCTGCTCGGCATCGTGATCGAGAGCGTTTCCGACAAACAGAAGAGCGAGCAGAAGGCCAAGAACCCGGATCTTCCCGCCATGGAGGGTCTGTTCAGAATCTCCCGCTGCCCCAACTACTTCGGTGAGATGCTGTTCTGGACCGGCATGATCATTTCCGGCATCGGCGCCCTGAAGGGGGCCCAGTGGATCGTGGCCCTGATCGGCTACATTGAGATCATGTTCGTGATGGTCTCCGGCGCCAGGCGCGTGGAGGGGCGTCACATCAAAAACTACGGCGATAACCCCGTGTATCAGAAGTACGCGGATACGACGCCCCTGCTGTTTCCCTTCGTCCCGCTGTATCATCTGACCAGACCGGAGAAGATGGCGCAGGAGGAGGCCGCGAAGAAGGCCAAGGCGGAGAAGCGGGGCAAAAAGCATGGCTGAGTCCCACATTCATGAGGGCGTGGACATCGCCCATTTTCAGAATTTCTGATCGAGCAGCAGAAGACCGCGGTGCGAGCTCTTTAAGAAGGTCCTGGCCTTCAAGGGCATCCCCTACGACGTGATGAAGGCCGCCAAGGTGGACGTGTGCCTGATCCGGATCACGCCCGGCCGGTATGAAATGTACGATACGGACTTCGTGAAGGCCGGATACGACGTGCGTCAGATCGTTTCGTTCTGAGACGCGGACGGTGCCGGATGCGGGGCTGAAGGCGGCAGAGACCTGACGGCTCTGCGGCGCAAAAAAAAGTAAGCGGGCGGGAGACCTCTTTTCGGAGGCCTCCCGCTTTTCGTCTGCCCTGCGCCGGAAGAGCGTTCTGTTTTCCGGCGCGCCGGTTTGCACCTCTCCCGAAAGTGTGATAGAGTCACGGAAAAGCTTCCTCCGCCCTGCTATGGTGAAGGGAAACAACTGATGTGCGTATTACGGCCGGAAGAGCGGCCGGGGGAGGAGGAGACAGTGACGATTCGTGAATATGTGGAAGAGATGCCCTTCTGGAAGGATCTGAGCGCGCGGGAGCGGGAGACGGTGCTCGCGCATGCGCAGGTGCACCGGTACGCTGCGGGGGCCTTCATCCACTCGCGCGACCAGACCTGCCTGGGAATCATCCGGGTCCTCTCCGGTACGGTGCGCACCGTCATGGTGTCCGACGAGGGGCGGGAGATTACCCTGTACCTCGTACGTGCCGGGGAGATCGGCGTCCTTTCCGCGTCCTGCGTGCTCAGCCAGATCACCTTTGAGACGATGCTGATCGCGCATACGGACTGCGAACTTCTAATTCTTCCTGCGGTCTGCATGGCGGGCATCAAGGAGAACAATATCGCCGTCCGGTGCTGGATGCTGGAGCGGATCGCGTCGCGCTTCTCGGACGTGATGCACGTGATGGAAAAACTGCTGTTCACGCGGGTCGATGAGCGAATCGGGGACTGGCTTGCCGGGCAGGCGGAGGAGACGGGATCGCGTACCATTTCTGCGACGCATGAGGAGATCGCGGTGGCGATCAACTCCAGCCGCGAAGTGGTCTCACGCGCGCTCAAGGAGATGGAGAGAGGCGGCCTGGTCGCGCTGGGACGCGGCCATGTGAAACTGACCGGATTAAAGGCGCGGGCCTGAAGGGCGGCGATGCACGGCCGGCCTGCCGGGCGAACTGTGCCGCAGAGGCAGCGGGACGGAGGAACGGTGTGCGCCGGGGCTGCCGGCGGCTCCGCACCAAAAGAAATATACAGATCGGTCTGTGCGCGGGCGGGAGAGGCGTCTCCGGCCCACTTTTTCTGTACTTTTTTTCCGGCGCATGATAAAATGACAGGCGAATGGTTTCGGGCCTCTTTTGCCCGTTTTTCAAAAGGGAGGTTGCCATGGCGATTCGCGTAGCCAGTGAGATCGCTCCGCTCCGAAAGGTCCTGCTGCACCGGCCGGGAGCGGAACTGGAGCATCTGGTGCCGGAGGAACTGGAGCGTCTGCTCTTCGACGATATCCCCTTCCTGCGCAACGCGCAGGCGGAACACGACGCCTTCGCGCAGGTGCTGCGCGGCGAGGGCGTCGAGGTCGTCTATCTGGAGGATCTCGCGGCGGAAGTGTTCGAGAAGAACGAGACCGCGCGCCGGGCCTTTATCCGACAGTTCGTGGCGGAATCCGGGGGCGAGGCGGAGCCCGACCGGGAGCATCTGGAGCGTTTTCTGACGGAGATCCACAACGCGCACGAGCTGGTGCGCATCTGCATGTCTGGGATCCGCGCCTCCCAGCTTCCGCGCCGCAGGAGGAGCCATCTGGCGGACCTTCTGCGCACGAACCGCAGGTTCCTCCTGGATCCGATCCCCAACCTGTATTTCACCCGCGACCCCTTCGCCTGCATCGGGCGCGGCGTGAGCCTGAACCGCATGTATTCCCCGACCCGGCGCCGGGAGACCATCTTCGGGCAGTATATCCTGCAGTATCACCCGGACTTTGCCGGGACGCCTCTGTATACGGACCGCACCTCGCCCTACAGCATCGAGGGCGGAGATATCCTGAACCTCTCGGAGAGCGTCGTCGCGGTGGGCATCTCCCAGCGCACGAGTCCGGAGGGCGTGGAGGCCCTCGCGCAGAGCCTCTTCGCGGACCGCATGGCCAGCGTGGACACGGTCCTGGCCCTGTATATCCCCGGCATGCGCGCCTACATGCATCTCGACACCGTGTTCACGCAGGTGGACGAGGGCAAGTTCGTGGTGCACCCCGGCATCCTGCAGAGCCTGCGCTGCTTCATTCTGCGCCCCTCGCGCGCGGAGGGCGTGAAGATCGAGGAGAGCGCGGATCCGCTGGATAAGCTTCTGGGCAGCGTTCTGGGCACCGGAGAGGTCACCCTGATCCGCTGCGGCGGGACGGACAACATCGCCGCGGAGCGCGAGCAGTGGAATGACGGCTCCAACACCCTGGCCGTGGCGCCGGGGCGCGTGATCGTCTACGACCGCAACGTCGTCACCAACGAGATCCTGCGCGGCGCCGGCGTGACCACGCTGGAGATCCCGAGCGCGGAACTCTCCCGCGGACGCGGCGGCCCGCGCTGCATGAGCATGCCGCTGCAGCGCGGATAAAAAGATGAGCCGGAGTCATATCAAATCTGCGGGAATCCTTGCAAAACTGTGATGATTGCGCTAAAATAGATCAGATTCAAACAAACTTTCCCGGAGGGACCCATGGTCAAGATCGCCATTCTTGGATACGGTACCATCGGATCCGGCGTCGGACAGGTGCTGCGTGAGAACGCCGCCCTGGTCGAAAAGCGCGCCGGAACGCCGATCGAGGCAAAGTATATCCTGGATCTGCGGGATTTCCTCGGAGACCCGGAGGAGAGCAAGGTCGTCCACGACATCGACGTCATCCTGGACGATCCGGAGGTCCGGATCGTCGTGGAGTGCATGGGCGGGCTGCACCCGGCGTACGAATACGTGCGCCGCTGTCTGGAGCACCGCAAGAGCGTGGTCACGTCCAACAAGGAACTGGTCGCGGCCTACGGCGGAGAGCTTCTGGACTTTGCCCACAGGAACGAGCTGAACTACCAGTTCGAGGCCAGCGTGGGCGGCGGCATCCCCGTCATCCGCGCCATCAATTCCGCCCTGACGGCGGAAAACCTGGAGGCCGTCACCGGCATCCTGAACGGCACCACGAACTACATCCTGACCCGCATGAAGAACGAGGGCCTCTCCTACGAGGAGGTCCTGAAGGACGCGCAGGCCCTGGGCTACGCGGAGCGCGACCCTTCCGCGGACGTGCTCGGACACGACGCGGGGCGCAAGCTCTCCATCCTTTCCTCCCTCGCTTTTGACGTGACGGTCAAGTACGAGGATATCCGCTGCGAGGGCATCACGAAGGTGTCCCAGGAGGACATCCGCTACGCCACGGAGCTGGGAATGGCCATCAAGCTTCTGGCCAAGAGCCGCCGCGTGGGGCAGGAGGTCTTTGCCCGCGTGGGTCCGTCCATGGTCGGCCCGGACCACCTGCTGTACAACGTGACGGACGTCTTCAACGGCATCCTGATCCGCGGCAACATGGTCGGAGATATCCTCCTGGTCGGCAAGGGCGCCGGATCGCTTCCGACGGCCAGCGCCGTGGTGGCGGACGTCATCGACGAGGCCAAGCATCTGCACCGCAGCGTCTGGGGAGACTGGAAGGACGAGCGGGTCCATCTGGCCGACTTTGAGGACCTGTCCTGCCGCTTCTTCGTGCGGCTTGCCGGGGACCTGACGCAGGCGCGCCGGGAAGAGGCCGAAGAGGTCTTCAAGGCGGAAAGATTTGTCACGATCCCGGGCCTGGAGGAGTTCGGATTTGTCACGGCGCCCATCCGGGGCCGCGACCTGCACGCGCTCATCGACAGCCGGAAAGACGTGCTTTCGCGTTACCGCATCGACGAGGCCTGACGATACCGGCCGGATCCGCCGGCAGACATACATCGGACCCAAGTGCCGCAGCGCCCGGAAAGGGGCTGCAGGAAGGGATACATCACAATATGCTGATCGTAAAGAAGTTCGGAGGAAGTTCCGTCGCGGATAAAGAGCGGATCTACAACGTCGCGCGGCGGTGTATCGAGGATTACCAGAAGGGCCACGAGGTCGTGGTCGTTCTCTCCGCCATGGGGAAGACCACGGACGGTCTGCTGGCCAAGGCGGCGGAGATCAACCCCAACGCCTCCAAGCGCGAGCTCGACATGCTCCTGGTCACCGGAGAGCAGGTCTCCGTGGCGCTCATGGCGATGGCCATGCAGGCGCTCGGCGTCTCTGCCATCTCCTTAAATGCCCATCAGGTGATGATGCACACGAACTCCGCCTATGGCGTCGCGAAGCTCCAGCGCATCGACACCCAGCGCATCCGGAACGAACTGGATGCCGGCAAGATCGTCGTCGTCACGGGCTTCCAGGGCGTCAACCGCAAGGATGACATGACCACCCTGGGGCGCGGCGGTTCCGATACTACGGCGGTGGCCATCGCGGCTGCCCTGCACGCTGACAAATGCGAGATCTTCACGGACGTGGACGGCGTCTACACCGCGGACCCGCGCATCGTGCCCAACGCCCGCAAGCTCCCGGAGGTCACCTACTCCGAGATGCTCGAGTTCGCGACCCTGGGCGCGAAGGTCCTGCACAACCGTTCCGTGGAACTGGCCAAGAAATACGGCGTGGAGCTGATCGTCCGCTCCAGCTTAAATCACGAAGAAGGTACCGTCGTTAGGGAGGGGACTAAAATGGAAAAAATGCTGGTGAGCGGCGTTGCCGCCGATGAAAACACCGCGCGCATCTCACTGATCGGCATGAAGGACGAGCCCGGTATCGCCTTCAAGCTGTTCAACACGCTGGCGATGCACAACATCAACATCGATATCATCCTGCAGAGCGTCGGCCGCGACGGCACCAAGGACATCTCCTTCACCGTGGCGCGCACGGACCTCAAGGACTCGATCGCCCTGATCGAAGAGAACCTGAACAACTTCACGGCCACCCGTTATGAGTATGAGGAGGACGTCGCGAAGCTGTCCATCATCGGTGCCGGCATGACTTCCAATCCGGGCGTTGCGGCCCGCATGTTCGAGGCCCTCTCCAATATCGGCGTCAACATCAAGATGATCTCCACTTCGGAGATCCGCATCACCGTGCTGATCGACCGCGCGGACGTGACGCGCGCCATGCGCGCCGTGCACGACGCCTTCGAGATGGTGTCGGCCTGAGGCAGATGAAGCAGAGGCGGAGTCTGGAAGATATTCTGTTCGTCATGGGACTGGCGGCCACCGTTTTCGTGGCCGCCGGTGCTGTGCTGCTGGCAGTTTTTCCCGGCCTGCGCGCCTATGTGGACGTTCCCTGCCGCTTTTATGAGATCACCGGGCTGTACTGCCCGGGCTGCGGCGGCACCCGCGCCCTGCGCTTTCTTCTGCACGGAAACGTGTTTTCTTCCCTCTACGAGCACCCCGCGGTGCTTTGCGGGGGAATTCTTTTTGTCTGGTTCATGGTCAGCCAGGCGCTCTCGCGCCTCACGAAGGGGCGGGTGCGCGGTCTTATCGTCCGGGATTGGATGGTCTGGGGCATGCTGATCGTGATCGTCGGAAACTGGATCATCAAGAACGCGGCGATGCTCCTTCTGGGGCATGATGTGCTTCTGTAAAAAAGGAACGTATATGGATATCATCAAACGCATTTCGGAAGAACTGGAGATCAAGGCCTCGCAGGTCAGGGCCGCTGTGGACCTGATCGACGAGGGCAACACCATTCCCTTCATCGCGCGCTACCGCAAGGAGGCCACCGGGTCCTTAAATGACGAGCAGCTGCGCGCCCTGGGCGAACGCCTGACCTACCTGCGCGGCCTCGAGGAGCGCAAGGCGGCTGTCCTCAAGAGCATCGAGGAGCAGGGGAAGCTCACGGAGGAACTTTCCGCGCAGATCGCCGCAGCGCAGACCCTGGCGGAGGTGGAGGACCTCTACCGCCCCTACAAGCAGAAGAGGCGCACGCGCGCGACCATCGCGAAGGAGAAGGGGCTGGAGCCCCTGGCGCAGATGATCCTGAACCAGGAGCACGCCCTGCCGATGCAGGAGGAGGCCCTGGCCTTCGTCTCCGAGGAAAAGGGCGTGGCGAGCGCCGCGGATGCCCTCGCCGGCGCGAAGGACATCGTGGCGGAGACCGTCTCCGACGATGCGCAGGTGCGCAGCTTCATCCGCCGCGTGACCTGGGAGCAGGGACATCTGGTCGTCACCGCGAAGGATCCCGAGGAAAAGACCGTCTACGAGACGTATTACGATTATGAGGAGCCCCTGCGCAAGGTCCCGGGCCACCGGACCCTCGCGATCAACCGCGGCGAAGCGGAGAAGATCCTGACCGTGCGCGTGACCGCACCGGAGGAGGAGATCGCCCGCTATCTCCGGGCCCACCTGGTGAAGAAGGACGACGCGGAGACCGCGGCCCTTCTCGAGGAGGCCGCGCAGGATTCCTACTCCCGCCTGATCGCGCCCTCCATCGAGCGCGAGATGCGCGCCTCTCTCACGGAGACCGCGCAGGACGGCGCGATCCGCGTCTTCGGCAAGAACCTGGAGCAGCTCCTGATGCAGCCGCCCATCGCCGGACAGACGGTGCTCGGCTGGGACCCCGCCTTCCGCACGGGCTGCAAGCTGGCCGTCGTGGACGACACGGGCAAGGTCCTGCACACGCAGGTGATCTACCCGACCGCACCGCAGAACAAGGTGGAGGAGAGCAAGCGCATCCTGAAGCAGATCATCGCGAAGTATCACGTCACGCTCATTTCCGTGGGCAACGGCACGGCCTCCCGCGAGTCCGAGGCCATCATCTGCGACCTCCTGCACGAGATCGGCGGGGGCGTGTCCTACGTGATCGTGAACGAGGCGGGCGCCAGCGTCTATTCCGCGAGCGCCCTGGCGACGGAGGAACTTCCGGACTTCGACGTGGGACAGCGCAGCGCGGCGTCCATCGCCCGCCGCATCCAGGATCCGCTCTCGGAACTTGTGAAGATCGACCCGAAGTCCATCGGGGTGGGCCAGTACCAGCACGACATGGACCAGAAGCGCCTGGGCGACGCCCTGGAGGGCGTGGTGGAGCGCGCCGTGAACCGCGTCGGCGTGGACCTCAACACCGCCTCCTGGCCGCTTCTTTCCTACGTGGCCGGCATCAGCCGTCCCCTGGCCAAGAACATCGTGGCTTACCGCGAGGCCAACGGCGCGTTCCGGAGCCGGAAGGAGCTTCTCAAGGTGGCCAAGCTCGGGCCCAAGGCCTTCGAGCAGTGCGCGGGCTTTTTGCGCATCCGCGGCGGAAGCGAGCCCCTGGACAACACCGGCGTGCATCCGGAGAGCTACGCTGTCACGGAACAGCTCCTCAAGGAACTGGGCTTTGAAAAGAAAGAACTGAAAACCGGAGGCCTGAAGGAACTGCGCTCGCGCGCCCTGGCCCGGCCGACCCTGCCGAAGGAACTGGGCGTGGGGACCCTCACCCTGGTGGATATCATCAAGGAACTGGAGAAGCCCGGCCGCGACCCGCGCGAGGACATGCCCCGCCCGGTGCTCCGCAGCGACGTCATGTCCCTGGAGGACCTGACCCCCGGCATGATCCTCAAGGGGACCGTGCGCAATGTGATCGACTTCGGCGCCTTCGTGGACATCGGCGTCCACCAGGACGGCCTGGTGCACGTTTCGCAGCTGTCGGACCGCTTCGTGAAGCACCCGCTCGAGGTGGTCAAGGTGGGCGACATCGTCCAGGTCAAGGTCCTGGCCGTGGATCTCGCGAAGCAGCGCATCTCCCTCACGATGAAGGGAATTTGAGAAACCGTTGATCGCACCGAATTTGTTGAACGCCTGACAAAAATGGTGTATAATAATTTCTGCAGAGAAGCCTGCGAAACAAAAGGACGTGACGGGCGTGCGGCAAAGCGCGCAGCCGGTCATCCTTCGGATCGAAAGAGTCAGAGGAGGTTTTGAGTATGTACGGACGTTACGGTTTTGCCCGGTTCTTTTCCGGCGGCATGATTTTCGGCATCATTCTGGCCATCATCGTGGCCTGGGTCTTTGTGGCGCTGATTCGCTGGAAACTCTTCGAAAAGGCCGGTGTGGCCGGATGGAAGAGCCTGATTCCTTTTTACGGAGACTATGTGGAATACACCATCGTCTGGGAAGGCAAGTGGTTCTGGTTCACCCTGGGCGCCGGCGTGCTGGCCAGCTTTGTGTATCTGATCCCCATCATCGGCATGACCATCCTGTTCGCCTGCATCCTGTTTATGATGGTCATCAAGGTGGTCTATTACCTGCAGAAGGCCCACGCCTTCGGCAAGGGCGACGGATTTGCGGTCGGCCTGATGGTGAACGAATTCGTTTTCAACATCCTGCTCGCGTTTGACGACAACGTCGTCTACTGCGGACCGCAGCCCACGCCCGGCTTCTTCGCGAATATGCGCGCTGAGGCGGAGGCCCGCCGCGCCGCGATGCAGCAGCCGCAGCAGCCCCAGCCTTCGTACGGTCAGGAAGGACCCGCGCCCCGCTTTGATCCGTACACCGGCCAGCCGCTGAACCCGCAGGGCCAGGCCCCGCAGGGCGGCTACACCGCTCCCCAGCCCGGCGCCTACACCGCGCCTCAGGGACAGCAGGGCAGCTACACCGCTCCGCAGCCGGAAGCCCCCGTGGAACCGCAGGATCCGAACATACCGCAGTAAGCAGACCGGTTCCGCAGCGGCCCACAGGGCGTGCTATACCTCGCCGCAGCCGGATGCCCCTGCGGATCCTCAGGATCCGAACATGCCGCAGTAAGGCGTGGCGGCGGCCCGCGAGTATTCCGGGTTTTGACGCAGCGCATCCGGCGGAGCTTTGCCGGGCGCCGGACCGGATGAAAACGGGGCTTTGGGGAAACGCATGCTCCCCCGGGCCGCAGGTATGCCATATGTGTATGACATCAGCGCATGTGAAAGCCTGCGCTCCCCTTGACAACAGGTCGCGGCAGCGCTACAATACAGAAAACTTATAGTTCTTCGGGGCGGGGTGAAATTCCCCACCGGCGGTACAGCCCGCGAGCCGTTTGGCCGATCAGGTGAAATTCCTGAGCCGACAGTACAGTCTGGATGAGAGAAGAATGCGTCTGCGGATCATTCCGTGCCCCGAAGGCCTTGTGCGTTCGGGGCACTTTTTTTCGGCCTTCCACAGACACCCTTCTCCCTCGAAAGAAAAGAGAGGAGAGACACATGACAAACACTGCTTCCCGTATCCGTAAAATCGCCGTGACCGCGATGCTGTCCGCCGTGGCAGCCGTCCTCATGGCCATGAGCTTCTCCGTGCCGCTCATGCCGTCCTTCATCAAGATGGACTTCTCCGAGCTGCCGGCGCTGATCGGTGCTTTCGCCTATGGTCCCCTGTGGGGCGTGGCGGTCTGTCTGGTCAAGAACCTGATCAACCTGACGATGACCACCACCGGCGGCGTGGGAGAGCTCGCCAATTTCCTGATCGGCGCGGCTTTCGTCGCTGTTGCCGGCTGGATCTACCAGGTCAAAAAGACCCGCGGCGGCGCCCTTCTGGCCTCGCTTCTGGGCGCCGTGGCCGGAGGCATCGCCAGCGTCCCGATCAACTACTTCATCACCTATCCCTTCTACACGAACTTCATGCCCCTGGAGCGCATCCTGGGCATGTATCAGGCCATTTTCCCCGCGGCGGGCGGCCTGCTGTCCTGCCTGCTGATCTTCAACCTGCCGTTTACCGTGATCAAGGGCCTGGCCGACGCGGCCATTTGCTTCCTGATCTACAAGCCCCTGTCGCCGGTGCTCAAGGGACTGCGCGAGAAGAGGACGGCGTTTCGGACAGAGGGAGAGTAAGCGCGACCGGAGAAAGCCGAGGGATGCCGGCGCCATCCTCTGCTGCGCAGGGGGAAACGCTGCTAATCGCGACAAGCGGCTTTGATATGGGCCATCAAAGAGGAGGACGCCTAATGCGTGAGGCAATAGAGGTCCTCCTCTGTTTTCTTATATTCAACAATATCGGAGAGCTGGCAGTCCAGGATGTGGCAGAGCAGGTCAAGTGTGTGCGTGCTTACGTGATCGTTCTTTCTCAGTCTGATATGATCAGCTTGCCCGTACGCCTGATACATATGAGGGTAAGAAGGTCAAATTCAAAGGAAAGGTTCTTCAGGTCGTTGAAGGAGATACAGAGATCCATATTCGTTTGGCAACAAAGGGCGGCTATGATAATGTACTGTATTGTGCCTATTCTCCAGCAATCGTGACTTCAAGAGTGCTTGAAGATGATACGATTACAATTTATGGTGTTTCGTTGGGATTGTATTCTTATCAATCCACAATGGGAGGTCAGATTACAATCCCGGCTGTGTGGATTGACAAAATCGAACAGTGAGAAGCGGTTGCTTCTTCTTTCCAGGCTGCGGTCCGTTGGACCGCAGCTTTTTCTACCCCTTGGCACGGTTTTACTTCTCTGCTATACTATATTGAATCCATGTGACATTGAGGAAGTCCGGCGCCGGAGGGCGCGCGGAGGATCGGAATGGAAAGACAGACGCTGGAAACCTTCGGCGCGGCAGAGACGTTCGCGCTGGGAGAGAAGATAGGCCGGGGCGCAGCGCCGGGCGATATTTACTGCCTGGAGGGCGACCTGGGCGCGGGCAAAACGGTGCTCGCGCAGGGCATCGCCGCAGGGCTCGGCATCACAGAACCGGTCAACAGCCCCACCTTCACGGTGCTGCAGGTCTACGAGGACGGACGCCTTCCCCTTTATCACTTTGACGCCTACCGGCTGGAAGAGCCGGAGGAGCTCTACGAGATCGGTGCCGAGGAATACTTCTTCGGGCAGGGCGTCAGCGTGATCGAATGGCCCTCGCAGATCGAAGAACTCATCCCGGAGACCGCGGTCTGGGTGTGCCTGGAGAAGGACCTTGGGCGCGGGACGGAGTACCGGCGCGTCACGATCTGCCGTTCGGAGGGCGAGGCGTAAGACCTGCCGGGACCGAAAAGAAAAGTGAAAACCGTTTCAGCACAGGAGGCCGGGGCGGAAGGAAACGGCGGGACATATGGATGCCACGTCCGGACAAAGCAGGGAAACGGCTGTCCTGCGGAAGACTGCGGCGGAAGCTGCGAAAGAAGAGTATTACCTGAGACAGGCTGCAGGGAATAGCGGAGTTTGATATGAACGAAACCGGCAAAAATATAATCAGGATCCTGGGCATCGAGAGCGCTGCCGTCACGGCGTCCGTGGCCATCGTCACCGAGGAGGCGGTCCTCGCGGAGTACACCGTGAGCAACAAGCTGACGCATTCGCAGACCCTGCTTCCGATGATCGACGCGATCTGCCGCATGGCGGACGTGAAGGTCGCGGATCTCTCCGCGATCGCGGTCTCGGGCGGGCCCGGTTCCTTCACGGGACTGCGCATCGGCTCGGCGACGGCCAAGGGCCTCGGGCTCGCAGCGGATAAGCCGCTCGTGCACGTGCCCACCGTGGACGCCATGGCCTACCAGGCATACGGCTACGACGGGGTGATCTGCCCGATGATGGACGCGCGCCGCGACCAGGTCTACTGCGGAATCTACGCCTTTGAGGAAAAAGAGTTCCGGGTGCTCCTGCCGCAGGCGCCGCGCAGCGTGGAGGAGATTCTGGAGGAGCTTGCCCGCATCGCCGGAGGGCGCCGCGTCCTGCTGATGGGTGAGGGCGTTCCGGTGCACCGGGAGGCCATTCTGGCCGCGCTCGGAGAGCGCGCGGATCTCGCGCCGCCGCATCTGGCGCTGGAGAGAGGCGCCGCGGTCGCGGCCCTGGGCCTCGCCATGTACCTGCGCGGAGAGACGGAGACCGCCGCGGAGCACGCGCCGGAGTACCTGCGTCCGTCGCAGGCGGAGCGGGTGCGCGCGGAAAAGGCACAGACGGCAGGGAAGGCGGCGGATACCGCGGTCGTTTCCCGTGACGCCGTCGTGCGTGAGGAAAACGCCGTGAAACAGGAAGAGAAAGAACAGAAAACCGCTCCCGGAAAAACCGAACCGGCACCGAAGCAGGACCTGAACGTGGAGATCGACGGTCACGTCGGCACGCGCGATCCCCGCTGGAGAAGGGACGGCATCGTATGAGCCTTCGTGCGGCAGGGCCGGAGGATGCGGCCGTCATCGCCGCAATGGAGCAGGCGGCCTTTGCGGATCCGTGGACGCCGGAGAGCGTCCGCGGGGCGCTTTGGGCGCCGGAGTACCGCATCTATGTGGCGGAGACGGCGCCGGCGTGCGGAAGCCTGTACTGCGGCATGACCTGCGGGCAGGCGCCTGCGGCGGTCGGGTACCTGATCGGGCGCATCGTGGCCGGTGAAGCGGAACTGATGCGCGTCGCCTGCGATCAAAGCTGCCGCAGGCAGGGCATCGGCGGGGCGCTTCTGGACCTGTTTGTGAAAGAGGCCGCGGAGGCCGGGGCGCAGGAGATGTTCCTGGAGGTGCGCGCCGGAAATGTGCCGGCGCAGCAGCTGTACCGGAAGAAAGGCTTTGTGCAGGCCGGGATCCGCAAGAACTATTACCGCCATCCGCAGGAGGACGCGCTGGTGCTGCAGAGGCATCTGGGCGGCGCAGACGAAGCGGAGGATCCGTTTGCGCCGGTGCGCATATCCTGAGTATACATGCCCGTGACCGGGGATGCCGCTGCGTGCGGCGGTGAGTTTCCCGGACTGCGGGGCGGAAGGCGGGACAGGTGCGTTTCGCCGATCGACGGAGAACTACCTGCCGCGGGGCAGTCGCCTGCGGCGTTTTCGGCCCCGGGGCCGACAGGAGAAGACTATGCTGGATGTTTGTTTGCTGGGGACCGGCGGCATGATGCCGCTTCCCTACCGGTTCCTGACCGGAATGATGTGCCGCGCGGAGGGCTCTTCGCTACTGGTGGACTGCGGCGAGGGCATGCAGATCGCCATCCGCAAGAAGGGGTGGAGCACCAAGCCCATCGACGTGCTCTGCCTGACGCATTTTCATGCGGATCACTGCAGCGGCCTGCCGGGCCTGCTCCTGTCCATGGGGAACGCCGAGCGCACAGAGCCGCTCACGATCATCGGGCCGCGGGGCGTGGAGACTGTGGTGAATAGCCTGCGCGTCATCGCGCCGGAGCTGCCGTTCGAGATCCGGTTTATCGAGCTGACCGAGAAGCGCGAGGAACACGTGGTGGGTCCCTTCCACATCCGCGCGTTCCGCGTCAATCACAATGTGACCTGCTACGGCTATTCCGTTTCGCTCCCGCGCGCCGGCAGGTTCCAGGTGGAGAAGGCAAAAGCGCTGGGGCTCCCCGTGCAGATGTGGGGACGGCTGCAGCGCGGCGAGACCGTGGAGTTCGAGGGCAGGACCGTCACTCCGGACGCGGTGATGGGGGAGGCCAGAAAGGGCCTCAAGGTCACCTACTGCACCGACAGCCGGCCGTCCTCCGGAATCACGGAAGAAGCCCGCGGCGCGGACATCTTTATCTGCGAGGGCATGTACGGGGAGGACGACCAGGACGAGAAGGCGCGCCGCTACAAGCACATGACGATGCGGGATGCCGCGCGCATGGCCAAAGAGGCCCAGCCGGGCGAGCTCTGGCTCACGCATTATTCCCCGAGTCTGGGTCACCCGGAGCCCTTCATGGACGCGATCCGGGAGATCTTTCCGCGGGCGGTCGCCGGTAAGGACGGAATGACCGCGGAGCTGCGGTTTGCGGAAGACGAGTGAGATAAGAATAATCCGAATTCCCTGACCGGGAGGAAATCGGAAGAGAGATCCAGGTGGATATGAAAGACGAAAAAGAACTGCTGGTCCTCGGCATCGAGACCTCCTGCGACGAGACGGCCGCTGCCGTGGTGCGCGGGGGCCGCGAGATCCTGAGCAGCGTGATCTATTCCCAGATCGCCCTGCACACCCTGTACGGGGGCGTGGTGCCGGAGCTGGCCAGCCGCAAGCATATCGAGAAGATCGACCCCGTCATCCGGGAGGCGCTCGCGCAGGCCGGCACAGAACTGGCGGACATCGACGTCATTGGCGTGACGATGGGCCCCGGGCTCGTGGGAGCCCTGCTGGTGGGCGTCGCGGAGGCCAAGGCCATCGCCTTTGCGGCGGAAAAGCCCCTGGTGGGCGTCAACCACATCGAGGGGCACGTCTGCGCGAACTTCCTGCAGGATCCGTCACTGGAACCGCCGTTTCTGTGCCTCATCGTCTCAGGCGGGCACACGCACCTGGTGCGGATGACGGACTACGGAAAGTTCGAGATCCTGGGCCGCGCGCGCGATGATGCGGCCGGCGAGGCCTTCGACAAGGTGGCGCGGGCCATCGGCCTGGGGTATCCGGGCGGGCCCAAGATCGACGCGGCCGCCAAATCCGGGAACGCCCATGCGTACGAGTTTCCCCGCGCCCACGTGGACGGGTCGCCGTACGACTTCTCCTTCAGCGGCCTGAAGAGCGCCGTGCTGAACGACCTCAACCAGGCGCGCATGCAGGGGCGGGAGCCGGTGCAGGCTGACGTGGCGGCCTCCTTCCAGCGTGCTGTCGTGGACGTTCTCGTGGAGCACACGATGCGGGCCGCGGAGGACTTCGTGGAAGAGAAGATCGCGCTGGCCGGCGGCGTCGCCTCCAACAGCGCCCTGCGCGCGGCGATGCAGAAAGCCTGCGACGCATCCGGGCGAAAGCTCTATGTGCCTGCCCCCGTGCTGTGCACGGACAATGCGGCGATGATCGCCTGCGCGGCCCACTACGAGTATCTGCAGGGCCGCACGAGCGGCTGGGACCTGAACGCGGTGCCTGCCCTCAAACTGGGCGAGCGCGCCGGTGGGAGAGAGGACCGCGACCTGAAGGGCGCAGCGGAGAAGGCAAACTGGGTGCGTCGGCAGTAACTGCGGGAAACAGGCCCTGGCGCGGCGGGTGCTGCGGCGGAGGACCGGGCCGCAGGCCTTGAAAAGGCTGAAGAAGCGGAGACGGAAAAACCGGGCGGCAGCAGCCGCGGGAGACGGAAGATGAAGGAGAAAGTGACGGCCATCATCGTCGCGGCGGGCCGCGGCGAGCGCATGGGCATCCCGGGTGGGAAAACCTACCTTCCCATCGGCGGGGAGCCCATCCTGAAGCGCACCCTTCGGGCCTTTGAGGAGAGCGCGGTGGACGGCATCGTCCTGGTCGCTGCACCGGACGGCGTGGACCGCGCGCGGGAATCGGCCCTGTCCTGGGGAATCTCCAAACTCTCCGCGGTCGTGCCCGGAGGCGCGGAGCGGTCCCTGTCCGTGGCGGCGGGACTTCGCGCGGCGGAGGACGCGGACGTCATCCTGATCCACGACGGCGCCAGACCCTTCGTGACAGCGGAAATCATTGACCGGACCGTGTGCGGCGCGCGGGAGTTCGGCGCCTGCTGCGCGGCCGTAAAGGCGAGGGACACCGTGAAGATCGCGGACGCGGACGGCTTCGTGCAGAGCACGCCGGCGCGCGAGAGCGTCTGGCAGATGCAGACGCCGCAGGCCTTCCGGGGACCCGTGATCCGGGGTGCCTATGCGGCGATGCTGGGAGAGATGGCCGGGAGCACAGGAGAGGGAAAGCCGGAGAGCTCCGGGGACGCTTCTTTGTGCGGAGAGGCTGTCTTCACGCCTGCCGGAACAGGCGCGGCCGGAGATACCGGTGCGGCGCGCGCCATGACGGACGACGCCATGGTGGTGGAAGTTTACGGGAACTGCCGGGTCAGGCTGGTCGAGGGCTCGTACGACAACATCAAGATCACGACGCCGGAGGATATCCCCGTGGCGGAGGCCATCCTCGCGCGCCGGTCCGAGGCCGGACAGCAGCCGTGACGATCCCGGCTGTGCAGCGGAGTTGCGCGGGCTGCGATATTGCGCGTATTTCCGGTTGACACCCTGTGCAAACTTTGCTACAATGTGTTTTGCGCTCCGGAAAGCGGGACATTTTTCTTTGTGGAGAGGTGTCCGAGTGGTTTAAGGAGCTGGTCTTGAAAACCAGTGATCCCGCAAGGGACCGTGGGTTCGAATCCCACCCTCTCCGTTTTCGCGGATCACATCCGGTTTGAGGCACTTTGGAGAAGTACCCAAGTGGCTTAAGGGGCTCCCCTGGAAAGGGAGTAGGTCGTTAATAGCGGCGCCAGGGTTCAAATCCCTGCTTCTCCGTCAAAAAAGAAACCTCTTTTGTCTGTGCTGACAAAAGAGGTTTTCTTTTTGTCCTGAACGGCTGTGTATGGTATAATGAATTCGGAAAACCGGATCAAGGGAGAAGATGGAATGCTGAAGATATCCTTTTTTTTTGCGGCGGAACTGATCTTTACATCGGTCTGGCTGCTCGCGAGAGCGGTTATCCTCCGTTTCGTGATTTTCCCGAGGGGACTTGTCGACGGCCACGTGCAGCCGGTTGTTTTTGACGCGGCAAAGATGTTTCCCCCGCGCGTCAACCTGGTTCCTCTGGTGCACCTGCTCCGCTTCAGCAGTGTCCGGAACATGGTCTGGAATCTGGCCGGCAATGTGGCGATGTTCATTCCCAGCGGCATCGTCCTCCCCATCGTGTACAAAAAGCTGAACCGCTTTTGGAAAACCGCTGCGGCCGGCGCGCTGATCTCGCTCTGTGTAGAAGTTCTGCAGCTGCCGCTCTCTTCCCGGGCCTCGGATGTGGACGACCTGATTCTCAACACTCTGGGAGTGGCTGTCGGATACGGGATCTATGCGGCTGTCAGACGCCTGAAGCGAAAAAAGCGTTCATTGATGGAGACGGATCCTTTTGAGGTCGGTTGACGTGTTCAGAAAAGCGGCGCCTGAGCCGCTGCCGGATGAGAAAAAGATAAAAGAAGCGGCCGAAGATCGGTCGGAGGATCATCCCGTGTTTCGCGGAGGAGAGCAAATGGATTTTTCAATGGAAGATCTGACAAGAGAAGACGCCGCATATATCCGTGAGAAGATCGGTGAGATCGTTCCGCACGAAGTGGACACGGACGAAGAAGAGTTCGTCCTCAAAATCGAGAACGAAAACGGAGAGATCATCGGCGGATGTATTGCGGAAGCATACGAATACCGCTGGTCGAGAATGTTTCTGGATACCCTCTGGGTCGACGAACGGTATCGGCACCACGGGATCGGCTCTGCGATCATCCGTGAAGTCGAGCGCATTGCGCGAGAGAAAGGCTGCCGGGTCGTGACGCTCGGCACCGCCAGTTATATGGCAAGACCGTTCTATGAAAAACACGGCTACACGGTTTTCACGACGCTCAAAAAGCCGAACGGATATATCAGTTATTCTCTGGTCAAGTACCTCGACAGGGAGACGCCGGAATATGTGCCGACCGACAACAGCGGCGCGCGGTTCAGCGTTTCGATCGGCAATGACGGCGATGCGGACGTGATACAGAACGGCATCGATTCCTACAGCAAAGCCTACGAGGAAGACTGCGAGAACGTAGATTTCGACTGGAAACTCGTGGACAAAGACGGCAGGTTCGTGGCAGGCATGATCGCGGATGCGGACAAGGGCGCCTGCGGCTATGTTGTCGCTGTGTTTGTGGAAGATGCGTTCAGGCGCCGGGGGCTGGGTACGTATCTCCTGCAGGAAGCGGAAAAACTGGCAAAGGAAAACGGGGCCTCCATGATCCTGACCAATGCGGGCGACTGGAACGTCGGTTTCTTCCGGAAGAACGGCTATCGGCTCAGGGGCGAACTGAAAGACGTTCCCAGGGGTCACGACTTTTACGAACTCTACAAAATGATCTGAGGCGCGAAGAGGCGGAAAAGAGTACTTGTTTCGACAAAACCAAGGCTGCCGGGGGGGAAAACATGGAATTCGGAACGATCAGCTTTTTCGGTGCTGTCATCGTGGTCCTGATGCTGATACCGAACGTGGTTTACGCAGTCAAAAACAAAGGCAGTCAGAATCTCTGCACGAACCGGGTCATGAACCTGATCGAACAGGTCGGGAGGTATGCCTGCATCGTGCTGATGTGGCTTCCTCTCCTGGTGCGGAAGTTCGGCTTTGCCAGTGTGTTTGAATTCCTTCTGTATCTCTTTGGCAACGGGATCCTTCTCGCGGCGTACTGGATCGTGTTTGCTGTGTATATGAAAAAGAAAAGCCCGGGGCTCGCGTTTGTCCTTGCCGTCCTTCCCGCAGGGATCTTTCTTCTCAGCGGAATTCTGCTGCGGCACTGGCTGCTGGTCGGTTTTGCGATTCTGTTCGCAGTCGGACATATTTACGTGACGAAAGCGAACGCGGAACAGACAGGCGGGACGCCTGCCTGAGGTATTCGGAGAGCGGGGAGAAGACGATGGGTCTGGTCACCGGCATCTATCAGAAGAACTTTTTGCATCGGTACGACAAGGACGGGGCCATTCCGTACTACGCACCCGAAGATTTCCCGGGGCTTTCGTGCGGAAGAGGCTCGTTTCAGAATACCGCGGGGGTGAAAATCTGCTACTTTATTTACAGTTATGCGGACTGTGCCCCGGATAAGCTCGTTCTGTTCTGCCCGGGCATGGGGCCGGGGCATACGGCTTATCTCGCGGAGATCGAGACCCTCTGCCGCGCGGGATACCGCGTCCTGACGCTCGACTACACCGGATGCGGAGAATCGGGCGGAGATCGGCTCTCCTCCGTGAATGCGCCGACGCGCGACGCGCTGGAACTCCTGGAACTCCTGAAGCCGCGGGAGGAGATCCTCCCGGTCGGGCATTCGCTGGGCGGTTACACCGCGCTTAATCTTGCGCATCTGCGCTCCGACGTGACGCGCGCCGTCATTCTTTCCGGCTTTGTCAGCATCGCCGACGAGATGATGGGCTTTGTGAAGCTCCGCGTTCTGGCCGACCGCATTCAGAGGTACGAAAAGAAACTCGATCCGCGCCTGGGCGCCCTCGATAACCGCGCGTATCTTGCGTCGACGAAGGACCGGCTCCTGTGGGTCCACTCGAAGGACGATCCCATGGTGAACTTCCAGTACAACGCCGGGCAGGTGCAGAAGATCGGCAATCCGTATGTACGCGTCATCGCGGTAGACGGCAAAAAGCACAATCCGCAGTATTCCGCGGAGGCTCTCCGGACGATGAATGCGTGGATGGGCGAGTACGGCCGCCGGATCCGCGAAAAGCAGCTTCCGACCCTTGAGGCGCGCAGGGCGTATTTTGACGACAAGCCCATCGGGCGCATGACCGCGCAGGACCCCGCGGTATACGACGAGATCCTGCGTCTGATCGGAGACTGAAGTCCGATGCGGGTGAAAACTGCCGGTCGGGGCGGGGCACCGCGCCGATCCCGCGCAGCCGGGACGGAGTTCGGGAAAACGATCATGTGTGGGAGGTGTGTATGAAAGTATTCAAGGTCATCTGGATCGTCAGTCTCGCGGTGACGGCAGGGATCCTGGTGTTCTCTCTGGTCTGCCGTTTTGCAGGAGTTGCCCTGTCGGATACGGCGGTCCGCGTTCTGGGCGTGGCGCTCATGTTCGGCGTTCTGCTGATGTCGTTCTCCGGCTCCAAGCTGCGGCAGTTCCGGAAGAAATAAGGCGGGACCGCAGCCGGAAAGGGCGGCGGACGGGCGCGCGGAGCGGATGCGGGCCGCATCGTTTTTCGGTGGACAAGAAGGCGCTTCCCGGAGTAAAATAGTATAAGAAGCAAACCGGCCCGCGGGCCGTGAAAAAGAGAGGAGAGAGTATATGGAAGAGTTTATGAAGGGCGTTGTGGATCTTCTGACCAAATTCGGCGGCAAGATCATTCTGGCGCTGGTGGTCCTGATCATCGGTTCCTTCGTCATGAAGACGCTGCGCAAAGCCATCGGCAAGGGCATCGACAGGTCCAATCTGGATGAGACCTTAAAGTCGGTCATCAAGAGCGCGCTCAAGGTGCTGCTGTGGGTCGTGCTCATCATCATCGTGATCGAGATCCTCGGCATCCCGATGACCAGCGTGGTGGCGGTGCTCGCCTCTTGCGGCCTGGCTGTCGGCCTGGCGATGCAGGGTGCCCTGGCCAATCTGGCCGGCGGTCTGATGATCCTGATCTTCCGTCCCTTCAAGGTCGGCGACTACGTCGAGGCCAACGGCGTGCAGGGCGTCGTGAAGGAGATCAGCATTTTCTATACGAAGCTGATGACCGTGGACAACAAGCAGGTTTTCGTTCCCAACGGCGACCTGATGAACGCCACTGTGACCAACTACTCCGCCGCGCCTACCCGCCGTGTGGATCTGGACTATAAGATCACCAATGACATCGACGCGGAGTTCGTCAAGAAGGTCCTCGTGGATGCGGCCGCGAAGGCGGAAGGCGTTCTGGCCGATCCCGCTCCCTTCGCCCGCATGACCGCCGTGGACGACGACACCTATATCTTTACGGTGCGCGTCTGGTGCGAGAGCGGTTCCTACTGGGATGTGTACTTCAACACCATCGAGGCCTGCAGCGCGGCGCTGCGCGAGAACGGCATCGACGATCCGGAAGAGAGGATCGCGATTCGCATGGTCGCCGGGGAAGACTGAGCTGGCTGTGTGAGACAAAGCGCGGGAGAAATTCCGCGGGGCCTCTGCGGGTGATGCGGGGCGGTGCTGCCGCGCCTGCGGCCTGACGGCGGCCGCGCCTGCTGTGTCAGCTGTTGATAAAACGGCAGGCGTTGTTCACAAATCTGTATTCGGGAAATGCCCGGCCGCTGCGCGCGGCCGGGCATTGTGGACAAGTCAGGAATTTTTTTCTGCTTTTCCGGAAAAAAGTAGTTGACAAACGCATACAGATTTGATAGGATACAGAAGCTGTCCCCCTCGGGACGGTCTAATCAGCAAGCACCTTGACAACTAAACAGTATACTCCAACCTTGAAATTCTTTGCGAGAGAAATTCAAAAAAGAACGAACCTAAGTAAAGAGACGGAGAGATAAAGCTAGCTTTATCTGGACCGGACAAACATATCAATGAGAGAGTTTGATCCTGGCTCAGGATGAACG
>JAFRUR010000065.1 GCA_017438775.1 Lachnospiraceae bacterium | reverse complement strand
GTTCAACATCAGCTTCATATTGCTGGTGCCGGAGGCTTCCTTGCTGGCCGTGGAGATCTGCTCGGACACCTCGCTGGCGGCAAACATGATCTCCGCGTTGGAGACGCGGTAGTCTTCGATGAAGACGACTTTCAGCTTTTTGTTGGTCTCCGGGTCCGCGTTCACGACCGCCGCCACGGAGTTGATCAGCTTGATGGTGAGCTTCGCGACCTCATAGCCCGCCGCGGCCTTGCCGCCGAAGATGAAGGTGCGCGGCACCATGTCCATGGCCGGGTTTTCCTTGAGCTTGGAGTAGAGGTACATCACGTGCAGGATGTTCATCAGCTGACGCTTGTACTCATGGAGGCGCTTGATCTGGATGTCGAAAATGGAATCTGGATCTACCTCCACGCCGGAGGTGGCGCGGATGTAGTTCGCAAGGCGCACCTTGTTGTCCCGCTTGATCTCGCGGAACTCGCAGCGGGCCTCCTCGGACTCCGCAAACGGAGCGAGCTTCGCGATCTGCGACAGATCCGTGATCCAGCCGTCCCCGATCTTCTCCGTGACCCAGTTGGCCAGAAGCGGGTTCCCGTGCAGGAGGAAACGGCGCTGGGTGATGCCGTTGGTCTTGTTATTGAACTTCTCCGGGGTCATCTCGTAGAAGTCCCGGAGCTCGCGCTGCTTCAGGATTTCCGTGTGCAGGCGGGCAACGCCGTTCACGGAGAAGGACGCCGCGATGGCCATATAAGCCATGCGCACCTGGCCGCCCTCGATCGGGCGCATGCGGGAGACGCGGGCGTCATCGCCGGGGAACTTCTCCAGGATGGCGGCCGCGAAGCGGCGGTCGATCTCTTCCACGATCTGGTAGATGCGGGGCAGGAGGGCCGAGAACAGGTCCACGGGCCACTTCTCCAGGGCCTCCGACATGATGGTGTGGTTGGTGTAGGCGCAGCACTTCGTGGTGATCGCCCACGCCTCGTCCCAGGTCAGACGCTCTTCGTCCATGAGGATGCGCATGAGCTCCGGCACGGTGAGGGTCGGATGGGTGTCGTTCATCTGGAAAACGAACTTGTCCTCCAGGCCGTGCACGTCGCCGCCGTGCATCTCCTTGTACTTGTGCACAGCGCTCTGGATGCTCGCGGAAACGAAGAAATACTGCTGCTTCAGGCGCAGTTCCTTGCCGGCGCGGTGGTTGTCGTTCGGGTAGAGGACCTCCACGATGTTGCGGGCCAGGTTCTCCTGCTCCACGGCCTTCTGGTAGTCTCCCTTATCAAAGGAGTCCAGCGAGAAGGACACCATCGGCTCCGCGTCCCAGACGCGCAGGGTGTTCACAATGCCGTTGCCGTAGCCCACCATGGGCATGTCATACGGAATGGCGCGCACGGACTGGTAGTCCGCCTGCGAGAACAGGTTGCGCTGGAGCTCTTCGTCCCAGGTGGTGACGACGGTCCCGCCGAAGCGGATCTCTTCCTCATATTCGTCCCTGCGGATCTCGAAGGGATTGCCGTGCTTGAGCCAGTTGTCCGGGACCTCCACCTGGAAGCCGTCGCGGATCTCCTGACGGAACAGGCCGTACTTGTAGCGGATGCCGCAGCCGTAGGCCGGATAGCCCAGGGTAGCCAGCGAATCCAGGAAGCAGGCAGCCAGACGGCCCAGGCCGCCGTTGCCGAGCGCGGGATCGCGCTCCTCGTCCTCGATGGCGTTTAAGTCGAAGCCAAGCTCCTCGAGGACCTCGCGCACTTCCTTCTGCGCGCCGAGGTTGATCAGGTTGTTGCCCAGAGCGCGTCCCATCAGGAACTCCATGGACAGATACATCACATATTTGACGTCCTGCTTCTGGTAGACCTTCTGGGTCTCGATCCAGTCGTCGATGATGTAGTCCTTCAGGGTCATGGCGACCCCGTACATCACCTGGCGGGGCGTCGCCTCGTCGATGGTGCGGCGGTAGTGATTCTTCACGTTCTCTTCGATCTCGTGCCGCAGTTCCTCTTTATCGAATGTTCTTCTCAGTGTGATATCCTCCCTGCCGGCCGCAGAATGTGGGGCCTGGCGCCCTGCGGCGCCGCGCGGCCGGCCCCGCGATATATGTCGCGATACGCACGTAGTTTAGCATAAACCCCCGCGAAATACCACCCGGAAAGGCCACAAAAGCACCGGGAATTTTTCAGGTGTTTCCAAAAAACTGACCAAAAAAGGAGGCGGGGACAACGCGCTCGGTTATCTCCGCCTCTTCTAATATAACAACACAGTATGACGATGCAGGTTTCGGGCACAGTGCCGTTTCCTGCGCTGACGGCGCCGTCAGCTCTCTCCGTGCCTTACGCTTCCGTCAGGCTGCGCCCGGCGCGGACATGCAGCCCCGGCCGTCATTTCGCGCGGGCCGTCAGGCCGCCTTCCCCGGCATCGATCTCGATCACGCTTCCCTCGCTGATATCGCCGGCCAAAATCAGCCGCGCTGCAAGGGTCTCCACGTTCTTCTGCAGGAACCGCTTCATCGGACGCGCGCCGTAGACGGGGTCGTATCCGTGCTCCACCACGTAGGCGCGGGCTGCGTCGGTCAGGGCGATGGAGACCTCCCTCTCCTCGAGGCGCCGGTTCACGTCCGCGATCATCAGGTCGACGATGGCGGTCATGTCCTCCTTCGTCAGAGGATTGAACAGGATGGTCTCGTCCAGACGGTTCAGGATCTCGGGCCGGAAGTGCGCCCGCAGCTGCTCCATCACCATCTCCTGGGCCTCCGGCCGGATCTGACCGGAGTCGTCGATGCCCTCCAGCAGGAACTGCGAACCGATGTTGGACGTCATGATCAGAATGGTGTTCTTGAAGTCCACCGTGCGGCCCTTGGAGTCCGTGATGCGCCCGTCGTCCAGGACCTGCAGCAGGACGTTGAAGACGTCCGGG
>JAFRUR010000064.1 GCA_017438775.1 Lachnospiraceae bacterium | reverse complement strand
TCTCTCGCAAAGAATTTCAAGGTTGGAGTATACTGTTTAGTTGTCAAGGTGCTTGCTGACTAGACCGTCCCGAGGGGGACAGCTTCTGTATCATATCAAACTAACTCTGGTTTGTCAACGACTTTTTCGTCGTCTTTTTTGTCATGATTTTTCTTTATTTTATGCGGTTTTTGGGCATCTTTTCCTTCTGCCCGTTTTCGCCGCAAGCTACCCCCAAGATGTGGAAGAGGGGTCCGGAAAGGATACTATATTTAGTGGTGCGTTTTCCTTATATATTATATAGGGCCGGACAGGGGGGCGGCTGCGGATTTTTCTGCCGACGATCTCTTTCCGAAATATATAGGGTCTTCCTTTCGGTCCGGGCCGGCGTCCCGCGCCGGTTCCGTTCCCGGCTCCGCCGTCCGCCCCGGACACCCCGGAATCGAACCGCCCCGCGGAAGTGTCCGCGGGGCGTTCGTTCAGGATCCCGGAAAACCAGGCATCAGCGCAGCACCAGGTCTCCCAGCCAACGCAGCAGGCCGCCGTCGTAGAAGAAGCTCAGCACCTTGCTTCCCTCCACCTCCGAGATCAGAGGGACGGCCCAGCCGGAGCCCACAGCCGCGGCCGAAGACGCGATCAGGTAGAACAGCCACAGGACCAGCACCGCCGAGGCAATGCCCAGCAGGCAGCCCAGTGTTTTGTTTGCCCCGCCGATGACCGGCAGTTTTCCGATGACGTCCAGGGCCACCAGCACAAGATGGATCCCGACGACGAGAATCAGCACCGTCAGGGCAAAAGCCGCGGCGCTCACCACCTTGCGCGCCAGGACCGCGCCGGCGTACTCCGCGAAGTCGCGCGCCCGCGCCTTGATCATCGCTTCCGGCGAATAGTCGGCCAGAATCGTCTCCTTCCATCCTCCCGGGATGGTCAGGCCGTCCAGCTGCTCCTCCTCCGACGGTTTTTTGCCGTCCTCGGTCTTTTCCTCCGAATACTCCGCGATCACCCGCGTGATGGTGCTTTTGGTCGTGTCGTAGAGGCCGGTGTTATTCATAAGGAACGAGGTGACGACGGGCCGCAGGGCGCTCACGATAAACACCGAGAGCACCAGGACGGCCAGCGTGACCGCGATTTTGAGAAACCCCTTGAGGTACCCGATCAGGCCGCCGAGCGCAAGCACGATGACCGATATCAAAAGCATCGTGTGTCCCATTATCTCTCCCCGGCCTCGAAATTGATCCGGCGCAGGATCAGATAGCCCTTCTTGTCGTACTTCTTCTCAAAGAGCTTCCGGCGGGCCTCCGCGGCGTCCGCCGCGCGCTCCACCAGATTCTCCGCCTCTTCCTCCATCAGGCTCTCGCCTCTCTCCTGACGGCGCTTCGCGATCTCTTCCACATACTCCAGGGCACCGTCGTCGAAAGAGCACTCGATCTGCTCCGCATAGGTGCGCACGCGGCGCAGGAAGGCATTCCGCTCCCCGAGCTTCTCGGCCTTTTCCGCGCGGGACTCGCGCATCGGCGGCAGGCCGGCCACGCGGCGCGCCTCTTCTTCCCGCATTTCCTCGAAGATCTGCAGGCGGGTCGTGAGCGTCTCCTCGCGGTCCGTCAGAACCACCTTCATCTCGGGATGCACTTCGCGCATCTTCACGATCTCATTCAGAACGACATCGGAGAGCGTGCTCGCGTGCAGGACCACCAGGTCCGCACCGACCAGTTTCTCCATGGAGCGCTCCAGGCCGATCTCGTTCAGACGGTCCGCGAGCACCTTGGCCGCCTTGCGCGGCTCCCCGCTTCCGTTCTTTGCCTTCAGAAGTTCGGCCGCGGCGCGCAGACCTCCCTCCTCCGTCTCATTGAACACGGTGATGAACCGGGACGCAGGCGCTTCTTCCGCAGCCTCCGCCGCAGCGTCGATGGCGACGATCATTTCCTCCGCCGTTTCTTCCGCGGTTTCCGCAGTCTCTTCCGCCGCTTCGCCCACGGCCTGCACGGGCTCGTCGATGATGTGCCAGGCCTCCGCGGCTCTGTCTTCGGCAGTGCCGGTCACGGCAGCCGCGGTCTCTTCCGCAGCCTGCACGAACTCATGCGCCTCTTCTGCGGTCTCTTCCGCCGTTTCCTGCGCGGCCTCAGTGGCCTCGCGCAGAGCCTCCTCCACGCGCTCTTCCACGTTCTCCGCGGTCTCGCTCACGGCTTCCTCCGCAACGGCAGGCGCCGCGACGGCCTCGGCCATCTCTCTCGCAAATCCTCCCGCAGCGGCCGCGGGCTCAGCCGCAGCCTCTCCCGCCGCTTCCTGCGCCGCTGCAGCGGCCTCGCGCAGAGCCTCCTCCACGCGCTCTTCCACGTTCTCCGCAGTCTCGCTCACGGCTTCCTCCGCAACGGCAGGCGCCGCGACGGCCTCGGCCATCTCCCTCGCAAATCCTTCCGCGGCGGCCGCGGGCTCAGCCGCAGCCTCTTCTGCGGCTTCGGTGACGGCACTCACAGCCTCTCCCGCGTTCTCCGCGGCCTCGCTCACAGCTTCCTGCGCTGCTGCCGCGGGCTCTCCAACGACCTCTGCCATCTCATCCGCAAAGCCTTCTCCGATTTCTTCCGCGGGTTCGGCGATCACGCGCCAGGTGTCTTCCACGCGCTCGCCGGCGGTCTCGACCACTTCTTCCACGGTCTCCACGGCAGACTCTGCCGCTTCTTCCGCGGCTTCTTCCACGGCAGCCACAGGCTCTTCCGCGGCGCTCCAGAGCTCCTGCGCTCTCTCCTCCGCCTCCTGTGCGGCCTCCTGTGCGGGCTCCGTGATCACATGCCAGGTCTCCTCCGCGCGCTCGCCGGCGGTCTCGACCACTTCTTCCACAGTCTCCACGACAGCGTCCGCGTTCTCTTCCGCCGCCTCCGCGGCGACGGCAGGTGCCGCTGCTGCAGCAGCGGCCGCTCCGCCAAACAGGTCCGCAAAGGAAAGCTGACCCTCGGTGTCGTCGGACGCATCGTCGTCAAAGGTGACGAACACTTCTTTCTCTTCCTCAGCCGGCTCCGCAGCAGGCTCTGCAGGCTTTTCCTCAGCCATCAGGCCGGCGATGGAAGCCGCGAGATCCGCTTCTCCGAGGAAGTCCGACGCCTCTTCTTCCGCGCCGCGGGCGATCGCCGCATGGGCGGCCACCTCTTCCGGCGTCAGGGCAGGCGCAGGCTGGGCGACAGCGTCTCCAAACGAAACGATGGACTCCTCATCCCCGGAAACGATCTCAAAATCTTCCGGCGCCGCTTCCTGCGCGGCCTCTTCCGCTTCCGGAACGGCCACGGGCACGTCGTACTGGCCCTCCATGGAAGCGGCCACCTCGCGCATCTTTTCCTCAATGTCCTCGGGGTGCTCCGCGCGCTCCATCTGCGAGGGTGTGAGCGGCTCGTAGATGGTCTTTAAGTCCATGGCCTTTTCCACATAGGGACCGAAGCCGAACCACAGGATGATATCATCGCAGAGGCGCACGCAGTCCTCGCGCCGCCCCGCCTTGTGGTACAGGGTGGCCAGCTCGTACGCCCACTTCTCGTCGAATTCGCGGTCCTTGTAGGCCTCCAGAACGGCGATCTGGTCCTCCAGCGGCTCTCCGCGGCCCTCTGCGATCTTGTAGCGCAGGATGTACTTGCCCAGATCGTTCGGGGCGACCTCCATGTACTCCTTATAGAACATGGCCGCGTCGCGGAAATTGCGCTCCTTGACGGAGATCTCCGTGAGCTGGTACAGAAGCCGGCGCCCCACGGGAGAGCGCTCGTAGGAGACCATCAGCACGTCCTTCGCGTCCTGATAGCGCCCCTCCGCTTCGTAGGCAGATGCCACGAGTCCCAGAAGCCGCTGGTTGGACTCCTTGCTCCAGTCGATCGCGTCGGCAATGGCCGCCGCCTCGGCGTAGTCCTCCGCCTCCACCGCGCGCTTCAGCTTTTCCACTCGCACATTGTACTCGAATTTATCCATATCCGCTCACCTCTCCGTGCTTTCAGGCACTACAGTTCCGTTCTTCCCTCGAGGGCCCGCAGAAGCGTTACCTCGTCGATATACTCCAGATCTCCTCCCACCGGGACGCCGCTTGCGATACGGGTCACGCGAATCCCGGTCGGCTTGATCAGCTTGCTCAGATACATTGCCGTGGTCTCGCCCTCCAGGCTGGAACCCGTGGCGATGATGACCTCGTTCACGTCCCCCTGCAGGCGGGTCATCAGCTCCGCGAGGCGGATATCCTTGGGCCCGATGCCGAGCGCCGGCGATATGGCGCCGTGCAGCACATGGTAGACGCCGTCGTAGCGGCCCGTCTTCTCATACGCCGCGAGGTCGCGCGAATTCTCCACCACCATGATGGTCTTGTGATCGCGCTTGTCGCTCTCGCAGATGGGGCAGATCTCCCGGTCCGTCAGCGTGAAGCACTCGCGGCAGTAGCGCACGTTTTTGCGCACGTCCGTCATGGTTTTCGCCAGATGCTCCACCTGGTCTTCCGGCATATGAATGATGTGAAAAGCCAGCCGCTGCGCGGATTTGGCCCCCACGCCGGGCAGGCGCGAGAGCTCTTCGATCAGCCCCATCAGCTGGCTGCTGTAGTATTCCATTTAGAATAACCCGCCGAGGCCGCCGGTGAACTGGCCCATCACGGCGCCTGCGTCCTCCTCCATTTTCTTCAGGGCCTCGTTGGCCGCCGCGACGATCATGTCCTCCAGCATCTCCACGTCCTCGGGATCCACCGCTTCCGGGTCGATGTGGACTTTGGTGACTTCCTTTTTGCCGGAGACCGTCACCTCCACGACGCCGCCGCCGGCGGACGCGGTGTAGGTCTTCTCCTCCAGCTCCTTCTGCTTCTCTTCCATCTGGCGCTGCATGCGCTGCGCCTGCTTCATGAGGTTGTTCATGTTGCCGGGCATGCCGCCCGGAAAGCCTCCGTGTTTTGCCATCGTTCTTCTCCTGTCTCTGTCTTTTCAGGGGCGGCGCTGCCGCGCCCTTCGGATCGCGCTTCCGGCCGGCATGCCAGGCCCCGCGCGGTCTTTATGCTTCGTCTTCCTCGTCCTCCCCGATGGGGATGCCGCGGAAGGTCTTCTCTGCTTCTTCTTTCAGGACGTACCGCACGGGGGCTTCGTCCTGCACCGCCGAACGGGCGCGGTAGCTCACGCTCTTTCCGATGACTGCCGCCGTCGCGGCGGACAGATCCGAGAGCAGCTCTTCACGGCCGCCGATCAGGGCGTCGCGTGCGTTCGCGTACACCAGCTGGAGCACGCCCTCTTCCACCGGTTCCAGGCGCGCGCGGCGCACGGCCACCTGGTAGGAATACTGCGACATGGCGGACAGGATGGTCTTCCAGCTGCCCCGCACCGTATCGAACTCGTCCATCTGCATTTTGGGCAGGTGCTTTACCACCGCCTCCCGCGCCGGTGCCGCGGGCGCCGCGGCCGGAGCCCCGGAGGAGACGAAGTTTCCCTCCTCCAGACGCTTCTCGAGCTGCGCGACGCGGTCCGCGAGGGAGTCGATATCCCGCTCCATCTCCGGACGCGAGAGCCGGATGAACGCGACCTCCAGGAGCACACGCTTGTCCGACGCGTAGCGCATGCGGTTCTGCAGCTCCGAGAACACGCGGATGTACCGCATCAGCGTGCCCTCCTCCGCCTCGTTCGCCATGATGCGCAGGGCGGCGAGGTCCGAAGCCGTCATGTTGAGGAGTTCCTCGTCCGCGGACCCCGTGGTTTTGACCACCAGCAGGCAGCGCAGGTACCAGACGAAATCCGAGGTGAGCTGGGACAGCTCCCGGCCCTCCATGACCATGCGGTCCAGCAGCCGGATGCAGCCGGCCGTATCGCCGTGCACGGCGGCATCAAAGAGGCGGTGATGGACCTCGTAGTCCACGTCGCCCAGAACTTCCAGCACGCCGTCGTAGGTCAGGGTCTTCTTGTAGAAAAAGGCCGCGCACTGATCGAACAGGCTGATGGCGTCGCGCATGGAGCCGTCGGCCTTCTTTGCAATATAGGAAAGGGCCTTGTCCTCCGCAGAGATGCCCTCCGCCTCCGCCAGCTGGGACAGGCGTCCCTGCAGGGTCTCGGGCGATATTCTCTTAAAGTCGTAGCGCTGGCACCGCGAGAGCACCGTCGGAAGGATCTTGTGCACCTCCGTGGTGGCCAGAATAAAGATGACGTAGGACGGCGGCTCCTCCAGGGTCTTGAGGAGGGCGTTCTCCGCCTCCGGGGTGAGCATGTGGGCCTCGTCGATGATGTAGACCCGGAAGCGCCCGTCCGCGGGAGGGTACTGGACCTCCTCCACGATATCGCGCACGTTGCTTACGCCGTTGTTGGAGGCTGCGTCGATCTCCACCACATTCATGGCCGCGCCCGCAAGGATGCCCCTGCAGGAGGGACATTCGTTGCAGGGTTCTCCGTCTCGCGGGGATTCGCAGTTCACGGCCCTGGCGAGGATCTTGGCCACGCTGGTCTTTCCGGTGCCGCGGGTCCCGCAGAACAGGTACGCGTGACCCGTCTGCCCGGACGCTACCTGGTGCTGCAGCGTCTGCACCACGGCGTCCTGCCCGCGCACGTCCGAGAAGGTGAGCGGCCTCCATTTTCTGTATAATGCCGTATAGCCCATCCCAGGCCCTCTTTCTCTTAGTCTCCGAAGCTGATTCCCAGAAGCCTGGCCTGACGCACCAGTTCTCCGTCCGGATCCACGGTCTTGAGTTTGCCGGCCACCTCTTCGAGCGGGGTGGCGGTGACCTTATGGCCCTGCATCGAGACCATGACGCCGAACTTTCCGTCGCGGATCATCTCCGCCGCAGCCGCGCCGAGGCGCGAGGACAGCACGCGGTCGTAGGGGCAGGGGGAGCCGCCGCGCTGCACATGTCCGGGGACGGTCACGCGCACTTCCTGGCCGGTCATCTCCGTGATCTGTGCGCCGATCCGGTAGGCAATGGACGGGTAGATCGGCTCGTTCTCACGCTTTTTCTGCAGTTTCTTTTTGGACAGGCCGGCCTCGTCCTGGGCCACGGCGCCCTCTGCCACCGCGATGATGGAAAAGCGCTTGCCGGCCTTTGTGCGCTTTTTGAGCGCATCCACGATCTTTTCGATATTATACGGGATCTCCGGGATCAGGACGATGTCCGCGCCTCCGGCGATGCCGGCGTGCAGCGTCAGGTGCCCCGCCCCGTGACCCATGATCTCCACGATGAAAACGCGCCCGTGGGAAGCCGCCGTCGTGTGGATCGCATCGATGGACGACGTCGCGATCTCCACCGCGCTCTGGAAGCCGAACGTCTCGTCCGTGCCCCACAGGTCGTTGTCGATGGTCTTGGGCAGGCCGATCACGTTGAGGCCCTCCTCCCGCAGGAGGTTGGCCGTCTTCTGGCTGCCGTTGCCTCCCAGCACCACCAGGCAGGACAGGCGGAGCTTTTTGTAGGTCTGCTTCATGGACTCGACCTTGTCCAGGCCGTTTTCGTCCGGGATGCGCATCTGCTTGAAGGGCTGGCGCGAGGTCCCGAGGATGGTGCCGCCCTCTGTCAGGATGCCGGAGAAATCGCGCGGCGTCATGATGCGGTAATCCGCGTAGATCAGACCCTTGTAGCCCTCTTCAAAACCGACGATCTCCACGTCTTCGTAGATCTCGTAAAGGGCCTTGGCCACGCCGCGCATCGTCGCGTTCAGGCTCTGGCAGTCTCCTCCCGAGGTCAGCATACCGATACGAATCATCTTTGTCCTCCCGAAGTCGCATACCTCTGGGCATACTACTTGTGAGTATAATACAAAACGGGGACAGAGACAAGAAAAAACGGAACGGAAAAAAGGCGCAAAAGCGAAGCGCGAGACGCTGGCGCGTCTCGCTGCTCGCAGGCTCGCGGCGCATGCTCAGCCGCATTTCGCAAAAGCGAAGCGGCAGTTACTGAATTCGCAAAAGCGAAGCGGCAGTTACTGAATTCGCAAAAGCGAAGCGCGAGGTGCTCACGCACCTCGCTGCTCGCAGGCTCGCGGCGTATAGTAAAAGACAGGTCCTTCCGGAAAACAAGTTTTCCGAAGTCCCTGTCTTTCACTATACTTGCTTCGCTTTTGCGAATATCCGCGCGTTTTGCTTCGAACCGAACTAACAGGCGTTACCGAAGTAGACAGCTCGGCCCAGGCACCCTCACGGCACACAGGTGGTCTTGCTTAGTGCTGCTCCGTTCCCGGCCTGACACGGTTCACAAGGTCCTGTTGCGTGAGACCCAGACGTCAATACCACTTGCTCCGGGCAGCCCCACTGGCGCGGCCCTCAGACAAAACATCACCCCTGCTAAGGCGGATTGCAGGTACAAGGCTCCGCCACTTCCCCGGCTGCGCGGAAAGGGGATAACGATTTCGATCTCCCGAAGGAGAGCAGATAGCAGTATACCCGCGTGCGGGGAAAAAGTCAAGGTCAGGCCTCAGGCGCTTCCTTCGCGGCCATCTCGCGCGCCGCCTTCTCGGACTTCACGCGCAGACGCAGGGCCTTGAAAAACGTCTGCAGCACCCGGCTGCAGTCCTCGGCCAGGACGCCCTCCTCGATCTCCACCTGGTGGTTGAAGGCAGGCTCCTGCAGAAGGTTCAGGATGCTCCCGGCGCAGCCCGCCTTGGGATTCCTGCACCCGATGACGACCTTGTCGATCCGCGACTGCACCAGGGCGCCGGCGCACATCTGGCAGGGCTCCAGGGTCACATACATGGTGCAGCCCTCGAGCCGCCAGTCCCCGACGCGGCGGCAGGCGCGGCGGATCGCGATCATCTCCGCGTGGGCCAGGGTGGTGTGGTCCGTCTTGCGGCGGTTGTAGCCGCTGCCGACTACCTTCCCGTCCCGGACGATGATGCAGCCGATGGGCACTTCACCCAGGGCCGCAGCCTTTTCCGCCAGGTGCAGGGCGCGGCGCATGAAGCGCTCGCTCTCTGTCAGGGCCTTGCTCATTTCATGCCCCGGGCGCGATAGATCTGCACCGCCTCGGTGACGTTGGCGGGCGACTCGGAATCAACAACGGTCAGCAGGTCATCCAGCTTCTCGGGCGACATCATCTCCTTGCCGACCACGGACTCGTAGTCCTCCGAGAGGGCAATGGTGCGGCGCTGGATCTCGCCCTCCGCCTCCGTGCGGCGGGCCCGCTGCTCTTCCAGTCCCTGCTCCAGCTGGGTCAGGCGCTCGCGGCTGTTGTCCTGGATCTCGCGGCGGATCATCGGATCCGTCTCCTGTTCGAACAGGGCGATGGCCTCTTCCTTCTTCTTCTGAAGGACCGCGATCTCCTCCTCGAACCCGTTGATGGCCTGGTCGAACTCGCCCAGGTCGTAAACGTCGTCGTTCTTGTCCTTGCGGATGCCGTTCTTGATGCGGGCGATCTGGGCGTTGTTGGAGCGCACCTGGTTGCGGAGCCTGCGCCCTTCGCGCAGGGCCGCGTAGTGCCGCGCCTTGGTCATGTTTCCGATGACGATATACACCAGAATGAAGATGATCAGGAAGATGACGGCGATCAGCGCGAACTTCCACCACACCTTGTTCGGCAGAGCCAGATAGATGAGAGCGGGGATGCCCAGGACCCACACGGCCACGGTGAGGGCCAGAATGAGGAGCTCCTTCAGGCCGCTCGTAAAGAACATGGCGTAGTACCAGGTGTTGTTGCAGAAGGCCGGCACCTTGTCCGCGGCCAGGACTTCTCTGGTGTTCTTCCGGATCTCCTGGTTCTGACTGCGCAGGTACTCCGTCTCCTCTTCCATGCGGGCCTTGACGCCTTTTTCGCGCTTCTTCGCGCGCTTGTTCCGCTCCGCCTTCAGCTTGTCCTGGAGGATCTTGATCTGATCGTCGTAGGTCTTTTCCAGTTCCTCGCGGCGCTTTTTGATGGTGGACGCGATCTCGTCCGCCACGGCCTTTCTCTCCCCGGAAAGTTCCTTCTCCAGCTTCTTTTCTTCCGCCCCGGCGGTCTCAAAGGTATCCTTCCAGCCCTCGAGTTCGATGACGGCAGTCTTGGCCTGTCTCAGATATTCCTTCGGATCTCCAATCTCTTTTGCCATGGCTTCCTCCGATGTGGGCCTTTGTGCCCGCTCATTTGGTTTCAGTATACCACAAAACCCCTGCGGAACAAAGGGAATCCGCAGGGGTTTTTCGAAAAATTGCGGTTTTTTCAGATGCTCTCGCGGTAGACCTGTGCCATCTCCTCCCGCGTCAGTTTCCGGTAGAAGCCGCGCACGCGGGTGCCTTCCACAAGGCCGGGAATCATCTCCTCCGTCACGCCTATTTCGCGGGCGTGCATCACCAGGCCGAGTTCGCGCATCCACGCCTCGAGGGCGTCGAGACCCGCCTCCGCGGTCTCGCGCTCGGTCTTTCCGGCCGGATCCACGTGCCAGACTTCGCGGGCGAAGCGGGCGTATTTCGGCAGGCCGTCCGCAAGGACCATGCGGTAGTACGGCAGGATGGTCGCCGACAGGGTCATGCCGTGGGTCGCGCCCGTGTACGCGCCGATGGACTGGCCGAACTGATGGACCATGGAATCCCCGCTCTTGCCGCAGCCGAAAACCGTGCTGAGCGCCAGAGCCGCAGCCCACATCAGGTTGGAGCGGGCCTCCCAGTCCTGCGGGTCCAGGACGGCCCTGCGCGAATTCTTCACGACGGACCGCATGAGCCCCTCGGCCAGGTCGTCGCTCACGCAATCGTCCGTGCCGGAGAAGTACTGCTCGCAGAGGTGCACGAAGATGTCGAAGGCGCCGGCCACCATCCGGTCATAGGGAAGCGAGAGCGTGTAGGCAGGATCCAGGACGGAGAATTTGAATGCCGCGCGGGGGCCGAGATCGCCGCCCCGCTTCCAGTGCTTCTGCGTGTTGGTGAGGACGGCCTTCATGTTCATCTCCGAGCCGGTCCCCACCATCGTGAGAACGCAGCCCGCGGGCACGATCTTCGCGTCCTCGGCAGGTTTTTCGAAGCGCTCGTAGTATTTGAACCAGAAGTCCTCCGGATCTTCCTCCCACACCGCGACGGACAGAGCCTTCGCGTAGTCGCAGCAGGAGCCGCCGCCCACCGCGAGGATGAAGTCGGTCCCATTCGCGCGGGCCTTCTCCCGCCCCTCCATCAGGCGCTCCACCGTGGGATTGGGCAGGACGCCCCCGTCGTCGATCACGGTCTTGCCGCAGTCGTTGAGGATCCGCATCACCGCGTCATAGACGCCGTTCTTTTTGATGGAACCGCCGCCGTAGACCAGCTGGACCACCGGGCCGTACTTCGGGAGCTCCCCGCGGATGTTCTCCACGGCGTCCTTCCCGAAATAGATCTTGCTCGGATTGTGGAACGTAAAGTTTCCCTGCATGTTTTCCTCCGTTATCCGCGGGTTTCAGAGACCGGCTTCCGCTCCCTCGGGATCCGCCGCGGCCTCAGGCTCTTCTGTATTCTCGAAGCCTTCCGGCACCACGGTATCCTGAGGGTTTTCCGGCATCCCGGGATTCCCGGCCGCCTCCGCAGCCTCGGTACTTTCCGGAGCGGCGCCGACCTCGGGCTCCGCTGCGGCCTCCGACGGTTCTCCGTCTTCAGACTCTTCCTCCGCATCGGGCGCCGTATAGTGCGCCGCCGCGGCGATGCTCCTCTTCTTCTTGAGCGGAGACAGGCCCAGCTGCTTTCTCGCCTCGGCCCACTCCTGCTCCTCCTTCGCGGCCAGGGCGGCCGCTTCCTCGGGATGCTCCGCGGCAAAGGCCGCCTTCTCCGCCTCCTCCCGGGCCTTCTGTTCGGCTCGCGCAGCCTTCACACGCTTGTCGATCTTGTAGCACATGACGTACATCCCGATGGCGATGATGAAGAAAATGATGGCAACGATCAGCACCCAGGTCGGTGCCCCCTTGAACAGGGCCTCGTTTCCCAGGGACATCGCGACCAGCGTCATCGCGAACCCTCCGATCAGGGTGGACATGGCTTCTCTTGCGATCTTGTTTCCCATGGCGTCTCCTTTGCATTCAGCCTTCAGGCGGCATGCCCGGCAGGGGCAGCGCCCGAATCCGACGCACTTTGCGGGCCTCTTCGTCCGCGCTGTCCGTCTGAAAGAAATTTACCACGGAAAAGGCAGGCATGTCAAAGGGAGGGGAAAGAAAGAAAGAAGGCGCCCCGGGATCGGGGCGCCTTGCAATCGTTGATCTGCATCGCAACTGTTCAGGTGATTTCGAAACGACGGTCTTTAGAAGATCGAGAAGATGAAACCGCAGACGATCGAGTACACGAGGCAGCCGATCGCAATATAGATCTGCTTGGTGTACTGTTTCTTCTGGACTTCCTGATCCGGGACCTGCGAAAGGACGTTCATGCCACCGTTGGAGAACGGGGAAATGGAGGTCGCGATCGAACCGAAGAAGCAGCAGAGCGTCATCAGCGGAATGGAAAGTCCGGTGGACGCCGCGATGCCGGGGAACAGCGGGAACAGGATCGGGAACGTGCTGAAGAACGAAGAGAAGAACGACAGGGCACCCGCAAAGAAGGTAAGAAGCGGGATGATCAGCGCTCTCGGGACGTTCGCGGACACGAGCTCGGCCAGGTACTTGGAAGCGCCCTGGTTGGTCATGATCGACACCAGCACATAGATGCCGCAGATCGTCAGGATCATCGACCACGGGATTCTCTTCTTGATGACCTCGTCGATGTCACCGAGCTTCAGGAATGCACACACCGCCATACCGGAGCCGCAGACCAGAGAAAGATGAACTTTCTTCGAAAGATTTCCGAGCCAGGAGCCGGGCATCAGGATGTTGAAGATCGAAGGGATGACCAGAACCGCGACGACGACAGCGATCACGGCAAGGGTCTTCTTCTGCTGCGCGTTGAAGGCGCCGGGCTTCTCATCCATCTGGACGCTCTTGTTCTTATATCCCTTGAACACGAAGTACAGGATGATCTCGAACACGATGATCATGACCCAGGAAAGGATACCGACCGTCCAGCCGACGGATTCGGCATTGGCGATGCCCGCCTCTTCCAGGGCGCCGACGATCATAACGCCGGTCTGAGACATCGGCCAGGCAGAACCGACAACAGCGCCGAGGCAGCAGACCGCCGCGAAAATACCGGTATCCCAGCCGGCCGCGATCGCGATGGAGAACGCAAGCGTAGGCATGAAGCCGTTGACGGCAGCGCCGCCGGCGATCAGGCCGATGAACATCGTCGCGAACAGGATGATGAACGGCATGACGGCGGGCTTGTTGCGGAACGGGTAGATGATCTTCAGAGCCAGAAGGCGCATTGTGCCGTTCATGTTGGCAAAACCGTAGAAGCCCAGAATCGTGATCATCTGGACCATGATGCTCGTCGGCCAGAAACCGACCAGGTCATTGCCCTTCATGCCGAGCACAAAGACGCCGATGATGTACGCAAAGAACAGTGAAATGATACCTGCGTTGATCTTCGTCTTGTTGCCGATGATCAGAGCGAGAATCACCGCCGCAAAGCAGATGATCATAATTGTACCGATAGACATTTGTTTTCCTCCCCCTCTTTGAGTTTGTTGGTGATGACGATCAACAGTTGCGGTTCATATTATAAGCAGGAGACTCCTGCATATAACGCTGACGGTTACACCGGGATCTGATTGTAGAACGGAGAATCGTGGAACGCCGCCATAAACACCGGCCGCTTCATATTCTGAATGACGAACGGGCCGTGTTCCACTCCCGGAGGAATCGCGACGTAACTCGATTTCGTGATCGTAAACTCCTCGCCCCCGATGGAGAACGTGATCTCCGCGTTCAGATCAAACGGCGCCTCGTAATCCGATCCCAGAAACAGAAGCAGCTCGTCATACTCATGTTTGTGCACGGGAACGATGCCGTCCGGAACGTCTTCCTTAAACCACGACGCCCTTGTCACGATGCCGCCGGGGCACTGCGCGCCGTCCGCGTACAGGACCTTGACCTCGCCTTTGACCGCTGGAAGGGGATCTCCCTGCGGATCCGTCACAAAGTAGCGGTCGTAATAATGGGTCTCCTTCTCGCGAAGCGCCAGTTCCGGAAGTTGCGTGACCTTCATGGTGTTGGAGCAGGGCGTCGCGATGTGGATCATCGGCACGTCGACACGCGTCACCTCATACGGGCAATGCGGCACAAACGCGGGCGTCTGGAGGTAAAAGCTTTTGTCCAGCACGTGCTTTTCCCCGTTCATGTACACGACGATCTCTCCGTTCAGATCGAAGGGGTTTTCCGGATCCCCGCCGATCCAGGACAGCATCTCCGGGCAGTCGGAGACGTGGTGTCCCTTTCCGTTCGGCGACGCCTTGAGGTACCAGGTGGCGTTGCTCAGGAATTTTGTCGGCGTCGGCCCTCCCTTGTCGATCATGAGCAGGCGGTGCTTCTCTTCAAATCCCTGATCCGAAGGCCAGGGAATGTCGTAGATGCAGTTCGCATACTTTTTTGGCATTGTCTGTCTCCTTTCTCCGGTTTTGAAGCTGCGGGGCGGTGCTGCGGCGGTCTCAGACCGGCTTCACCAGCGGTCCTTTGCCGTCATTCGTATACGTGACCACCATCGGCTTCTTCATGCCCCTGATCCGGAACTCCCCGTAGGGGACGCCAGCGGGAATGAAGACGTAGCTTGTCTCCGTGATGGTGTAGGTCTCTCCGCCCAGGCTGAACTCCACCTCGGCGAACAGGTTGTGGGAATCCGTGACGTCGGAACCCGCGAAGCACAGCAGCTGGTTGTAATCGCGGACGTTCTCCGGCTTCTCGCTGAGCACACAGTCTTTCGTGAACCAGGACACGCCGCAGGCAAAGCACCCCGGATAGACGGCGTCATCCGCGTAGAGCACCGGGATCTCTCCGTCGATCACCTCGCGGCACTCCGGAAGCTTCAGTTCCGTGACGAAATTCGCATCGTAGAAGCGGGGGGCTCCTTCGGGGAATTCGGGGAAGCCGATGAGGCGCGACGTCTTCATGCCGCGGTCGATCGGCCAGGACACATGGAACATGGGCCGGCGGATCTCATCCACCGTGTAGGGGCAGTGCGGGACGTTTGCCGGGTTGATCACGAAGAAGCTCTTGTCCAGAACGTGCTTCTCTCCGTTGAGCCACATCGTGATCTGTCCGCCGAGGTCCGACGGGTGCTCGAGATCAGAGCCCATGAACAGCAGGATCTCGTAGCAGGAATGCGCATGCGCCGCCTTGGCATCCGCGTCCGGCAGGTGATACCAGGCGCAGTTGGACAGGATGGTCGAAGGACAGTCGCTGTCAAAGTCGATCATCAGCATGCGGTCTTTTGTCTTAAAGGCTTTCTCCTTCGGCCAGGGAATGTCGTAGATGCATTTTTCGTACATGGCTGCCTCTTCTTTCCTTTCGAAGGTCAAATGAAGATCGATGCCGCGCCCTCCACGTCGGTGCGGACCGCGGACGGTTCCAGGGTCTTGTAATACGTGCCGGTCAGGTGGTTCGGGTTGAAGGCCTCACGCACTTTCCACTGATAGGTGAACACGCCCGGCTGCGGCGCATACTGGAACATCTTGTTGAGTTCTTCCTGGGAGCGGTCATAGCCGTCCGGACGGCGCGAACCCTCGTTCACCTTGCCCATGCAGCCGCCGAGTCCCTTGGCGCCCATCCACTTGTTGGTCTCGCCGAAGTACTCCGCCACGCCCTTGACAGACGCGTCGTCGAACGAATCGAAGTGTGCGAAGAACTCCCAGGACACGCCGCCTCCGCCGCCGATCCCGGCCAGGCCGCCCATGCTGGAGTTGCCGCCGACCTTTGCCAGGTACGGGGTCGTCTCCTCCCAATGCTTCTTGAGCGCGCTGGCCTCCTCGACCAGGGATGCGGCAAGGTAGTAGTTCGTGCGGGCCAAACCGAAGTGGCCCTCATAGGAACCGCAGAGCACGTAGTTCAGGTTCTTGCGGCCCATGCGGATGAAGTACAGGAGCGCCCAGTCCTCGATCTCTTTCTCCGCCATGAACTGCGAGCGGTGACCGCCGGAGATCCGGAGGATCTCATCCAGGGCGGCCTCTTTGTATGCCAGATCCGCTTCCGACATGCCCGCAAGCACGATCTGCATGTCGCAGTGCATGTCCTGCGTGGCCGCCTTCACTTCCGGGTCTTCCAGAAGCTCCGGAAGGTCGCAGAGCTGTTTGTTTTCGTCCGAGAGGATTTTTACCATCGCCCCCTTGATGTCACAGCCGAACATGTTGAACTGGCGATGGCTCGTGTAGGTGATGCGGTTCTCGTGAAGGAGCTGCACGCCGTGCGCCCAGTGCTCCCAGTCCGGGAAGCAGAGGGTGTAGCAGCGGAAATTGTCGGGCAGATCCGCCTTGTAGGCAGGCGCCTTGCCGCGGGAGGCGAGGTGATCCGGGCCGGGCCAGGGGGCCAGCTTGACCGCCATCTTCGTGCAGACGCCCATATCGCCCGCGGTGCCCACGCCGCCGCGCAGGATGGCGCGAAGGCTCGGGCCGGGGCCCTCGCCGCAGAACCATCCGTCCCCGGAGCCCAGAGAACCGGTGCGCAGGATCTCCCCGTTCGGAAGGACCCACTCGCAGGCCAGCAGGTTGTCGTAGTTGGTTCCGGTGAACAGAGAGGACGGACCCGGGCCCTGCCAGCCGGCCGTGGAGGCCACGGTGGAACTGCTGCCTCCCACGCCCTGGATATTGCAGGTGTATCCGTACTTCATCGCCTCCGCCTGAATCACACCGGCGATGGCATACGGCTCGATGATCGCGATTCCGTTCTCCGCGTCGATCTCCACGCCGTCCATGCGGCGCAGGTCGAGCTGGACCGCGTTGTCCGCGCTCACGTAGCCCTGCGCAGACCAGAAGGTGCTGGACGCCTTGAAATGGATCCCCTCGCGGTTGCACAGCCGGATGATCTTCTGTACTTCTTCCGAAGATCCGGGAAGCAGGACCGCCATCGGGAACGGCGTGCGGACCTTGTAGGGGCCGTAATGCGCGCTGTTCTGCGACGCCATGCAGCGGTAGGTCTCCAGAACGCTCTTGTCTCTCGAAATGTTGCGAGGCCCGACGATCGCCTCAAATTCGCGGTACAGGTCTTCTCTCATATCCATGGCTCACTCCTCTCCCGCGGCCGCAAGGACCAGCGTCAGAAGATCCGTGACAGGAAGGTCGCCGTCACGCCGCGCGCTGCGCAGCTGCAGCAGGCTGGACGGGTCCGCCGTCACCAGCTGCTCCGCCTCGGAGGCCTTTGCCTCGTCCAGGCGTCCATGAGCGGCAAAGGCGGCAAGACCGGGGTCGATCTCCGGGATGCCGGCTCCCTCACCGCAGCTGTAGCCGTATTCGCGGATCCGCTCCATCTCCGCAAGCTCAAGGCCGGGGATCGCCCGCAGGACCGCGCGCGGCGCGTCGTAAACGCCGTCATTTCCGATATAGCGGGGCCGCCGGGGTTCCCAGGTGTGGACCTGGTTCAAAATCTTCTTTTCTTCGCCTTCCCAGGGCTCATACGCCTCGCCCTTGCGCCCCAGGCTGCAGGGGTCGTGATAGGTCACGCGGACCGGGACCTCCTGCGTCAGCCGGAGAGTCCCCTGAGCGATCAGATCCGCAAGGACCTGCGTGATGTGGCGCACGGGGACGGTCAGTCCCAGTTCGGGATACAGCCGGTTCAGAGCATAGAAGGTATCGGCACAGGGGGTCACGACTTCCTTCGCTCCTGACGCCTCGATGCGGGCGATATTCTCCTTCGCGATCTCTTCAAAGTCCTTCCGGAAGCCCATATCATAAAGAACGGCTCCCGAGAAAAAGCCCTCCGACAGGGCGGCAATGTCAAGACCGCAGCGGCGAAGCAGCGCAGCCGCACGGCAGACCGTATCCGCGGTCTCCGGGCTCTCCTGCGTGCGGTCTCCGGGGAGGAAAAGCACCTCTCCCTGCACAGGCAGACCAAGATCCGCCGCGCAAAGTCCGGCGCGGGCTCCCGCTGCCATCAGACGGTCTCTCTCCTCCGCCACACGTCCCGGCACCATGCCCCGCTCGATCAGGGCTTCCTTGAGAGCGATGTTGTGCGCCAGAGGCTCCAGATTGTAGCGGCAGATCTTGCAGGAAACGTCGCAGGCGCCGCAGGAGAGGCAGGAAAACACCACCTGCTCCAGATCCTTTTCTCCGACGTCCTCGCCCCGGTTCAGGGCGACGCCCAGCTGGAACCGCCCGCGGGCGGAATAGGTGTTGAAGTTGTAATAACCGATGGACGGGCAGCCGCCGGCAAATTCCCTGCTGCGGATCTTGTCAAGCGGGATGAACTTGCAGTAGGAACAGTTGGAGCAGCGCTCCTGCATCGGGCGGAAATCCGCAAGCGTTCTCTCTTTCACGGCTGCACCTCCTCTCCCTGCCCCGCAGCAGCTGCGGCCTTGGTCAGTTTTCCGGGATTTAAGATCCGGGCAGGATCAAAGATGTCGTAGAGTTTTTCCAGGGTCCGGGCCGCCTCGGGGTCCTTTCCGAACTGGATCTTCGCGGCATCGCCGTAGGGCCGTTCGTAATATCCGCCGTCCGCGGCGATCTGTGCAAGCGCCGTGCGGTAAAAGGACTCTCCCTCCGGCAGCTCGGGGACCAGCACTTCCACCTGTGCGCTCACGCCCTGGTGCAGCGGCTGGATATACAGGCCCAGGCCGAACCCGCAGTCTTTCTGATTCGCCGTCGCCTGCAGTTTCTCCGCGAACTCGCCGGCCTTCCCCAGTGTTGTCACGAAGGGGAGCCGGACCGCGCCCGCCGCATAGCCTTCGGCAAATCCGGAACCATCCAGTTCTCTCCCGGCTGTTTCCCCAAGGGCTCCGGTCAGTTCCGTCAGGACAAGGCCCTGTGCCGCCGCGATCCCGCGCAGGTCTTCTTCCTGCTGTGCGACGCGCATCTCCGGAAGGATCTCGCGGCCGGAGGCCTCGATCACGGCCGTCCAGGCCGCTCCGCCGTCCGCCTCCGCGAGAAGCTGTGCGGTGTCGGGTAGCATTCGGTAAAGAGCGGCACCGTTCACCAGAAAAGCGCCGTCAGAAAAGCGGAGTTTCAGGGCGTTCTGTACGGCGCGGCGGACCGGATCATAGTCCTGCGAGCGCAGCACAAAAACCTTTTTTACGGTCTCGATCGGCTCGCACTTGACAGACGCCCAGGTCACGATTCCCGTGGTCCCCTGCGAGCCGGCAAGGATGCGGCAGAAGTCCAGCATCATGGGGCCGCCGCCGTTGATCTGCCATTTGCCCTGCGACTGCTGCTTTTTCAGGTCAGGTGCGCCGCCTCCGGCTTCTCCGGTGAACATCTTCTGACCGTCGCCCCAGGTGACCTCCGTGCAGCGCAGCGGATCAATGTAGTTCCAGTTCAGCAGGCAGTTTCTGCGCGGCGTCACTTCCAGAAGATCCGCGATCACGCTTTTTCCGGGACGCGGCGCCACGGGAAGATTGATCGTCAGGCCTTCTTTTGCCAGGGCAGGCCGGAGTTCTCCGTACGTCACGCCGGGTTCGATGACCGCCATACAGAACCGACGGTTGATGCTGTGGATCTTCTTCATGCGGGAAAGGTCCACGATGACAGCACCGGGCACGGAGGGTGCCGACGCGGGCGACCGGTGCGGCGCGGCAGAGCTGACAGGAACCAGCGGAACGCCGGCTTCCTTCGCCCAGAGGACCAGTTTCTGCACTTCCTCCCCGTTCGCGGGAAAAACGGCCGCTGACGGCAGAGGAGAGGCATCAAAAGCGCGGGCGCCCGCATAAAGACGCAGGTCCTCTTCCGCCGTCATTATGCGCCCATCCTCAAACCACTGTCTCAGGTCTTCCCTTCGATCCCGAACTGACATGGTCCCGTCCTCTCTTTCCTAATTGCTGATTTGCAAGAAACCTTCTTTCGCTTTCTGACTCCACTATAGATTCATTTCTCCTGACAGTCTAATTCCATTCCACTCATCGGTCAGGGGCAAATCGCGAACGGTCGAATTGATTCATCACTTCTGTGTAATAGATATTGACCCGGCTTCCGGTTTCTTTTATAGTCTCTATATATCGGACTGCGCCAATACGCCCCTGTGCCTTCCGGCACGCAGCGGCCATATCCGGCCGGCCCGTTTTCCGCCCCTGCCTTGACGCCTGCGTCCTGTGATCCTCAGCAGTTTTGCGTCTTTCTTTCCGGGAACATTCCTCCGGGACGGAAGCCGCACAAAACCGCACCGCGAAAGGAGCTCCATGGAACTTCTTCAGCTCGAGTATTTCCGGGAACTTGCTCACTCCGAGCATTTGACCAAGACCGCCCAGAAACTCTACATTTCCCAGTCCGCCGTCAGCAACAGCCTGCATCGCCTCGAGCAGGAACTGGGCGTGCCCCTCTTTGACCGAGTGGGGCGCGGACTTCGCCTCAATCCGTACGGCCAGATCTTTCTGGAGGGCGTCGAGACCGCATTCAACGCCCTGCAGCAGAGCCGTTCCCGCATGCAGGCCCTGCTCCAGGAGGAGCAGGAAAAAGTGAGGATCCTCGCCTTTACCTCCATGCAGGTCTACCCCACCCTGTTCTACCCTCTGATCTCACTCTGCCCCAACCTCTCCTTTCTCAACAAGGAGGTGGACGATTCCGAGGTGGTCCGCATCCTCAAAGACCACGAGGCGGACCTGTGCCTGAAGGGAGGCGTTGATCCGCCGCCAGAGGAAGAAGGCATCCGCAGCATCCTTCTTCACCGTCAGCCGCTGTGCATCGTCGTCTCCCGCAGCCATCCCCTGTCCGCGCAGAGAAGCGTGCGCATCCGTGACCTCGGGGAAACCGCGTTTGCCAGCGGTTCCCAGCAGAAGAAGACCCTGGAAGACCTGTTCCGCCGCGTCCACTGCACCCCCCGCATCCTGTTCGAGGGCAATCACCTGCGCGACATCCTGATGGCTGTCCTCACCGGGCGCTATGCGCTCCTCGCCACCTGGGAGGCCTGCCGCTCCTCCGGCGTCCCCACAGACGATCTGATTCCGCTCCCGATCGACGACGTCTCCGTGTTTCTGGAGCGGCGCCTCTACTGGCGGGAGGGGGACAATTCCGTCTCCATCTCCATGCTGCGCCAGACCATCATCGACTACTTCGAGCACCCGCAGCCGTGACCGCGGCATATTCGGCTCTGAAAAAACGTCACGACGCGCCGGGAGACCCCCGGCGCGCCTTGATTTTTCCGCGTTTTCCGCTATAATAAGAAAAATCAGACTTCACGGCGCAGATTCCGCGGTCCGGACCGCCCGCAGGGCGTTTCCGACGCGGCAGCCGGATCCGGAGGATGCCTCATCGGCGTCCCCTGCCCGGCCGAAGCCCCTGCCGCGAAAACTTCCGGTCCCGCTCATCCGCGGGTCCGAGAAAAGAGGAGCACAGCATGGAAAAGAAACCCTACTACCTGACTACGGCCATCGCCTACGCCTCGGCCAAACCCCACATCGGCAACACCTACGAGATCGTGCTCGCGGACGCCATCGCCCGCTACAAGAGACTCGCGGGATTTGACGTGTTCTTCCAGACCGGCACGGACGAGCACGGCCAGAAGATCGAAGAAAAGGCCAAGGCGGCCGGCATGCTGCCCAAAGCCTATGTCGATAAGACCTCCGCGGAGATCAAGCGGATCTGGGATCTGATGGACACCTCCTACGACAAGTTCATCCGCACCACGGACGACTACCACGAGAAGGAAGTTCAGAAGATCTTCACAAAGCTCTACGAGCAGGGCGACATCTACAAGGGTTCCTATGAGGGCTGGTACTGCACCCCGGACGAGAGCTTCTGGACCGACAGCCAGGTCGTGGACGGCAAGTGCCCCGAGTGCGGCCGCCCCGTCGTGCGTGCCAGCGAAGAGGCCTACTTCTTCCGCATGAGCAAATACGCCCCGCGCCTGATTGACTACATCAACACCCACCCGGAGTTCATCCAGCCGGAGAGCCGCAAGAATGAGATGATGAACAACTTCCTGCTGCCCGGTCTGCAGGATCTGTGCGTCTCCCGCACCTCCTTCAAGTGGGGCATCCCGGTCGACTTCGACCCGAAACACGTGGTCTACGTCTGGCTGGACGCCCTGTCCAACTACATCACCGGCGCGGGCTACCACTGCGGCGGAGAGAGCGAGCCGTCCTATAAGAAATACTGGCCCGCGGACCTGCACCTGATCGGCAAGGACATCGTCCGCTTCCACACCATCTACTGGCCCATCTTCCTGATGGCGCTGGGCGAGCCGCTCCCGAAGCAGGTCTTCGG
>JAFRUR010000063.1 GCA_017438775.1 Lachnospiraceae bacterium | reverse complement strand
GCTCCTGAGAATAAACCTTGTTTTTGCGTTGTGCCATAAGGGCAGTGGGGCCGTCTGAGAGATACAGGTCACGCCACTGCCTGATAGTGGATCCGTCAACACCTGTCAACCGGCCAGCCTCACAAACACCGATTTCAGCTGCCAGTAACCGTTCAACTACCTTTACTTTTTCTGCCGGGTCAATCTTGCTTTTTCTGGCCATAGAAATACCCCCAGGTAGGTTTTATATTTCAGTGTCCTATTGGGGGTAGCATATCAACCCGTCAGCCCCGGGGCGCTTTCTGTGAAAACCGCTGAAATGCAGTCATAACTCATTCTGCGGGGTGCAAAATGCGCGGAAGTGTGGTATACTCTCCCGGAAAAAGCGCCGCACAGGAATGACAGAGTTTTCGTGAAAATGTTCCCCCGGGAAGGGGAAAGATATGCGGCGGAAGGAGACGTAAATGCTGGTACCCGTACTGTTGTTTGCCGTCGGTCTCGTGTGCCTGATCAAGGGCGGAGACTGGTTCGTGGACGGCGCGAGCGCGCTGGCCCGGAAATTCCACCTCCCGGAGCTTCTGATCGGAGCGACCGTGGTCTCCATCGGCACGACGCTGCCCGAGGTCATGGTCTCCACGATGTCCGCGCTCTCCGGGCATGGAGAGATCGCCTACGGCAACGCCATCGGCTCCGTGATCTGCAATGCGGCCCTGATCGCCGCGATCACCATCGCGGTGCGCCCCGGTCCGGTCGATCCGAAGACCCTGAAAAAACCGGTCGCGTTCTTTTTCGTGGCTGCTGCGATCTACTGTGTGGCGGCGTACTTCCTCGGGTTCTTCTCCCGCACCGTCGGCCTCATCATGCTGACCGTGTTCGTCATCTACATGGTGGTGACGGTCCGCGATATGAAGAACTCCCCTCAGCCGCAGCAGGAGGATGAGGAAGAAGAGCAGATGTCCAACGCGAAGATGCTCGTGTTTCTGATCCTGGGCGCGGCCCTGATCGCCGTGGGCGCGAGGCTCCTCGTGGACAACGGCACCAAGATCGCCCAGGCCCTGGGCGTGCCGGAGTCCGTCATCGCCCTGACCTTCGTGGCCCTCGGCACCAGCCTGCCGGAACTCGTGACCGCGATCACGTCCCTGATCAAGGGCCACAGCGATCTGTCGCTGGGCAACATCATCGGTGCCAATATCTTCAATCTGGTGCTCGTGAGCGGCGTCTCCGTGACGCTGGCTCCCTTCGCGGTGCCGCAGAGCGCCGTGATCGCCGGTCATAACGCCAGCCTGGTGCTCGAGATCCCGCTGATGATCCTCATCATGCTGATCCTGACGGTCCCCGCTCTCGTGAAGGGCAAACTCACCCGTCCGCAGGGCATCCTGATGCTCTGCATCTACGCCGCGTTCTGCGTCGTGCAGTTCACGCTGTAAACCGGATCGATCAATACTGCGAAAAGCCCCGTGTTCCGTCGGATGCGGGGCTTTTGTAAAATCCCGCGCGGCGTCTTCGAGCGAAGCCCGGCGCGGGCCTGAAAAGGAGGAATACGATGGATTTCCTGACAATGGCAAAGGACTGCCGCTATTCCTGCCGCAGATACGCGGACCGTCCCCTGGAGAAGGAGACGCTGGAGAGGATTCTCGAGGCCGGGCGCGTCGCGCCCACGGCCACGAACGCGCAGCCGCAGAGGATCGTCGCCGTCACGACCCCGGAGGGGATGGAGAGCCTGGCCGGCTGCACGCGGTACACCTTCGGCGCGCCGGCGGCCCTTATTGTCTGCTACGACCGCACGGAGGTCTGGGTGAGGTCGTATGACGGCAAGGAGGGCGGAGACGTCGACGCGGCCATCGTGACCACGCACATGATGCTGCAGGCCGCAGAGCTGGGCGTCGGCACGTGCTGGGTCGGCTCCTTCGATCCGAAACTGGTCCGGGAGGAGTTCAGCCTTCCTGCGCAGATCGTTCCGGTGGCCATCCTGATTTTGGGCTGGCCCGCCGACGAAGCGGTCCCCTCGCCCAAGCACGATAAAAGAAAACCCCTCGAAGAGACCGTCGTGTACGGGAAGTTCTGACCGGCCCTGAAACACAAATCAAAAACTGCCTGCCCGCAGGGGACAGGCAGTTTTTATTTGCTTCGAATGACGATCTCGTCCATCGTCACACCCAGTACGGCGGACAGGACCACCAGGTTATCGACACTGGGCAGGTCGCGCCCGCGCTGCCAGTTATAGATGGCCTGGGGCGTGGAAAAGCCGAAGACGGCCTGCAGGTCGCGCACCGTCAGATCGCGGCGCCTGCGCAGCTGCAGGATGTTTGCTCCGGTGGCCGTCATGTCGACGGCCGGCAGACGGTTCATGGGTCTCTTCCTCCTTTCGGGCAGGCGGACCTGCCCGGAAGAGGAGGTCACGCCTGCGTCGCTATGGTTTCGTTCTCATTCTTTCTCTCGTTCTCTTCCTCGGCCGCGGCCTCGCCTTCTCCGGTGCCGTCGCCGCCGCCCGCCTTGAAGTTGTAGACGGGCTTCATGACGTCGATCACGTCCACGGAATCCCGGATGACGTCGATGATGTCGCTCAGGGACTTGTAGGCCATGGGCGCCTCGTCCAGAGTGCCGGGGCCGACAGAGGTCGTGTAGATTCCCTCCATCGTCTTTCGGTACTCGGACAGATCCAGCGTCTCTTTGGCCTTCGTGCGGGACATGAGGCGCCCCGCGCCGTGAGGCGCGGAATAGTTCCACTCGGGATTGCCGCGGCCCGTCGCCAGGACGGAGCCGTCGCGCATGTTGATGGGGATCAGGACCTTCTCGCCCTCATGCGCGGCGATGGCGCCCTTGCGCAGGATCATCTCCCCGGTGTCGATGTAGTTGTGCACCGTGTGGAAGGCCTCCCCGGCCTTTACGCCGATGCGATCCAGCAGGATCTCGGCCATCAGCTCGCGGTTTTTGCGGGCGAAGGCCTGGCAGATCTCCACGTCGTGCAGGTAGTCCTCCAGGTAGGTCCCGTAGACATAGCACAGGTCCTCGGGGACCTCCGGCTCCTTTGCCTCGAACTCCCGGGTCATCTGCTTTAGAGCGGCCTGGATCTCGGACCTGCGGCCGGCGGCCTTGTATTCGCGAATCAGCGCGTCGCGGGCATTGAAGAAGGCCTCTTTTCCCTGGGCCAGCTTGATGGCCAGGTGCTGATACAGCTCGGCCACCTGCTTGCCGAGGTTGCGGGAGCCGGAGTGGATGACCAGGTAAAGGGTGCCGTCCGCGGCGCGGTCGATCTCGATGAAGTGGTTTCCGCCTCCCAGCGTTCCGAGGCTGCGCACCAGGCGTCTGGAGTCTTTCAGGCTCCGGTAGCAGCGGAGAGCCGACAGGTCGAAGTGTTCCTGCCTTCCCTCCCAGACTTTCTTTCCGGAAGGGATGAAGTGCGCAGCCTCGTCGACCTTCGCAAAGTCGATCTCCGATTTGCCCAAATTCACAGTGTACATGCCGCAGCCGATATCCACGCCGACCACGTTGGGGACGGCCTTGTCCAGAACGGTCATCGTGGTCCCGATGGTGCAGCCCTTGCCGGCGTGCACGTCGGGCATGATGCGCACGCGGGAGCCTTCGGTGACGGGGTAGTCGCACATCCTGCGGATCTGCTCGATCGCCTCGTCCTCGATGACCCTGGCGTAGCAGACGGCCGTGGCCATTTTTCCTTTGATCTCGATCATTTCTTTTCCTCCAAAAACAAAAGCCGCGTCATCCTGTTTCAAGATGCGCGGCTGATGGAATGTCAAACAGTGTCAGACGTTCTCTGTCATGTTCTTCCGATATGTCGCGGCATCGCATTTTCGCGCACAGCACCAGCACCCTGTTCGGGGAGCAGGGCGGGGAGAATGGGGCTGTTCCAGTTCGAATACATTGCGGCGTTCACGGTCTCTTACCTCTTTGCGGAATTCGGCTGCCGGTTTTCCGGCCACCGACGGCATCATAACACAAGGATGCGGACTTGTCATTATAGTTTTGCTTTATTTTTCCCCGTGCGGATGACAGAGGGCGATATTTCGGACACTGACGGCGGTAGGATAGAGTTGAAAGAACACAGGGAATAAAGAGAAAGGAGAGAACGATGGATCTGAAAACGAGAGACCGCACGGGAAAGGAGAGGACGGTGCTTTACGTCCGGCCGTCGTCGCAGGAGGCGCGGGAGGCGGTGATGCGCTTTCTGGAGGAGCGCGGATACACGTATCCGGGCTCTATGGACCGCGAGGACGTGCGCATGTCCTTTCTGCCTCTGGCCGCAGACCTGGCGCAGAAGCGGATCCGCAGGATGGGGAACGTCACCGTGGCGGCCTGTGCCGCGCAGTCCGGGATCCTGATGTCGGAGACGGAATTCTTTGGGGCGATGCGCGCCCGGGGGAAAAACTGAGCGCCGGCGGTTTTTTGTCCCTTTTTTGTTAGGGCTGTGGTATACTATCGCCAGGACCGGAAGATCGGAATCAGTCGGAGTAACCATGAAACAGATCAGGAAATATGCCCATCCCCTCATCCTGTGGATCCTTTTTGAAGCGGTCGCCGTGACCCTTTGGCTGACAAAGAACAACGTGTTCTATCTGTTCAATTTCAGCTACATCGGCACTTCCGTCGCGCTGGGGATCATCCTGTTTATCCGAAAGAACAAATACGCCAGACGCATCGTCCAGCTGCTTGTCGGCCTGTACATGCTCGTCTATCTCGGGTTCATCTGCCGCGAGAACATGCAGATCGAGGGGTTCTGGTACTACCTCTTTACCGGCGTCTTTGAAGCGGCGACGATCCATTACGCGGTCGCGAAGATCTTCGGGCCCCTGATCTTCGGGCGCGGATGGTGCGGCTACGCGTGCTGGACGGCCATGGTGCTTGACTTCCTGCCGTATAAGGTGCCGGCACACCCGAGGAAGAAGATCGGCTGGATCCGGTACGTCACGTTTGTTCTGTCGTTTGTTTTCGTGTCGGCGCTGTTTCTCGCCGGAGTCGGGAATATCGAGAAAATCATGTTCTGGGCGTTCATTGTCGGGAACATCGCGTATTACGCGGTCGGAATCGCCCTGGCGTTTGCGCTCAAAGACAACCGGGCCTTCTGCAAATATATCTGTCCGATCACATTGTTTCTGAAACCCGCGAGTTATTTCTCGCTGCTCCGCGTCCGGTGCGATACGGATCTGTGCGTCAAATGCGGGAAATGCAGGCGTGTGTGTCCGATGGACGTCGACGTGACAGACAATTCGAGGAAGAGAGAAAACGGCACCGAGTGCATCCTCTGCATGGAGTGCGTGAAAAACTGCCCGAAGAAGGCGCTTTGAGGCAGCGGAGGCTGCCGGGAGCCATGACGGCAGGGGAGGGGAGCGGCATGACAACGGAAAAGCACGGCAATTGCTGGACGGCTTACTACGACCCCGACACGAAGCAGTACTACGCGAGAATCATGTACATCAGCCGTGAAGGGCTGGAGCAGTATGACTACGAGATCACGCAGGATATTTTCGCCCGCCTCGGCACCTTCGACGACGACACGGAGAACGAGAGGCTGATCCGGACCGCGAAGATGGCGTATTCGTTCGAGAACACGATGTACGGCACGCTGGGGCCCGAGAGAACGGTCTGGGATGACGAAGCCCACGAGGCGATGAACGGGTACGAGCGGAAGAAGAGAAGAAGGAAGAGCAGAAAGAAGAAAACGTGAAAAAATGACAGAAAAAGAAAAGATGCTGCATCAGAAAATGTATGATGCCTCCGACCGGGAACTCGGGGCGGAAAGATCACGCTGCAAGATTCTCTGTCAGAAATACAACGCCCTTCCGGTGGAGAACATCAAAGAGCGGCGCGAATTCATCAAAACCATCCTGGGAGAGACCGGGGAAATCGTTCATATCGAGCCGGATTTCTGGTGCGATTACGGCTACGGGATCAAAGTGGGAGAAAACTTCTACGCGAATCACGGCCTCGTGATCCTGGATGCGGGCGGCGTCACCTTTGGGGACAACGTCTTTATCGCGCCGTCCTGCGGCTTCCACACGTCGGGGCATCCGATCGACTTTGAGCGGAGAAACCGGGGGCTGGAATATGCGTATCCAATCACCGTCGGAGACAACGTCTGGTTCGGCGCGGGCGTGCAGGTGATGCCGGGTGTGACGATCGGGAGCAACGTCGTCATCGGCGGAGGCAGCGTCGTGACGAAGGACATCCCGTCAAACTGCGTCGCCGCGGGCAATCCCTGCCGGGTGATCCGTCCGATCACCGGGGAGGAGAAGCGGAGAAACTGGGACAGGTAACGCCCCGGAGTCAGAGGAGGACAGACGAATGGGAAGTGACAACGCTTCGCCCTACGGTTCCGTCATCTATGATGAGCATATCGTTCACGTTCTGCCCTTTTACCGTGAATTCCATGAGCAGATCATGGACCTGGTGAGGGTCATGAAACCCGGGGCCGCGGACTGGCTGGATACCGGCTGCGGGACGGGCACGCTTGCGGCAAGGGTGCTGGAGCAGAGGGACGACGTCCGGTTTACGCTGGCCGACCCTTCGGAGAAAATGCTGAACGAGGCGAAGAGAAAGCTGGAGGGCCGGGGCGTCCGGTTTGAACTTCTGGCTTCCCACGAACTTCCCTTAACGTCGGAATTTGACGTCGTCACGGCGGTGCAGAGCCATCACTATTACAGGCCGGAGGAGAGGGAAGAGGCTGTCCGCAGATGCTGCCGCGCTTTGCGGGACGGCGGTGTGTTTATCACGTTTGAGAACGTCAGGATGTCTTCGGAAGGCAGCGATGCCGCGGCCATGAAGCGCTGGATGGACTTCCTGCGCGGGCAGGGAAATCCGGAAGAGGAGATCCGGCTGCAGACCGACAGGCGCGGCGTGGAGACCCATCCGATCACGGCGGAGGAGCATCTCGAGCTGCTGAGGCGATGCGGCTTCCGGTCCGCGGATATCCTGTGGGCATCGTATCTGCAGGCAGGCTTCTGGGCCGTCAGATAAACGCCTGCCGCGGTCATACGAAGATCGGACCGAAGCTCCCCCTGCGGTCTCTCTGAAGGGGGCAGGGGCTGCGCGGTCAGCGCGCAGAAAGGAGAACGAATATGGCTTCAAGCAAGGACTATCTGGAATTCGTCCTGGATCAGCTCATTCCCCTGAACGACGTCAGTTATCGGGCGATGATGGGGGAATACATCCTCTATTACCGCGGGAAGATCTTTGGCGGGATCTACGACGACAGGCTCCTCGTCAAGGACGTTTCCGCCGCGCGCGAAAGGATGCCGGAGGCGCAGAGAGAGCTCCCCTACGAGGGAGCGAAAGAGATGCTCCTGGTGGAGGAGGTCGACGACGCGGAGTTTCTCTGCGGCCTCGTGGAAGCCATGTACGAGGACCTGCCGTCGCCGCGCCGGAAGCGCTGACGCAGGGGAGCCGGGGAAAGGGAATCGTTTTTTGCGCCGGGAGAGACGCGCTCCGGATGAGGGAGGTCCCATGCAATATCTGAAAGATGAGTATCATGTCCTATACAGCGGGAAAACCGTCGGAAATCTCTATGTGTTTACCGACGGCACCTGTACATATAACACGGCCTGGGGCAGCCCCTGGGACATTGAGACGGAACTGAAGGAGATGCGCCTGGACAAAAGCCGGAAAGGGAAACGGCTCGTCAAACCGTTTTCAGAGATCATCGGCGATGCGTTCCGCGTGCCGGGAACACGGAAAATCATATACGAGGACGGTCCGCTGCGCCTGGAGCGGGAACCGCGGGAGACGGGCGAGAAGTATTTCGTATACAAGCGCGGCGCGGAAAAGGGGGAGCCGTGGTATTCGCCCCTGCCGCACGACGCGCCGCACAGGGAGGGGCCCCACACGCCCGAAGGCATGCGCGAGTGGGCGTCGTGGTACGTCTTCAACCGCATGGATGACGGCACCTTCCAGGCGGAACTGGACGAGGCCTGGTGGTGGGGCGGCGGCCACAACGACGGCGGCACCATCCGCAACCTCATCCCAGAGGAATGGATGGAACTGCCCTACAGGGAATTCCTGGAAAACGTGGTGTGCCTGTCCGCCGCAAAGCACTACGGCTTTACGGCCGAGATGCTGTTTGCGAAAGAGGGCCTGCGCGAGTTTTTCGGGTTCGGGCCGGATCTTTGAGACAACGGAGGACGCTTTCCCATGAATGAAATAGGTTCTGGCGCTGTGCGCCGCGCCGTGATATCGGTTCTTGACGTCCTGATCGTTGCGCTGGTCGCGTGGACGGTCAGCCGCATGGTTTTCGTGCGCATGAACGGAGCGCTTGTCTCGTTCGGACTGGGTGCTTTCCGGTACTATACCGTGCTCTCCAACGTGTTCTGCGCGGTCACATGCCTTGTCAGTCTGATCTGGTCGGTCACACACCGGGGAGAGGACCTTCCGGGCCGGCTCTACGTCTTTCGGCTGATGGGGACCGCGGTCGTCGGCGTGACGTTTTTTGTGGTTCTGACCTTCCTGGGGCCGACGATGGGGTATCGGGCCATGTTTTCGGGCGTCAGTTTCTGGCTCCACCTGGTGGTGCCCGTGCTGGCCGCGGTCGAGATGGTGCTGCAGAAGCCGGACGGCGCCGTGCCTTTCCGGAAGACATTCCTCGCGATCCTTCCGACCCTGGTGTACGGCGTGTTCTACCTGGGCGTGAACGCCGCCGGCTGGACGGGAAGATCGAATCCGAAAACGGACTTTTACGGCTTCCTGCGCTGGGGCTGGGGCATCGGCGCGGTCTTTCTTCTGGCCGCGTTCCTGATCAGCTGGCTGTTCGCCGCGCTTTTCTGGAAACTGGGCCGGGCGGGGCGCGCCGGGCGAAAATGAAGAGAAGAGAGGCGTTTGGACAGCTTTTCAAAGGAGCAGAAAGGAAAAAAGAGACTTTGACGGGACCGCAGGGCCCTGTCATTTTTTTTGCTTGCAATTGTTCATTTTATGTTGTATGATATGTGAAAATGAACACCAACCGGGATCCGCGCAGACCTTTTTTCTGTTCGGCCTCCCGGTTTTGGTGTGAAAAGGAGAGAAAAACGTGGAAAAATCGATTGCGGAACTGATCTACGAAGAGACAGATCAGCGCCTGAAGGAGATGGCCTCCCCGGACTACGTGTTTCCGGAAAAGGCGGACGCAAAGGACGTCATCGGCATCGTCGCGTCGATCGCGGTGTGCCTGGTCCTGATCGTCCTGTGCATGACGGGGGTGATCGTATAATGGCGAAGATGAGTCATGCGGAGTATATCCGCCAGGAGACGGTCACCGGCACCGTCCCGATGCTGACGCGGGACAGACAGTACAGCTTCTGGGATCTTTTCCTTGCCACCAGCGGCTTCTCCATCGCCACGTGGTGCTACACGCAGGGCGCGTACGTCGCCCAGTATCTGTCCTTCCGGCAGATGCTGATCAACATTTTCTGCTTCAATATCGTCTGGATCCTGATCGAGTGCATTCCGGTCTTCTTCGCGACGCGCTACGGCATCGACCTGTGGGTCTGGCTGCGGTCCGTCCTCGGGATCAAGGGTGTCGCGATCTTCGCCACCGTCATCAGCATGGCGAACTTCGGCTGGTACGCCGTGGATTCGCAGCTCTTCGCGAGCTCGATGATCAACCTGTTCGGAGGCTTCGGAATCACGCTCAATCCGGGCTTCTGGAAACCGGCCCTGGGCGTTCTGTGCGTCATCCTGGGCACTCTGATCGCCCTCGGCGGCCCTGACGTCATCAAGTGGGTGAACCGCTTCCTGGTCACGGCCCTGCTGATCGTCGGCGCGGTGGTCGTGCTGATCTGCTTCACGGCGGTCCCGCTGGGCGACATGCTCAAGGTGCAGCCCGACACCAGCCTCTACGAATCCGGTCTCGGCCGCTTCATGCTGAGCGCGGAGGGCAACGTCGCCTTCGCCTTCTCCTGGTCGACGCAGGCGCTGGTTCTGCCGCGCCTTGCCAAGAGCGAGAGGAGCGGCTACTGGTCCACGTCCCTGGCCTACGGCGTCGTCGCCCCGTTCTTCGTGGCGGCCGGCGGCGTGATGGCCATCGCGATGTTCGTGAAGGCGGGCTACTACGAGAGCGATCCCACGGTGATGCTGGCCACCCTGGCCGGCCCCGGCTTCTCCCTCCTGAGCCTCCTGATGGTCGCGTTCGCCAACATTGGCACGCAGGGCACCGGCTCCTACGTCAACTGCATGATCGTCAAGAGCGGCCTCCCGAAGGTCAGCTACAAGCTTCTCGTGATCCTGGCCATGTTCTATGTGAGCGCCCTGACCGTCTGGGGCTGGGTCATGGACAACTTCGGCTCCTTCATCTCCATGGCGGCGCAGATCCAGGGGCCGATCATCGGCATGACGGTGGTCGACTACCTGATCGTCAAGAAACGGAAGATCAGCCTGAAATCGCTGTACAACATCGACGGGCACAAGGCCTACGACTTCACCAACGGCTTCAACCTGGTGGGACTCGGGTGCCTCGTGATCGCCTTCGTGACCAATATCCTGTTCATTTACAACCCGCTGACCGCGGAGATCAAAAGCCCCATCTTCATGGTCCTGACCGGAAGCGGCTACACGGCGGTGTGCGGCGGCCTGCTGTACTGGCTGGCCAGCCTGACGCCCCTGCGCCGGTACATGCTGCGCGACCGGAACGAGCTGGATATCGTGTGAGACGCTGACCGGGCGCGGCCCGGGAGGGATCGAACCAAATGACAAGAAACGAATTTGAACTTCTGTATGCCATCAAAAAGAACGGGCTGCTGAGCGTCCGGAAACTGGCGCAGCTGTCCGGCTGTTCCACCGGGTACGTGTCCCAGACCCTGCGTAAGTTTGCGGAGTGCGGCTGGACGGACGAAGGCGGGATCGCGGCGGCGGGAGAGGAGGCCCTGCTTCCGTACCGGGTCAGGCGCGCGGTCATCATGGCGGCCGGCATGGGTACGCACTTCGTCCCGCTGACGCTGGAGAAGCCCAAGGGGCTCCTGACGGTTCGCAACGAAGTCCTCATCGAGAGGCAGATCGAGCAGCTTCAGGAGGCTGGGATCTCCGAGATCGTCATCGTCCTGGGGTACAAGAAGGAGGCCTTTTTCTACCTGGAGAGCAAGTTCCGGGGCCTGAAGATCCTCATCAACCCGGAGTACAACACCAAGAACAACGCGCACACGCTGTATCTGGCAAAGGAGTATCTGAAAAGCTGCTACGTCTGCTCCGCAGACAACTACTTTGAGGAGAATCCCTTCGAAGCCTACGTCTACCGGAGCTATTACGCGGGCGTCCGCGTGGAGAAGAAGACGAAGGAATGGTACATGATCCCGGACGAGAAGATGAACATCGCCCGGGTGAAAAAGACGGGGACGAAGGGCTGGATCATGCTCGGCCACGCGTACTGGGACGAGGCGTTCGGCGCCGCGATGGTGCGTATCCTGGAGGAGGACCGCGACGTCGGCAATTACGACCTGACCGTGTGGGAGCAGATCCTCGTGGAAAACATCGGATCGCTTCCGCCGATGGAGATCAAAGTCTATCCTCCGGACGTGATCTTCGAGTTCGATTCGCTGGACGATCTCCGCAGGTTCGACGCGGACTACGTGGACCACACCCACACGAAGATCATGCGCAACATCGCGAAGGTCCTGGACTGCCGGGAGAGCGAGATCCTGAACTTCACGCCGATCAAGGAGGGCCTGACGAACACCTCCTTCGTGTTCGAGGTGAAGGGAAAAAAGTACGTCTACCGCCATCCGGGCGACGGGACGGAGGCCATCATCGACCGGGCCCACGAGAAGAAGTCCCTGGAGCTGGCGAAATCGATCGGCGTGGATCCGACGTTCATCTGCATGGACGCGCAGCAGGGCTGGAAGATCAGCTCCTACGTGGAGGGGATTCGGACGCCCTCGTACGGTTCGTTTGAGGATTCAAAGCGCGTGCTCGCCGTGATGCGCTCGCTCCACGAGAGGAACCTCTCCGTGCCGTGGACCTTCCTCCCCTGGGAGGAGGCCGGGAAGATCGAGGAGATCCTCCGGACGGAGAAGGGCGGCATCGCGGATCAGGAATTCGATCAGCTGAAGGAGAACGTCGGGAAGTGCTTCGCGGGATGTGAGGGCGACGGCATCACGATGCGGTTCTGCCACTGCGACACCTACGCGCCCAACTGGATGCTGACGGAGGAGGAGACCATCCTGATCGACTGGGAGTACGCGGGCAACGCGGATCCCGGCTGCGATATCGGAACGTATATCATGGACTCCATGTGGGAGGTGCCCGAAGCGGAGCGCTTTATCGCGGAGTACTGCGGCCCGGATATGACCGGGGCGCAGAAGTTCCACTACCTGGCCTACACGGCGATCCTGTCGTATTACTGGTACGTCTGGGCCCTCTACCGCGAGGCCTGCGGCGCGGTGATGGGAGAGAGCCTCTACAACTGGCACGTGATGGCGAAGCGCTACAGCCGGTACCTGGTGGAGGCGTACAGCCTGTAATGCATTTCGGCAATGGCTGCCGGAAGGCGCCTGACTGTTTCCGCAGCTCCCGCGGAGAGGAAATGGCCGAAAACCTTTTGCGCAAATAAAGTGACCGCGTGCGATCGCACGCGGTCTTTCTTTATGGAGCCATGCTGCGTTACGCCACGGGCTTCGGGACCACTTTGTATCCGGGTCACGCCCGGGGCTTCAGGACCACCTCGCCGGCGGTGCCGCCCACCCAGGTCCCGTTCTCGATGACGGGCCGTCCGTTCACGTACACGAAGTCGATTCCCTCGGGCTTAAAGTCCGGCTTCTTCTCGTCCACCCTGAGCCTGGCGGGATCGAGGATCGTCAGGTCCGCCTTGAAACCGGGCTTTAAGTAGCCGCGCTCCGGGATGCGGTAGCGGTCCGCGGTCAGCCCCGTCATCTTGCGGACGACGGTCTCCATCGGGATCCCGTACTTCTTTGCCAGCAGGAAGAACTGCGGGAAGGTCTGGTATGCGGCGATGTTCTGCAGGCCCTTCTTCTCATACCAGGCGTCGGTCATGAAGACGGACTGTTCCTCCTCCATGAGGCGCTTCACGATGGCCGCGTTGTAGTACTTGCCCAGATAAATGCTGCCGGCGCGGTCGGAGAGATCCACCAGCTTCAGGTACATGTCGAACTCGGAGAGGCCCTCCGCCTTTGCCAGTTCCGGAACGGTCTTCCCCTCGTATTCGGGGTGCTCGTCCGAGATGTAGGCCACCACCATGTCGTCCCAGTCGATGCCGAGGACCTTGCGGTACATCAGGATGGTCGCCTTGAGCTTCAGGCGGTTGAGGGGCTTCTTCGCGGCCTCTTTGGAGAGCTGCGCGTACCACTCGGGGAAGACCACCGTGATCACGGAGGCGCCGTAGTGGAAGGCGTAGTTGTCGAAGGCCAGGGGAGAGCCTGCCGCACGCTCGCGGTGGAAGACCGCCAGCATCTTGTCCAGGAGCTTCCAGCTGCGCTGGCCGGTGAAGATCAGGTGGCTGTACTCCATGCGGCAGCCGGACTTGTGCATGATGTCCACGACCTCGTCCAGCCCCATCTCCAGGTGCGATTTTTTGGTGAGGAGAGGGTAGTCCGCGCTCACGATGGAGCAGGCGCGCGGGTGGACGGTCACGATGCCGTCGTACTTCGCGATCTCCTTTGCGAAGGCCAGAATCTCGTCCTTCGCGGCGTAGCGGTCAGGCTCGTACATAAAGCCGAAGGACCCGCCGAAGGCGCCGCCCTCCATCGCCTCGCGCACATGGGAGAGTTCCTCCTCGATCTGCGCTTTGATAAAAGGCTTCGGGTCGTAGCCGGTCATGCCGGCGCGGACGGAGCCCTGCCCGATCAGGGGCACCATGTTCACGAAGAGCCTGCCCTTCGCGCGCGCTTTGAAGTCCGCAAAGCTGCCGGGGTTCCTGACTTCGAAGAGGCCGCCGCCCACCTTGTCCTTATGGGGCGTGTCCGGGGCCATGCCGAAGGGAGAAAAACTGCAGTTGCCGGTGATCTGCGTGGTGATGCCCTGCTCGAGGAAGGGACGGTAGTATTTCTCCGCGTCTTCGTAGTCGTAGAAGAAGTCGTTGTGCGAGTGGGCGTCGATCAGGCCCGGGCAGACGGCGCGTCCGCCCAGGTCCACGACCCTGTCCGCTTCCTGTCGGATGGGGCCGCCCACAGCGAGGATGCGGTCGTCCTCGATCAGGACGCTGCCCGGGTAGGGCGGTTCGCCGGTGCCGTCATAGATCATGCCGTTGGTGAAAAGGGTCTTCATGCGGTGTTCTCCTTATGAGGGGATATTTCGTGCTGACAGCATGCTGTCCGGTTTTGGGAGCTCAGGGTCACTCGCCCCTGCCGACCCGGTTCTTCTTCCAGGCCCTCCAGCCGGCAAACGCGGCGATCAGGACCGCGAGACCGATGATCACGGGCACGGTGGGGAAGGGTTTGCCGTTCTGCTTATCGGGATTTTGCGTGACCGTGGGGGCCGTGGACTCGGGCTCGGTGCTCTCCGGAGCGGAGCTCTCGGGAGCGGGCACATTGCGAAGCGTCACCGTCATGGCGGTGATGGAGGTGTCCTTCGGATCGTAGAAGGCCTCCACCGGGACAAACTGCGCCTCCATGCCGTTCGTAAGGACGACGGCGGAGCGGGAGATCACGGCGCCTTCGGGCTCGATGGCGACCACGCCGGTCCCGAGATCGATTCTCTCGGGCTTGTAGTCCGCTTCGTAGGGGATCATCTGGTCTTCGGGCTGCAGGCCCAGGTCGCAGGCCAGGGCGATGCCGGGGCCGGCGTCGCTGGCATCGGTCACAAGGCGGATCTCATACTTCGGGTCGTAAAGACGGATGACCGCCTCGTCGCACGCCGCGGCGATGTCCTGATACACCGGATAGTCGCCGTAGTTGAGGGCAGAGATCGTGACGTCGGAGTCCTCGATGCGCAGCCCCGTCTCCGCGGTGATGCCGTAGACGGTGCCGTTCGTCTTCACGGAGACGTCCAGGGTGCTCCCGGTGACGTCCATGGCTTCTTCCGTGTAGATGCCCATCGAGGTGAAGATGACGTCGGAATCAAGGTCGATCTTCAGCTTCGAGTTCTTCAGATACAGATCCCGGACTGTGACGCCGCCGCAGGAACTGGCGAAGAAGGGATCGCCCTTGGCGGTAAGCTTCAGATCCACGTTGCTGCCGTCGGAGATGAAGAATTCCCCGTCGGCCGAGATGATCGCGTTGCCTCCGGTCTCGCCGCAGAGCTCCTGGTCGGCCGTGACGTCGGCCGTGAGGTTCGTGCGGACCAGATTGATGGTGCCGCCGCAGTTGAAGATCTTTTTGGAGACCGCGCCCACGCTGATGTGGGGGATGTTCGCCTTGACCGTGACGTCCGCATTCTCCATGAAGAGGTTGTTGGAGGTGCTGAAGGCGGAACCGTTGACGGCGACGTCGATCTTCCTGCCATTCGCGACCAGGATGTTGTCGGCGGCGAAGCCGTCCGCGTACTCGGGGCGGTCCTGCTCGATCGTGACGTCGATGTCCAGCATCATGTCGCCGAGGACGCGCAGACCGATGGTGCCGTTGGTGATGCGGAGGGTGCCGTCGCCGATGAAGTTGACCAGAGGCCTCTCACCCAGTTCGCCGTTGAAGTAGAAGTCGAAGGGGATGCCGCCCATGTTGTAATTGTGATCGTAATACGTGTTGATGATGCGGTTGTCCCCGACGAAGGTGATGTTGTATTCCAGCTGGTCCGGATTCATAAACTCCATATCCAGACCGACGTTGGGGGCCATCACGAGGTCCGCCGTTGTTTTGGAGTTGTTGAAGAGGAGATTGGTGATGGTGAGATCCTTAGCGTTCGCGTCAAAGGCGACCGTGCCGCTGCCAAGCGGGGTGCCGTCGCCGAGGTCGACCGTCGCAAGATCCAGGGTCTGGCCGGGCTCGATGGGGTATTCCCCGACGTAGAAGACCGGCTTGGAAATGCTCGCGTTTTCCATGTCCAGGGCGGCGCGGCGCGTGATCGACCGCTTTCCGTTCTTGTCCGTGATCAGGCAGTAGAAGGTGATCTCGGTGAGGGAGCGCTGCGAGGAGGGGACGATGAGCGTGGGCTGGTTGCCGGAGACGCCGCGCATGGGATACTTGGCACCCTCCTTGTCGACCAGGATCCACTGGTAGGAGGCGATGTCCTCCGGGTGTTCCATCTCCACCGTGAACGTGGTGCCGGCGGGATAGGTGACGATCGCATCCTGAGGCTGAGTCTTGATGGCGGGGCCGTCCTCGTCATCTTCGCGGACCTTCTCCAGAGTGAGGGAGGAAGGCAGAGACTTTCCGTCGATGTCCTTGCCGAGGCTGACGGTCTTTCCCTCGTGATACTTGGTCAGGGTGATTTCCTTTTCGTCCTGGTGGATGTAAAGGGACGTTTGATTGGCCTTCAGATAGCCGGCCGTGACGGAGGTGTAGTAGACGTCGGAGACGATGCTGCGGGCCGTGACTTTGCCGCCCTCGGCCTCGGAGTCTTCGCGTTCCTCTTCCGTGACCTTTACGCCCTGCGCTTCGAACTGTTCCGCCGTGTAGTACTGCGAACCCTCGGTGGTGTCGATCTGGACGCGCATCTTCGAGCCGGGCGCGAAGGCGTACTCCGTGGGATCGGCCGTGACGTTGTGGCCGCTGAGGAAGAAGACGTTGCGGATGACGGAGGCCTGCGTGCCTTCGCCGATCAGGCCTTCCACGCCGGTGGCAGCGAAGTTCAGGGCCTCGTTCCAGTAGCAGGCGCCGGGGTTGTCGCCGCGAAGCGCCTGGACGGGCACGTGGCTGACGACGTAGACCGGGATGGTCGGATCCTGGCCCTTGACCCAGTGCTTGAAGATGATCGTGGCCTCATAGGCGTTCAGGGCGTTGGTCATATCGTAGAAGTCGATGCCGTAGACGTAATAGGCCACGGAGCCGTCGGAGTTGACGCCCCGGAAGATCTCTTCAGAGAGTTCATCTTCGGGGCAGCGGATGAGGCCGGCAGGATCGGAGACGTTGGCGTCGTGGTTGGCCCAGAGAATGGAGAAGTACCGGATCAGAACGTCCTCATAGAGGTCGTGCACATACTGGTAGACGTCCTCGGCCGCGTCGTAGGCCGGGGCATCGCCGGGGCCGTCGCCGACCATGTCGCCCAGGAAGGAGACGTATTCCGGATCTTTCGGATACCCCTTCAGGGCAGCTTCGATGGCGGCCGTATCCCCGCGCAGATCCGAGGCGAAGGCGATCCGGTGATCGTAGTTGACCTCGGACGAGTCGGTGGGCTCGGAGGGCTCGCCGAGAGAGGGAGCCGTCGACGGACCGTGCAGCCACTTATCGGTGCTCAGCGGCTCGACGGTGATGGGCTGGCGCATGTCCGTCGCCTGCGCGCCCTGGATGGTCATGATGCCGTCCCCCTGCGGAGGGGCGGAGACGAGGGAGGCACGGGCGGAGAGAGGAATCGCGCCGATAAGCAGAAGTGCAGAAAGGAACAGACAAAGAACTCTTCGGACGGATGACATTTTCATGTGGTCCTCGCTTTCCCTGATGTTCGATTTTGGTCTGCCGACACAAACGATGCGGTCCGCGGCACGGCCCTTTCATCATACGCCCATGGTACTACAGACGGGGGTCTGTTTCAACACAATTATTCGTGCGCGGGAGCGTGCGCGTACGGAGCGCTGTCCGCGGAGCAGAAGGGGCGTCAGGCCTCCCGGGAAACTGCGGCGGTTTCCGGAAAACGCGGCCGGCCCGCCGCATTTCCTGCCGATGTAAGGGATCGTTTTGAAATTCTTAAGAATCCTGCTGTCATAAACTTCATTTTCCTGCGACATAATAGGAAAAACAGGAGGCGCAGGAGGCGCGCGGCTGCCGAAGGGACGGCGGCCGGCAGGCAGCAGGGAATGGCTCCGCGGGGCAGCCCGCACAGATACCGGAACGCAGGTTTTCCCGGTCCCTATATTTATTTGTTGGAAGAGACGGGGAAAGAATCCTTGACGCACCTGCCTCTGCGGCATAGAATGGGGGCAGAACGCGCCGCGGGACCGCTCTGCCGCGCGGGTGCGACCAAAAGTATCGGAGGAGGCTTTGCCCCATGAAGATCACGCTGCCTTACGGACATCGATATCTGGAGATCTCCGTCCCCGACGGGACGCAGGTCCTCGAATCCCGGATCGAGCGCATGACCAGTGGAAAAGATGCGGATCAGCTGGTGCGGGAGGCCATGGAGAATCCTGTCGGATCGCCGCGCCTCTCTGAACTGGCCCGCGGGAAAAAGACCGCCCTGATCCTGCTGAGCGACCACACGAGACCCGTGCCGAGCCGCGTCATCCTGCCGCGCATGATCGGGGAACTGCGCGCCGGGAGCCCCGGGATCGAGATCCGCTTTCTGGTGGCGACGGGCACGCACCGGGCCACCACGGAGGAGGAGCTGCGCCGCAAGCTCGGAGACAGCCTGTACGAGGCCTTCCCGGTGTCCGTGCACGACGCGTACGACGAGGCGAATCTCGTCTACCTGGGCGACCTGCCCTCGGGATTCCCGCTCCATGTGAACCGCGCCTGCACGGAGACGAACCTGCTGGTCGCGGAGGGCTTCATCGAGCCGCATTTCTTTGCCGGCTATTCCGGGGGGCGCAAGAGCATCCTGCCCGGCGCCGCGGGCTTTCGCGCGGTGTCGCAGAACCACTGCAGCGCCCACATCGACCACCCCCTCGCCCGGACGGGCATCCTGGAGGGGAACCCCATCCACCGCGACATGGCGGCGGCCGCGCACATGGCGGGCCTTGCCTTTATCGTGAACGTGGTGGTGGACCAGAAGCAGAACCTGGCCGCAGCCTTCGCGGGATCTCCGGGCCGCGCGCATGACGCGGGCTGCCGCTTTATCGAGGAATACTGCCGCGTCGCTCCTGTACCGGGCGATATCGTCATCACCTCCAACGGGGGAGAGCCGACGGACCAGAACGTCTATCAGTGCGTGAAGGCCCTGACCGCGGCGGAAGCCACGGCGGCAGAGGGCGCCGTCATCATCATCTGTGCGGAGTGCTCGCAGGGCAGCGGCGGCGACGATTTCCACCGTATCCTGCGCGACGGCGGGAGCCCGGAGAAACTGTACGCGAGGATCATGCAGGTGCCGCCGGAAGAGACGGAGCAGGACCAGTGGCAGTGCCAGATCCTGGCCCGGATCCTGCAGAAGCACACGGTCATTTTCGTGACCCGTCCCGAGCTGCGCGAAATGGTCACGGAGATGGGCTTCGTGTATGCCGCATCGCCGGAGGAGGCCCTGGAGGCGGCCCGCAGGGAGGCGGGAGAGGAGGCACGGATCACCGCGGTCCCCAACGGAATCGCCGTGGTGGTGGAGCCGCAGGCCTGAAACCGTTCCGCGGCGGGCGATTGTAGGTTTGTCAAACATATGTTACACCGTCTTCAACGAAGTCCCTTAGGACAGTCTGAGGAGATTTCCAACCCAGGGGACGCATGGGGAAGCGGTTGTAATCCTTGTAGTTATAGCGCTTGAGCTGTGTGGAGAAAT
>JAFRUR010000062.1 GCA_017438775.1 Lachnospiraceae bacterium | reverse complement strand
GGGACGACGGCCGTGCTGCCCGCCTCGCTCGGGAAGCTGTGCAAGCTCCTCAAGGTCCCCGTCGTGACGCTGATCTGCCACGGCCACCACGTGAATTCCCCGTTCTGGAACCTGCACGACCGCGGGGTGAGACCGACCGAAGCGGAGCTGACTCTGCTGTTTACGCCGGAGGATCTCGCGCAGCTGGACACGGAGGAAGTCAACCGCCGTATCGTGAATGCCTTCCAGTACGACGATTTCGCCTGGCAGAAGGAGCGGGGCATCCGCACGCCTTACGAGGGCCGCGCCGAGGGGCTGCACAAGGTCCTGTACCAGTGCCCGCACTGCAGGACCGAGTACCGCATGAACTCGAAGGGGACGAAGCTCTTCTGCGAGAGCTGCGGCAAACACTGGACGATGTCGGAGCTGGGCGAGCTCTCCGCCGATGAGGGCGGGACCGAGTTCCCCCACATCCCCGACTGGTACGAGTGGGAGCGCGCCAACGTGCGCGCCGAGGTCGAGAGCGGGACGTATTCGACCGGCCCGCTGCCCGTCACCGTGGACACCCTGCCGAACGCGAAGAAGTTCCTGCGGCTGGGCGAGGGCACCCTGGTGCACGACATGAACGGGTTTACCGTGCGCGGCACCGACGTGGACGGCGATCCCTTTGAGATGATCAAGTCCGTCCCCAGCCTGTACTCCTGCCACATCGAGTACGAGTACCTGGGCAAGCACGGCGACTGCGTGGACCTCAACACCCTGGAGGACACCTGGTACATCTACCCGCACGACTGCGACTTCTCCGTGACCAAGATGGCGCTCGCGACGGAGGAACTCTACTATGCGCATCGCCGCGCGATCGGCAGGCCCTGCCCGCCGGGGCTGGCGTAAAGGCAGAAGAGATTCAAAACTCCCGGACCGGAAACGGCCCGGGACTTTTTTTGCGTCAAACCTTCGCGCACGCGTCTATTTTGATGGTGCGTAAGAGTCCTTTTTGTGGTACACTTAATGTGGCATAGTTTAAGAACAAGGGATCACGACATGGAATACTACACCTTACATCAGGGCCGTCCCGCAGACAGCGCCGGCCGGCAGGAGCGCGAGCTGCGCACCTACGACCTTCTGGACCGCCTGGGCATCGCATACGAGCGCACGGACCACGAGGCCGCTATGACAATGGAGGACTGCTGCCGCATCGATGCTGTGCTGGACGTCCTCCTCTGCAAAAACCTCTTCCTGTGCAATCGCCAGAAGACGCGCTTCTACCTCCTGATGATGCCGGGCGAAAAGAAGTTCAAGACGAAGGAACTGTCCGCGCAGATCGGCTCCGCCCGGCTCTCCTTCGCGGAGCCGGAGGACATGCTGAAGTACCTGGACATCCTCCCCGGCGCCGTCAGCGTGATGGGGCTGATGAACGACACGGAGGGCGCCGTGCAGCTTCTGATCGACGAGGACGTGCTGACCGGCGACTATGTCGGCTGCCACCCCTGCGTGAACACCTCCAGCCTGAAGATGAGGCCCCGTGACCTGATCGACCTCTTCCTGCCCGCGGTGGGGCATGGGTATGAGGTGGTGAAGTTGGTGGGGGAGTGAGTAGGGGCGAGGACGTGTGAGGCCAGCCAAATTAGTTCTATTGTACGACCACCAGAATTGAGGAAAACATGGGGCTCTTTGATGCTCTTTCGAACATGTTTCACAGAGCTGGTGCAGAAGAACGTTCTGAAAGAAGAAGCTCTCTTGTATCTGATCTGCACGCGGGAGAAGAAAAACTCCAGGCGTATTTGAAGACGATTTCCGGTCTTGTGTATTCGTACTCCTACAAGGAGCTGTCACAGGAATGCCAGGAGCTTGAAAGGCGGACGCAGGAGGAACTCCGGACGTTTCGGTTCGCCCTGAGTCCGACGTACTTCGGGCTCAAATCCGCTTTTGATGATTTCCTCCGCGCGCGGAGGGAATTCGGGTATAAGATCGAGGAACATAACCAGGCTGCCCTGCAAAAGTCGATCGAAGAAGCGTATCAGATCATCGGCGACGTTGAGGGTCAGAAGCTGGATCTGCAACAAATGGCCTGCATCGTGAAGGAACCTCACAGCCATCTGGTGATCGCCGGTGCCGGCACCGGCAAAACGACGACGATTCTCGGCAAAGTCAAATACCTTCTGGCCACCGGCGCGGTCACCCCGCAGGATCTGCTGCTTCTGTCGTTTACGAACGCAGCGGCCACCGAGATGAAAAACCGGCTGCTCGCAGAGACCGGCCAGAAGATCTACGTGGCGACCTTCCACAAGCTTGGCTACGACATCATCCGCCGCGCGGACAGCATCACGCCCAACGTCAGCCAGAAAGACGTCACCAGTTTTTCTCTGGAGAGCCTGGAAAGGCACTGTCAGGAGAGGGAGTACCAGGCAAAAGTGATGCGGTATATCCTCTATCACCGCGTCACGGAAAAGTCGGAGTTTGAGTTCGGGAGTGACAGCGAATATCAGGATTTCCTGGAGACGAACCCTCCGACGACCGTCCGGGAAGAACGTGTCAAGAGCTACGGCGAGATGCTGATTGCGAACTATCTGACAGAGCACGGCGTTCGCTACGAATACGAGGCTGCGTACCCCGTGGATACGCGCACAGAGGAGTATGGCCAGTACCATCCGGACTTCTTCCTTCCCGAGTACAACCTCTATATCGAATACTTCGGCGTCGACCGTCAGGGCAACGTCCCGGACTATTTCTCGGGAAAGGACGACCTGACGGCGTCGGAAGCATATCGCGAGGGCATCAAGTGGAAGCGGAAGATTCATCGCGCGTATTCCACGACCATGATCGAGTGCTACGCATTTGAGCATCTGGAAGGGATGCTTCTGGAGCGCCTGGAAGAGAAGCTTCTGAAGAACGGCGTCAAATTGCAGGAACTGTCGCTTCAGGAGCTGCTTTCCCAAGCGGGACAAAAGGAAAAGAACGTTTTTTCCTCGCTTGCGAGCACGGTCTCTACGGTGATCTCCCTCTGCAGAAACCGGAAGCTGACAGCGGCGGATCTGATGGATCTCTGCAAAAAGGAGATGCCGAAGGAACTGATCCTTGCGGAGATCATTGCTCCGATTCTGAAGGACTACGAGGAGTACCTGCGGAGAAACGGACTGGTCGATTTTACGGACATGCTGAATCGGGCCGAGGATCTGATCACTTCCGGGACGTTTACGCACAAGTTCAGGTACGTCATCGTCGATGAGTATCAGGACCTCTCGTCCGCCCAGTACCGCCTCCTTCGTGCCATGCGGCAGCAGGCCGATTATACCCTGTTCTGCGTGGGCGACGACTGGCAGAGCATCTACAGGTTTGCCGGAAGCGATATCGGGTACATCCTGAACTTCAATCAATACTGGGGCGATTCCGAACAGAGCCAGATCGTGACCACGTATCGGTTTTCGCAAAGACTGATCGACATTTCCGGACAGTTCATCATGGAGAACCCGAACCAGATCAAGAAATACATCCGTTCCGGAAAAGATACGGAAAAACTGGTTCTGGGACAGGTCCACGGATATATGGATCACGTGGCTATTTCCGAAATGGCAGACAAGCTGGAGACGCTGCCGAAGAACTCCACCGTATTCTTCCTGGGAAGATATCAGTTTGACGTCGATCTGCTCCGTAAGGACGAGCGCTTTGAACTGAAGTACGACAACGTTAACCGCATCAATCGCGTGTTCCTGAGCAGTCGGAAAGACCTGGACATGGTCTTCTATACGGCCCACCGGTCCAAGGGGCTCCAGGCGGACTACGTGTTTATCATCAATAACCGCGCGACGCATATGGGCTTCCCGAGCAAGGTGCAGAACCCGCCTCTGGTGGAACTGCTTCTCGAAAAGGCGGACCAGTATCCTGACGCGGAAGAGAGGCGCCTCTTCTATGTGGCGCTGACTCGCGCGAGAAAAAGAGTCTATCTGGTCACCTACGGGAAAAACATTTCCACGTTTGCGAAGGAGCTCACAACTGCGTACGCCGAAGAAATCAAGAAGGAGAAGTGGACCTGCCCCTGGTGCGGCGGCCAGCTGAGAAAGGTGAGCGGTCCGTATGGTGAATTCATCGGATGCTCGAATTACCGGACGCTGGGGTGTAAGTATCAGAGGGGGATCGTGAGGCGGGGATAGTCGTGAAAACTAAACGGATAGAACGTTGACGCATGTAGAGAAGATTAAAAAAGACCATGTAATGATAGTCGATCAGTTCCTTGACAGGGCAGCCGCTTGAGGATGGATCAAAACCACTTAGAAAGGGGTGCGGGATGGAAAGAAAGGAAGAGGGAGCAATTCGAATTATCACAGATGCAGGTGTTTCGGATAATGAAATAAAACTCCACATAAAATACGAGAAGGATTATTCTCTTAAAGAACTGACGGACGCATTAGATGCTGTCAATAAAGCTATTAATGATATCAACAGAGACAATGGCATCGGAAATAAGAGTATTGGAAAAAAGTATGCGGCAAAAGTTTCCCGGGTTGAGTCGGGCTCAATTGTATTGTTTATAGTGACAAATATTGTTGTTCCAATCACCTTGAGCGTACTCGCAAATTATATCTATGACAGATTAAAAAGAGCGGGAGCAAAAAACAGTAAAAACAAAATCGATCAACTGGATGACCCGCTTGTTTTTTTGATTGTGGACGGTAGAAATGCTGAAATAGAGATTCATATAGGGGAATCGGAGTATTTTTGACTACAAGAGCACTCCTGTCAACGGCGCCACTGCTAAATCATATTTCGAAGCATCCCTATGGGGCAGTGAGAGAAATATTACATGACCCAGGAGACCACCATGACCGACCGCATCACCCAGCTGCGTCAAGGGATGGAGACTGCCTTCATCGACGCAGCGGCAGAATCCAATCTGGCGTATAAGCCGCAGATGCTCGTCAACGACGCGCGCGAGGGGCAGAAGCTTCTCGCCGTGATCGAGGACGAGCTGTTGCGGTGCCAGTCGTTTGCCATCAGCGTGGCGTTTATCACGCTGAGCGGTATCGAGCCCCTTTTGCAGACGCTCAAGGAGCTGGAGAAACGCGACGTGCAGGGCCGGATTCTGACAACGGATTACCTGATGTTCTCGGAGCCGGAGGCGCTCAAAAAGCTGGCGGGACTGAACAATATCGAGCTCAGAATGTATGTGACCGGAGAGGGTCCGGGCTTCCATACGAAGGGATACATCTTCGAGGAGAAGGGCTTTTACCGCATCATCGTCGGCAGCGCAAATCTGACGCAGAAGGCTCTGACGGTCAACCAGGAGTGGAACACCCGCATCGTCTCCACAGCCGAGGGCGAGTTTGCCCGGCGCACCATGAAGGAGTTCACCCAGCTTTGGGAGGACGAAAAGACCCTCACTTTTGACGAGTTCATCGAGAAGTACACCGTTCGCTATGCGGTCGCGAAGCGTCAGCGGGAGATTGCGCGCAAAGAGGAGATCATCTCTCTGGAGAGTTATCGCCTGTCGCCCAACTCCATGCAGACGGAGTTCCTGAACAACCTGAAGAAGATGTGGGACGACGGCGTTCGCCGCGCTCTTCTCGTGTCTGCGACGGGTACCGGAAAGACGTACGCCTCCGCCTTTGCGATGCGCGATGTGGTGCTGGCAGCAGAGCAGGGAGAGCGCATGCTGTTCCTGGTTCACCGCGAGCAAATCGCGCGTCAGGCGATGGACTCCTTTAAGCGTGTGTTTGGCTCCAGCCGCAGCTACGGCCTGCTCTCCGGAACGGAAAAAGACGTGGATGCGCAGTTCCTCTTTGCGACCATGCAGACCATGTCCAAGCCCGAAGTGATGCGGCAGTTTGATCCGCGTACCTTCACGGGAATTGTGCTGGACGAAGCGCACAAGACCGGTGCTCCCAGTTATCAGCGCATCATGTCGTACTTCGATCCGGAGATCTGGCTCGGCATGACGGCCAGCCCCGAGCGCATGGACGATTTCGATGTGTTCGGTCTTTTTGATCACAACATCGCGTACGAGATTCGCTTACAGCAGGCGATGGAAGAGGACCTGCTTTGTCCCTTCCACTACTTCGGAATCACAGAACTGGAAATCGAGGGAGAAACGCTGGACGACGACACCGGCTTTCGCTCTTTCTCGCGGCTGATCTGCGACGAGCGTGTGGACCACGTGATCCGTGAGGCAGAGTATTACGGCCACAGCGGAGACCGTCTGCATGGCCTCATTTTCTGCAGCCGGAAGCGCGAGGCAGAAGAGCTGTCCGCGCAGTTTAATCGCCGCGGGTATCGCACCGTCGCTCTGGGCGGCGATGACAGCCAGGAAGTGCGTGAAGAGATGGTGGAGCGCCTGACCGGCCCGGAAGGGCGGGACGCGCTGGACTACATCTTTACGGTCGATATCTTTAACGAGGGTGTGGACCTTCCGGAAATCAACCAGGTCATTCTGCTGCGCCCCACGCAGAGCCCGATTATCTTCGTGCAGCAGCTTGGGCGCGGCCTGCGTAAGGATCCCGGCACGGGCAAAGAATTCGTGGTCGTGCTGGATTTCATCGGGAATTACAAAAACAATTTCATGATCCCGATTGCCCTCTCCGGCGACCGCACGTACAATAAAGACAATGTGAGGCGCTACGTTACCGAGGGTGCCCGCGTCATCCCCGGCAGTTCCTCGATCCATTTTGACGAGATCGCCAGAAAGCGCATCTTCGAGGCCCTGGACAGCGCGAACTTCTCGGATATCAAGCTGATCCGTGACAACTACAAGAACCTCAAATACAAGCTGGGCCGCATCCCCGCGCTGATGGATTTTGACCGCTACGGCGAGATGGATGTCGTGCGCATTTTCGATAATCCGAGCCTTGGTTCCTACTACAAATTCCTGGTCAAATACGAGCCGGAATACAAGGTGCGGCTGAACGAGCACGAGGAAAAAGCCATCGAGTTTATTTCCCGCAAACTCGCTTCCGGAAAGCGCATTCACGAGATCGAACTTCTTTCCCGCATGCTGTTTTACCGTACCGGTCTCATGAGCCTGTGGAAGAGCGGACTGAAGGAGAAGTACGGCATTTCTCCGGATGCGCTGGCGCAGGATACCGTGGTCAGTGTGCTCACGAACAACTTCGCAACCGGTGGAAGCAAGGGCACTTACGCGGACTGCATCTTCCTCGAGCAGGACGGCCCGGAGGAGTACCGCGTCTCCGCTAATTTCGCAGAAATGCTGGAGAATCCGGACTTTGCAGCGATGCTGGAAGAGCTCCTGACCTTTGCCCGCAGCCGGTACGAAACCGTCTATGCGGACCGGTATCAGGACACGGATCTGGTGCTGTACCAGAAGTATACCTACGAGGATGTCTGCCGCCTTCTGAACTGGGAAAAGAGCCTGGTTCCTCTCAACATCGGTGGATATAAGTTCGACAAGAGGACGCATACATTTCCGGTGTTCATCAACTACGACAAGGCCGAGGACATCCAGGACACCGTCAAGTACGAGGACCACTTTGTCAGCGAGGACCGGCTGATCGCCATCTCCAAGAGCAACCGCACCATCGATTCCGAGGACGTGCAGAATTTCCTGCACGCGGAGGAGCGCGGCATCACCGTGGAACTCTTTGTCCGAAAGAACAAGGATGACAAGATTTCCAAGGAGTTCTACTATCTGGGACGCATGAAGGCCAGCGGATTTGTGCGGGAATTCATCATGCCCAACACCACCTCCACCGCTGTGGAGATCGAGTGGATTCTGGACGTGCCGGTGAGAGAAGATCTGTACGAGTATATTGTGAACGGGTAAAGGCTTTTTTTGCCTCCCCAATAGAAGCTGATCGAAAACAATTAGTTCCAGAGCGGCAGTCAATGCAACCATGGTTTTCTATTATTCCGTCGAGGTGAAACGATGAACAAACTTTTCGAGTTCGGCAACCGCTACGCCGGTCAGAGCACCTGGAAGGACTTCGCGCTCACAAAGCTTTGCCTGTTCTCGATGGGGCTGGCAGCAGGAACGCAGGTGCCGAAACCATACAAAAAACCTGTGTTCTGGGGAGCGGTCTGCGGCTTTCTGGCCGCGTATATCCCGCTCATCGTGAAGTTGGTTCGGGTGGCTGTGAACAGGGAAGAAAACTGAGGAATACTCGGGAAAAGGACAAACGGAAATGAACAAAAGACTGAAGAAAAAGATCCGCGAACGCGAAATGATGAAGGCTCTGATCATGGCCTCTCTCGAACCGAAAAAGACCGTCCCCGTCGTCGCGGCCATCATCGTCCGTGACGGCCGCGTCTTCGCGACGCAGCGCGGGTACGGGGATTTCAAGGACGGCTGGGAATTCCCGGGCGGGAAGATCGAGGCGGGGGAGACCCCGCAGGAGGCCCTGGTGCGCGAGATCCGCGAGGAGCTGGGGGTGGAGATCCGCGTGGGAGAGCTGGTCGCGACGGCCGAATACGATTACCCGAAGTTCCACCTCTCGATGCCGTGCTTTTTCGCGGAGATCTGCGAGGGCGAGCCGGAGCTTTTAGAGCACGAGGCGGCCCGGTGGCTTGCGCCCGGACAGCTGGAGTCCGTGGACTGGCTGCCCGCGGACCGCGGCGTCGTGGAAGAGCTGAAGAAGCGCCTGGCCGAATAAGAAAGGCGCGGCCGCATCGCCGCGCCTTTCGCATTTTGTGTGTTGGTGACCCCGGTCACGCATCGCCGCCGGCAGGCTCCTGCCACGCAAGGCGGTGCAGATGTCCTTCGCTCTCCAGGCCCGGGTAGCCCAGCTGGCGCAGGGCCTCGTACAGGGCGATGGAGACGGAGGAGGCCAGGTTGAGCGAGCGCTCGCCGGGCGCCATGGGGATGCGCACGCACCGGTCCGGGTGCGCGGCCAGGATCTCCTCGGGGATGCCGGCGCTCTCGCGCCCGAACATCAGAAAATCACCGTCGGCGTAGGAGACGTCCGCGATGGTGCGCGGGGCCTTGGTGGTCAGATACCAGATGCGCGCGCCCGGGTGGGCCGCAAGGAAGGCGTCGTAGGAGACGTACTCTTTCGGGGCCAGGCGCGGCCAGTAGTCGAGGCCGGCGCGGCGGACGGACTTTTCGTCCGTGTGGAAGCCGAAGGGGCGGATCATGTGGAGGTGCGCCCCGGCGCACAGGCAGGTGCGGCCGATGGCCCCGGCGTTGCCGGGCTGCTCCGGCTGCAGCAGAACGATTTCGATACTCATGCGTCTCCTTTCGGGCATCGCCCGGCGGGGATGGTTGGGAAACTCCGGCCCGGCGCACGCGTGCCCCGGCCGGGACAATGGCGCCGCCTCTCCCAGTATAGCGCAGGGGCGCGCGCACCGCAATCGAGGAAGCGAAAGATGAAGATCACAGTTCAGACCGGGCTCGGAGAGATCACCGGGACCGCGGAGCGGGGCTGCCGCGTCTTTCTGGGCGTGCCCTACGCCCGCGCGGGGCGGTTTGAGTATGCAGTGCCCGTGGACAGCTGGGACGGCCCCCTGTCCGCCACGGACTTCGGTCCCTCCTGCCCGCAGAAGCGCCAGAAGTACGAACATCTCGAGAACCCGGAGCGGCTCTTTTACTACCGCGAGTTCCGCGAGGGGCAGACCTACCGCTACAGCGAGGACTGCTTAAATCTCAACATCTACGCGCCCGAAGACGCGCAGGGCTGCCCCGTCGTCGTCTTTGTCCACGGCGGCGGCTTCGATTCCGGCTGCAATGCGGAATCGCCGTTCCGCGGCTACGGGCTGGCCTCGCGCGGCGTCGTCGCGGTGTTCATCAACTACCGCGTGGGCGCGCTGGGGTACCTGACGCACGCGGATATCCTGAAGGCGTGCGGGCGCGACGGGAACTTCGGTCTGGACGACATCCGCACCGCGGTCCTGTGGGTCAAAAACCACATCGCGGACTTCGGCGGGGACCCGGACCGCATCACCCTGTGCGGCCAGAGCGCCGGCGCCATCCAGATCCAGTACCTCTGTCTGGACCACCGCAACGAGGGCCTCTTTGCCCGCGCCGTCATGATGTCCGGGGGCGGCATGTTCCCGAAATTCGCCCTGCCGAAATACGCATCGGACACGCGCGATTACTGGCGCGAGATGATGCGCGCGGCCGGCTGCAGTACGCTGGAAGAGCTGCGCGCCCTGGACCTTTCGGCCCTGTCCGACGCGATGGAGCAGATGCGCCTGACGCGAAAGGACAATACCTACAACGTCATGCCGGTGGTGGACGGCCGCCTGCTTCCGCTGCCCGTCCCGGAGCTGATCGGCAACCCGCTCAAGGTGGACTACATGATCGGCTATACCGCGAACGACCTGTACGCGCCGGTGATGGCGCACATCGGGAACCGCTTCGGCTGCGCGAACGGCGCGTTCCTGTACTTTTTCGACATGCCCGCGCCCGGCGACGATAACGGCGCGTTCCACTCCTCGGACCTGCGCTACATGTTTGAGGAGCTCGGGACCTCGTGGCGGCCCTTCGGGGCCCGCGACCGCGAGGTGAGCCGCGAGATGGCGGACTATCTGGCGAGCTTCGCCCGCACCGGGGACCCGAACGGCCCCGGCCTCCCCGCCTGGGAGAGGGCCGGAAAGAAGAGCCCGCGCGCGATGTGCTTCGCGAAAAAGGCCACGCAGATGGGCCGCGCGCCGATGCTGCGGCTCGTGCGGAACATGCTGAAGGGCGGCCCGAAGGCGAAGGAGAGCGGGGCGTGAGGTGTTCCCCCGTTTCGGATCAAAGACAAAAAGGCAGAGGATCGCGATGAAATTTGACCACCTGTTTGAACTGGTTTCGTGCGCCCCGACGTACCGGACATATGTGTCCGGTGACGTCTTCATGCGCCTGGATTTTCTCTCGGACATGCTGCGCGTGGCCCTGGTGCGGAAGGGGACGCGTCTGCTCCCCACGTTTTCGGTCTGCCCGCCCGGCTGCGCGATGCCGCGGGAGGGGCGCGATAAGCTCTCCGTGGAGGGCTTTGACCTCGCCGCCCCGCAGATATGCGAATGTGCGGGGGAAAACGCCGCAGAGAGCCTCTCCGGGCCTTCTGCGGGCATCTCCGCGGGCGTTGGTGACGTCGTGGCTGCGCCGGAAGACGCGCCTGCGGGTCAGGCTGCGGCTTCGGATCCCGGAAAGAGCCATTTTGCGCCGGCTCCTCCCGAGCGCACGGCGGGCGCCGGGGCGGTGTCCGGGGCGGCCCCCCTGGGAGAGCACATCGAGTTCGACCTCGCGGGCCTGCACTTCCGCGTGGAACTGCGCAATTTCCGCATCACCGCGCGCTCGGAGAAGGGAATCGTGTACCAGGACCGCAACGGCCTCGCCTACAACTTCGCGGGCGAGCTGGGCGACGGCTCCGTCCACTTCACGCGCCGCGCCCCCGGCCAGAAAATCTACGGCCTCGGCGACAAGTGCGGCAATGTGGACAAGTCCGGCCGGAGCTTCGCCCTGGGCGCCGGCGACGCGATGGGCTTTCTGGCCGAGTCGATGGACCCGCTGTACAAGCAGATCCCGTTCTGGATCTGCGAGATCGAGGCGGGCGCGTACGGCATCTATTACGACACCTATGCAAACGGCCGCGTCGACTTCGGGCAGGAGCACGACAACTACTTCGAGCCCTTCAACAGCATCCGCGTCGAGGAGGAGAATCTGGTCTTTTACCTGATTCCGGGGACGCCGATGGAGATCATCCGCGCTTTCACGCGCCTGTGCGGCGGCGCGGCCCCCGTGCCGGACTGGGCCTTCGCCTACGGCGGGAGCACCATGGAGTACACCGATGCGCCGGACTCCGACGCCCGCCTGCGCAGCTTCCTTGACACCTGCCGCAGTTACGGGATCCGCCCCGGGAGCTTCTACCTCTCCAGCGGGTACACCCAGATCGGCGACAGGCGCTGCGTCTTCCACTGGAACCGGGACAAGTTCCCGGATCCCGCGGCCCTTGCGGCGCACTTCCGCGAGAACGGCGTGCACTTCGTGCCCAACATCAAGCCGGGCTTTCTGACGGATCACCCGCTGTACGCGGCCGCCGCGGAGCACGGCTGGTTCCTGCACTACGCGGACGGGACCCCCGCGGTCTTCCCCTTCTGGGGCGGCATGGCCTCGTACCTGGATTTCACGAATCCGGACGCGGCGGAGTTCTGGAAGACCTGCGTGAAGGAGCAGCTGGCCGCGAACGGCTATACTGACCTCTGGAACGACAACAACGAGTACGACGTCTGGGATAAGGACGTCCTCGCCTGCGGCTTCGGACAGCCCGTGGAGGCGCGCCGGATCCGGCCCCTGTTCTCGTACCTGATGGCCCGCGCGAGCCGCGAGGCGGTGGAAGAGTACAAGGCGGAGCAGGCGGCCGGCGCTGCTGAGACTGGGGCCTCTGCGGGAGCCGGCGCCGCGGCGGGAGAGTGCACCGGAGCCGGCGCTGCGGAATGCTGCAGTGCGGCAGGAGAGTGTGCGGGGGCCGGTTCTGCAGAAAAATGCGGCGCCGCGGCTGAGCCCATGTTCAACGTCTCGCGCTGCGCCGTCGCGGGCATGCAGCGCGTCGCGACGACCTGGACCGGCGACAATTTCACGAGCTTCCGTGACCTGCGCTACAACCATAAGCAGGCCATGACGATGGCGCTGACGGGCTTCCTCTTCTTCGGGCAGGACATCGGCGGCTTCGCGGGCCCGAGCCCGGCGCCGGAGCTCTTCCTGCGCTGGATCCAGTACGGCGTCTTCACGCCGCGCTTCGTGCTGCACTCCTGGAAGCCCGGCGAGCCCTCCACGATGCCGTGGCTCTACCCGAATCTGATGCCCGCGGTGTGCGGGATCTTTGACGCGCGCGCGCGTCTTCTCCCGTACCTTGCGGCCGAGGCGGAGCGGTGCCGGCAGGCCTTCGAGCCCCTGATCCGGCCCGTGTTCTTAAACTATCCCGGCTACGACCCGGAGGCGGACTGCTTCCTGGTGGGAGAGAAGATTCTGGCCTGCCCCGTCTTCGACGAGGGCGCCCGCGGGGTGACCGTGACCCTGCCCGGGGCCCCCGACGCCGTTTTCTGGCGCCTGCGCGGCGAGGGCGAGCCCATCCCCGGCGGGACAGAGATCACTGCAGCCTGCGCCCCTACGGACCTGCCCGTGTGGTTTGAGAAGGTATAAAGGCCATGTTATTTTGCCGCTATCGGCAAAAAACGGGACTGCATCGCAGTCCCGATTTTCATATCCATTTTTCGCGTGAATTCCCGGGGCGATCGCCGGTCCTGTCGCGGGGTGCGAAACGCAGACATTGCCATTTTTTTCGCAGGCAGACCGAGCATGCCCGCAGCCGTCTTTTCGGATCGTCCCGGTATCCGGAAAGCGGCTGCCGAATCAGGCCGCGCAGGGCTGCGCGAAAAAACGGCACGTCTGCCTCGCACCCTGTGGCAGGCACACACCGTGCGCCGCGCAGGAATTTCTTTCCCCTGCGGCGGGCGCATCGGGCGCCTGCGCGGCGGGATTGAGATCACCGCAGCCTGCGCGCCCACAGACCTGCCGGTGTGGTTTGAGCGGGTGTAAAAAACCTGCTTTTTGCCGCTATCGGCAAAAAACAGAAAAAATGTTGCAAACAGCGTTTAAATTTTGCCGATAATGCGGTATACTAGAGCTGCAGCAAGGGGAAAGGGGCCTGGTTATGGACTACATTTCTGCAGCGGAAGCAGCAAAGCGCTGGGGTGTATCGGAGCGCAGCGTAAGGAATTACTGCGCACTCGGAAGGATCGAGGGGGCGTATCTGACGGGGAAGTCGTGGAACATCCCCGAAACGGCGGCAAAGCCTGAGCGGATCAACCGGCGTGATCGGGTGCCGGCAGACCTGCTTTCCCGGCTGAGGGCGGAGAAGGAGGCCCGGCTGCACGGCGGGATCTATCATCGGATTCAAATTGACCTGACCTATAATTCCAATCATATCGAGGGCAGTCAGTTAACGCAGGATCAGACCCGTCTGATTTTTGAAACTAACACCATCGGCCCGACGGAAGCCGTGAAAGTCGATGATGTGGTGGAAACGGCAAACCATTTCAGATGCATCGACATGATCATCGACAGTGCTGCCAGCGCACCCAGTGTCAGGTTCATCAAGCAGCTCCACGCGGTTTTGAAGAATGGCACGACGGATTCCCGCAGGGACTGGTTTGCGGTCGGAGACTATAAAAGATTTCCCAACGAAGTCGGAGGCAGGGAGACGACCGCCCCGGAAGACGTTGCGGAGCAGATGAAGAAGCTTCTGGCAGAGTACAATGCGCTGGAGGAAAAGTCTTTCGACGATCTGCTGGACTTCCATTATCGCTTCGAATCGATCCATCCGTTCCAGGATGGCAACGGACGCATCGGAAGGCTTCTGCTGTTCAAAGAATGTTTGCGGTACGGCATCGTCCCCTTTATCATCACGGACGACATGAAGATGTTCTATTATCGCGGTTTGCAGAATTGGCCCACGGAACGCGGATACCTTCGGGACACCTGTCTTGCCGCGCAGGACCACTTCAAAAAAGTGCTGGACTATTTCAAAGTGCCCTACGAAAAAGCGTAACGTTTTTCTGCTTTCGGCGCGGCGGACACCGGAATGATGGGCCGCAGTTCTGCGGGGAGTTATCCCCGCCAGACAGACGAACATGGTACGAATCACCGCAAAAAAAGCCGCAGGAGCATTTGCCCCTGCGGCCGGACATAGCCGCGACAGCAGCTGCGTCAAGTCTTGTAATTTGTGTATCGCTCCAGCTGGGTGTTGATATCCCTGCCGCCATAGATGACGCGAATTACAGTCACCGTCAGTTCGTTATGATCCGGAATATAGAACACCACATAATGATCGACCGGAAGGACACGAAGATTGCGGCTGCGCCACGGCTCGAACTCGAATTTCCTGTGTCTTTCAGGAAAAAACTCCAGGTTTTCGATCGCAGCTTCCAACCGATCAAGCTGTCCTGCGGCATGATCAGGCGAAAGAAGCTCCAGGGCAATATAATCAAAAATGTCCTGCAGATCCCGTTCTGCCTGCTCGGTGATGCTGACCTCATAATGAATCATGTGCTGTGAACCCTGCGTACTCTTGCAAACACTTCCTTCGCGGGCGATGTGCGGCCGGCTTTCAAATCTGCATAGCCTTTCTCAAGTTCTTCGGAAAGCTCCTCAGAGGATAAGGAAGACAAGTCGGGCAGTGTGTTGGGCGGCAACGCAACTTCAAACGGAAGTCCCCGGTGCAGGATGATCTGCTTATAAAACATATTGATCGCGCTTGAGGCGGGAACGCCGAGAGCAGACAGGATGCTTTCCGCCTGTTCCTTCACCTCCGGCTCGATGCGGGCATATAAATTGGCTGATTTCTGTGCCATGAGCGACATCTCCTTTCCGAAAGATCCCCACAGACAGTATACACGTTTGTGCGGACAAACGCAATATATTTGCCAAAAGTAAATAGGGACGCAACTCTATTTCAAAGTGCCCTACGAAAAAGCATAACAGAGGATCAATGTGCGAATGAATCACCGCACGAAAAACGGGACTGCATCGCAGTCCCGATTTTCGCGTGAATTCCCGGGACCAACGCCCGGCCCTGCCGCAGGGTGCAAAACGCAGACATTGCCGCTTTTTTCGCAGGCAGACCGAGCATGCCCGCAGCCGTCTTTTCGGATCGTCCCGGTATCCGGAAAGCGGCTGCCGAATACGGCCGCGCAGGGCTGCGCGAAAAAACGGCACGTCTGCCTCGCACCCTGCGGCAGGCACATCGTGCGCCGCGCAGGGGTTTCCCTGCGGCGGG
>JAFRUR010000061.1 GCA_017438775.1 Lachnospiraceae bacterium | reverse complement strand
CGTCTTTTTTGTCATGATTTTTCTTTATTTTATGCGGTTTTTGGGCATCTTTTCCTTCTGCCCGTTTTCACCGCAAGACACCCCAAGATGTGGAAGAGAGGTCCCGGCAGGGCACTACATTTAGTGGTGATACTTCCTTATATAATAGCACACCGTCCCGGGGCCCTGCGGCCCCGGGACGGAAGCAGATCGTGCTGCAATTATTGTGCGAAACAGGCGCAGCGCTCCCCCCGGACAGAACCAAACAGGGCCCCTTCCGGCCTGTCTTCCCGGATGCAGGCGCCGTCGTGCGCCTTTACTCTGTCTCCGCCGCCTGCTCCGCCGCCTCCAGCAGGAAGCTGACCGGACGGAACCCGTCGTTGCAGGAGATCATGGCGGAGTGCGGGTCCTTCATCCACCCGTCAAAGAAATCTCCGCCCCCGTCCGCGAGCTCGCGCACGAAAGGCGCAACGCTGTCCCAGGCGCTCTCGCAGAAGCCCTCCGGCCTCTGTCCGCCCTTCGAGACGAAGACGTCGCCTTCGCTCACCCCGCAGGCGTGCTCGATGGGGTTCTCGAACCGCTTCATCAGATCCGGGTACTCCGTTTTCCTCACTGCCGTGATGCGCACGTCGCGCTGGCCCGCCAGCCACTGCTCCCGGGTCAGGCAGGAGACGTGGCCGCGGCGCTTTTCGTGCAGGGCAGGCACGTCGACGTTCTCCGTGGTCCACTGATAGACAAAACCGACCTTTTCCTGGACGCGCCGGGACTTCTCGTTCCCATCGTAGTAGCCGCACCAGACGCGGCGCATCCCCAGGTCCACGAAACACCGGCGGAGCAGCGCACGCGCCGCCTCCGGGACAAGTCCCTGCCCCCAGAAGGGGCGGGCCAGCCAGTACCCCAGCTCGCACTCGTCGTCGCGGTCCGTCAAATCCGTATGGCCGCTCATGTGAAGCCCCGCGGCTCCGATCGCGCGCCCGTCCTCTTTCAGGCACAGCGCATACGTTTCCTGCCGCGACAGGATGTTTCGAATCACGCTGCGGGTCTCGTCGATGCTCTTGTGCGGGGCCCAGCCCGCGGGCGGCCCCACCTCCGGATCCTGCGCCCAGCGGAAGATGTCCTCCGCGTCGCTCATGCGGAATGGCCGCAGGATCATTCGTTTTGTCGTCAGCATATCTGTTGCCTTTCCTTTTCGACCGATCTCGGCGCCTTTGCTTCATCTTCCGGACTCTGCGTCACGGCGCCTTCGCTCCGTCTTCCGGATCCCGCGTCACGGTGCCTCCGTTTCGTCTTCCGGTTTCTGGGTCACGGCGCCTTCGCTCCGTCTTCCGGATCCCGCGGCCCCGTTCCTTCGGTCTGCGCAGGCTGCCCCTGCGCGGCGGGCTCTCCGTCCAGGCTGCAGCGGTACCAATCTCCGTCCGCCTGCGTAAACCCGGCCGACAGAAACATCGCCCGGCTCCGGACGTTGAAGGCATAGATCTGCGCCTTCACCTCCGTCATGCCCCTCTCCCGCGCCAGCGCCAGCATTTCCCGCACGCAGCGATGCCCGATGTGCCGGTTCTGGTACGGCACCGATACGACGACGGCGATCTCCCCGCTGTTCCGCAGGGAGACGTCGCCGACCAGCGTGCCGCGATACTCGATATAATAGCAAGCCCCCTGTTCCGAGAGGAACGTGTACATGCGGTCAAGGCGGTCCGGGTCGTAAACGTCCGGCCGGCCGTCGACCTGCCGGCACAGTTCCGGATCCTGATACCAGGGGAGCGCCGCCTCCGGATTCGGGTAATACGGAATCAGGACGAGTTCTTCGTCGATGCGTCTTTCCATCAGTCTTTCTTCAGTCCGCGTACGATCGTCATCAGCAGGGCGAAGACCACGCCCGCCACGGGCCAGATGATCCAGCTCTTGTCCCAGCCGTTGCCCAGAAAGCCCCAGGCCAGGAAAATGGCGACCATCGTCAGCCAGTACGCGCCGGCGATCCAGCCGGTCTTGTTCTCGTGATGCTTTTCCTCACGCGTATAGCTCCCCTCCTCCAGCAGCATCTGGTAGGAGCCCTGCACGATGGCCACGCGGACGATGCAGAAGACGCCGATGGCGATCAGGCACAGCATGAAGGAAACGGCCAGCGTTTCCGCGAATGCGTTTTCTCCGAAGAAGATCATCGTGATGAACAGGGGCATGGCGGAGATCACGCAGAGCGCGACGCCCAGGGTGATCCCGCGGCCGAAGACGGGTCGGAACTGCTCGCGGCGCTCGCGGGCCATCCCCTTCACACCATACGCGGTGTCGATGTCTTCCTTCTCCATATACTCATACGGCGCAGAGCGCAGGCAGGAAGTCACGAACAGGGCCACCGCCGCGCCGATCAGGCCGAAGAGCACGACAAGTCCGATGCCCACAGCCGCGGTCTCCGTGAGGGCGATCCTGCCCGCTGCCACAGCGCCGGACAGGGCAACGAGAACCGCCGGCGATGCGATGCACATCAGCACGCCCACAGCCACACGGCCCGCGTTGACGCTCTTCACTTTCAGAAACTCAACGGCCTCCTCCATGGAAACGGTGCGCAGGGCTCCGGCCCCGGTTTCGGCTTCGGACCGCTCCAGGACTTCCGGAAGGGACATCTCGTCCTTTAAAAGGAAGTCGGTGCTGACACCGAAGACCTCCGACAGCCGGAGGATGCGGTTCATATCCGGAACGGACTGGGCGCTCTCCCACTTGGAAATGGACTGGCGGCTCACGTCCAGCATCTCGGCCAGTTCTTCCTGGGACCAGCCGTTTTTCTTTCTGAGTTCGATGATCTTGTCTGCGAGGATCATATCCGTTCTCCTTTCTGTTTCGCCGCGGGGCGATGCGTGCGTCCTCAGGGCGCCGCGCCGCCTCCGTTTCTGGCCTCAGCATACAGAAAAGACCGGTTGCAGCCCACCAAGCGGGCTTGGAAGTTCCGCAACCGACGGTTGCAAGTGCTGTCAAATCGCGGCTTTTTGCTGATTTCAGGCAAAACAGGTGCCCTGGCGGAAGGCTGAACCACATGATAGCACGACGGCGGGGACGTGAAAAGAAGCCTGCGTCCTCACACCTCCCGGCTGCTGTTCAGCTGCGCTTCCAGCTTCTCGTAAAACAGGATGTAAAACGACAGCCGCTCCTGCCAGAGTTTCTTTGCGGCCGCGGTCCCCATCTCCAGATTCATCAGCCCCCGGAGCTTCCCGATCCGTCCGGTGACATACGCGCTCTTCTCTTCCAACGGCATCTCCCGGAAGCCGTCGCCGCAGAGCCTCTCGTGGATGCGGTACGCATCGAAGCGGTCGATGTTGTCGGCGTCCCCGACCGAGAGTGCGAACGGCGTCCTCTCCCCCTCAAAATCCGCCACGTCGTCGACGTGGATCGCGATTCCGTAGCAGATGTCCTGCACGCGCTCCTCCGGAAGACCGAGCTCCCGCAGGAAGGGCCGTGCGATTTGTGCCGCGCGTCTCCCGTGTTCCTTCCATCCGGTCTCGCCGAAGTCCTCGCAGTAGGACACGTCGTGGAGGAGGCAGGCGATCACCATCTCCGTCTCGTCAAAGCCCTCCGCCTGCGCGATCTGCCGGCCGATATTCGCGACGCGGTACGTGTGCTCCAGACGATAGGCCCTGTCCTCCGGATGTGCGGTCATGAACGGGCTTGCATCGAAGAGCTCTTTCAGAAACCGTTCGGTCTTTTTCACCATTTCACGATTCATGGTCTCGTTCCCCCCTCTCGACCCCGCAGTTCCATGTGTCTGCGGCTTTTTTGAACCCGCCTTAAAGACCTCCGGGTTCCCGGCCGCGCGGGTGTCGTTGATCTCCTTCCGCAGCGCGTTGACCCGGTTCGGTTCTTCCCTTTTCGCGAAACGCATCTCCTTGACGCCTTCCTTTCCGAGCTGACGGCCCCGGAGATGAGAAAAGGCACCGCGCCGCAACGGCGAGATGCCTTTATTTGAACGGAGAAGGAGGGATTTGAACCCTCGCGCCGCTTCTCACGGCCTACTCCCTTAGCAGGGGAGCCTCTTCAGCCACTTGAGTACTTCTCCGGGCGCGCCGCTTACGGCGCAAAGCCAATTATACTGAATCAGGTTTTTCTTGTCAAGGATGTTTCCGGGAGGTCCCGGCCGCATCCGATAGCGCCCGCCTTTTCAGTCGCCGCGCTCTGTCCGGCCGCTCCTCTCCGCGTCCGTCCCGCCTCACCTCGCGTATTTCGCGGGTTCGGTCTCGTAGAGGTCTCCTCCGACGCAGTCCAGAACGACCACGGCGGGCAGGTCCTCCACCGTCATCTCGAGCACGGCCTCCGCGCCCAGTTCCTCATAGGCGATGACGCGGGAGCTCTTGATGCACTTCGCGATCAGGGCGCCGGCGCCGCCGACGGTGGCCAGATACACGCAGCCGCAGCGGCGGGCCGCCTCTTTGACTTCGTCCGTGCGGCGTCCCTTGCCGAGCATGGCGCGCAGCCCGAGCTCGATGAGCCGGGGCGCGTACTTGTCCATGCGGCCCGCGGTGGTAGGCCCGGCGGACCCGATCACCTGTCCCGGTCTGGCCGGGGACGGTCCCATGTAGTACACGGCGTTGTCCTTCACGTCAAAGGGAAGGGCGTCCCCGCGGTCCAGCGCCTCCTGCATGCGGGCATGCGCCGCGTCGCGGGCCACGTAGACGTTCCCGGAGATATAGACGTAGTCGCCGGCGCGCAGAGTCCGCGCCTCCTGCTCCGTCATCGGAAAACGAATCTTCTTTTCGGTGATCTCCATGGTCACAGCCTCCGCGTTCTGTGCCGGGTCGCGTGGCAGCAGATGTTCACAGCCACAGGGAGACAGGCGATGTGGGTCGCGTAGGTCTCGATGTTCACGGCCAGCGCCGTCACCGTGCCGCCCAGGCCGCCGGGGCCGATTCCGGAGCGGTTGATCCTCTCGAGCACCTCTTCCTCCATGGCGGCGATGTGCGGCAGCGGGGAATGACTTCCCGCTTCACGAAGCAGGGCCTTCTTGGCCAGAAGCGCGCTCTTTTCAAAGGTCCCGCCGATTCCGACGCCCAGAACCATGGGCGGGCAGGCGTTGGGGCCGGCGTCGATGGCCGCCTGCACAATGGCGTCCTTCACGCCCTCGGCGCCCTGCGCGGGCTTCAGCATGAACACGCGGCTCATGTTCTCGCTCCCGGCTCCCTTGGGCTCAAACGAGATCTCCAGCACGTCGCCCGGCACCACCTCATAGTAGATGACGGCCGGCGTGTTGTCCTTCGTGTTCACGCGCAGGAGCGGGTCTCCCACCACGGACTTGCGCAGGTATCCCTCCACATAGCCGCGGCGCACGCCCTCCTGAAGGGCATCCTCCAGAGAGCCGTCCACATACACCTCCTGGCCGAGCGTCACAAAGAGGACGGCCATGCCGGTGTCCTGGCAGATCGGGATGCACTCCTCCTCCGCGATCCGGAGGTTTTCCTCCAGCTGCCCCAGAACGCGCTTTCCGAGCGCGGATTCCTCCTTTGCCGCGGCGTCCCGCAGGGCCTGCTGCATGTCCTGCGTCAGCGTGAGGTTGGCCTCCTGGCACATCTCACACACTGCCTGCGTCACATCCTGTGCGCGGACCGTTCTCATTCTTCCTCTTCCTTCCGGAGCTCAAGCTCCATCTGTTCCAGGGTCTCTTCGCTGGTCTTGTCTTCGCTCTCGCGCACCTTGGCGATGCTCGCGACCGAGATGTTGTCGGCCATGTTGATCAGCTTCACGCCGGAGGTGATGCGGCCCAGCTTGGAGATCGAATCCACCTTCGTGCGGATCAGGATGCCTTCCGTCGTGATCAGCATGATCTCGTCTTCCGCCTTTACGGCCTTGACACCGATGACCTTGCCGGTCTTCGCGTTGATCTTGTAGCACTTGACGCCCTTGCCGCCGCGGTTCTGAGGGGTGAACTCCTCCATATCCGTGCGCTTGCCGAGGCCGCGCTCGGAGACGATGAGCATCGAGTCGCCCTGGGTGTTGAGCTGCATGCCGACGACCTCGTCGCCCGGGGAAAGCTTCATGCCGATAACGCCCATGGACACGCGTCCCGTGGTGCGCACGTCGGCTTCATGGAAGCGGATGCACATGCCCTCTCTGGTGACCAGCAGGGCGTCCTTCTCGTTGTTGGTGACCTTGACCTCGATGAGTTCGTCGCCGTCCTTTAAGGAGATGGCCTGAATGCCGTTGCGGCGGATGTTCTCGTACTCCTTGACGGAGGTCTTCTTGACCATGCCCTGACGGGTGACCATGAGGAGGTATTTGTCCTCTTCGAACTTCTGCAGCGGGATCACGGCGGTGACCTTCTCGTCCGGCATCAGCGTGATCAGGTTGACCACGGCCGTGCCGCGGGCCTGACGTCCGGCTTCGGGGATCTCGTATGCCTTGAGGCGGTACACGCGGCCCTTGTTGGTGAAGAACATCAGATAGTGATGCGTGGTGCTCATGAGGAGCTCAACAATGAAGTCGTCCTCGATGGTCGCCATGCCCTTGACGCCCTTGCCGCCGCGGTTCTGGCTGCGGAACTGGTCGATGCTCATGCGCTTGATGTAGCCGAGGTTCGTCATCGCGATGATGACGTTCTTCTTCGGGATCAGGTCCTCATCCACGAATTCGCCCTCGTCCATGCCGATGGCCGTGCGGCGGTCGTCCGCGTACTTCGCGCTGATGATGAGGAGCTCCTCCCGGATGACGGCCAGCAGGCGCTTCTCGTCCGCAAGGATGGCGCGGTACTCCTGGATGCGCTCCTGCAGATCCTGGTACTCGGCCTCGATCTTCTCGCGCTCCAGACCGGTCAGCTGGCGGATGCGCATATCCACGATGGCCTGGCTCTGGGCGTCGGACAGACCGAAGCGCTCCATCAGACGGGCCTTGGCCTCCTGCGTCGTCTGGGACGAGCGCACGATCTTGATGACCTCGTCGATGTTGTCCAGGGCGATGAGCAGGCCCTCCAAGATGTGGGCGCGCTCCTCCGCCTTGTTGAGATCGTAGCGCGTGCGGCGCGTCACGACGTCCTTCTGGTGGTTCAGGTACAGCACCAGCATGTCGCGCAGGTTCAGGACCTTGGGCTCTCCGTTCACGAGGGCCAGCATGATGGCGCCGAAGGACGTCTGCATCTCCGTGTGCTTGAACAGCTGGTTCAGGATGATGCTGGGGTTCGCGTCGCGGCGGAGTTCGATGACGACACGCATGCCCTGCCGATCAGACTCGTCGCGGAGGGCGGTGATGCCGTCGATTCTCTTTTCGTTGACCATGTCCGCGATCTTCTCGATCAGCTTGGCCTTGTTGACCATGAACGGAAGCTCGGTGACGATGATGCGGTTCTTGCCGCCCTGCATGGGCTCGATGTTCGTGACCGCGCGCACGCGGATCTTGCCGCGGCCGGTGCGGTAGGCCTCCTCGATGCCCTGACGGCCCAGGATCACGGCGCCGGTCGGGAAGTCGGGGCCCTGGATGATCTGCATCAGTTCCTCGATCTGGGTCTCGCGGTTCTCGATGATCTGGTTGTCGATGATCTTGACCACCGCGCCGATGACCTCGCCCAGGTTGTGGGGCGGGATGTTGGTGGCCATGCCGACGGCGATGCCGGTGGTGCCGTTGACCAGCAGGTTCGGGATGCGGGACGGAAGCACCGTGGGCTCTTTTTCGGTCTCATCAAAGTTGGGAACGAAATCTACCGTGTCCTTGTTGATGTCCGCCAGCATCTCCATCGCGATTCTGGAGAGGCGGGCCTCCGTGTAACGCATGGCCGCGGCGCCGTCGCCGTCCTCGGAACCGAAGTTTCCGTGGCCGTCCACCAGCGGATAGCGCGTCGACCACTCCTGCGCCAGATTGACCAGGGCGCCGTAAATGGAGGTGTCGCCGTGCGGGTGATATTTACCCATCGTATCACCGACGATACGCGCGCATTTTCTGTGCGGCTTGTCGGGACCGTTGTTGAGTTCGATCATGGAGAAGAGGACGCGGCGCTGCACGGGCTTTAAGCCGTCGCGCACGTCCGGGAGGGCTCGCGCAGCGATGACGCTCATGGCGTAATCGATGTACGAGGTCTCCATCGTCTTCTTCAGATCCACGTCATGGATTTGATCAAAAATGGTAGGATCCACGTTCTGTCCCCTCTCTTAAATATCCAGGTTCTTGACGTACTTGGCGTTGGCCTCGATGAAATCCCGGCGGGGCTCGACCTTATCGCCCATCAGGGTGGTGAAGGTCAGGTCGATGTTCTGGGCGTCTTCCTCGTCCATGGTCACGCGCTTTAAGATGCGGCGGGCGGGATCCATGGTGGTCTCCCACAGCTGCTCCGCGTCCATTTCGCCCAGACCTTTGTAGCGCTGGATCTTGTTGCCCTGGTCGCGGCCGATCTCCATGAGGATGGAATTCAGTTCCTCGTCGCTGTAGGCGTACCAGACCTTTTTATTCTTCTCCACCTTGTACAGGGGCGGCATGGCCATGTAGACGTAGCCCTGCTTGATCAGCTCCGGCATGAAGCGGTAGATGAAGGTGAGCATCAGGGTGCCGATGTGGGCGCCGTCGACGTCGGCATCGGTCATGATGATGATCTTGTGATAGCGGAGCTTGGAGATATCGAAGTCGTCGTGGATGCCGGTGCCGAAGGCCGTGATCATGGCCTTGATCTCGGCGTTGCCGTAAATGCGGTCCAGACGGGCCTTCTCCACATTGAGGATCTTGCCGCGCAGTGGCAGGATGGCCTGCGTCGCGCGGGAGCGGGCCTTCTTGGCGGAACCGCCGGCGGAGTCTCCCTCGACGATGAAGATCTCGCAGTTCTCCGGGTTCTTGTCCGAGCAGTCCGCGAGCTTGCCGGGAAGTCCGTTCGACTCCAGGGCGGTCTTTCTGCCGCGGGCCAGGTCTCTTGCCTTGCGGGCCGCCGCGCGGGCTCTCTGCGCGAGGATGGACTTCTTGCAGATCTCCTGCGCCACCTGCGGGTGCTGCTCCAGGTAGTAGGTGAGCTGCTCCGACAGAACCGCATCGACCGCGGTCTTGGCCTCGGAGTTGCCGAGCTTCTGTTTGGTCTGACCCTCGAACTGCGGCTCCTCGATCTTGATCGAGATGACGGCCGTCATGCCTTCGCGGATGTCTTCTCCGGAGAGGTTCTGCTCCGAATCGCGCAGAAGCTTGTTTGCGCGGGCGTAGTCGTTGAAGGTCTTGGTCAGGGCGTTCTTGAATCCGGTCAGATGCGTGCCGCCCTCGGGCGTGATCACGTTGTTGACGAAGCTGTAGCAGTTCTCGGTGTAGGAGTCGTTGTGCTGGAGAGCGACTTCCACGACGATGCCGTCGCGGGTGCCCTCACAGTAGATGACGTCGCTGTAAAGGGGCTCCTTGCCGGTGTTCAGGTACGTCACGAATTCCTTGATGCCGCCCTCGTAGCAGAACTCGCGTTCCCGGGGCTCCTCTTCCCGCAGGTCGCGCAGAGTGATCTTGAGGCCCTTGGTCAGGAACGCGGTCTCGCGCAGGCGCGTCTTTAACGTGTCGTAGTCAAAGACAGTCTCTTCAAAGATCGTGCTGTCCGGCAGGAAGGTCACGGTGGAGCCGTGCTCGCTCTTCTTGCAGGTACCGACCACGGTGAGCCCGCAGGCGGTGTTGCCGCGCTCATAGCGCTGCATATAGATATTTCCGTCCTTGCGGATGCGGACTTCCAGCCACTCGGAGAGGGCGTTCACGACCGAGGCGCCGACGCCGTGCAGGCCGCCGGAGACCTTGTACGCCCCGCCGCCGAACTTTCCGCCGGCGTGCAGCTGGGTGAAGATGACCTCCACAGCGGGCACATGCATCTTCGGGTGCTCATCCACAGGCATGCCGCGGCCGTCGTCCACCACGGTGATGGAGTTGTCGGCGTTGATGCTCACCTCGATGTGGCTGCAGAACCCCGCGAGAGCTTCATCGACGGAGTTGTCGACGATCTCGTAGACCAGGTGGTGAAGGCCGCGCGCGGACGTGCTCCCGATGTACATGCCGGGGCGCTTCCGGACCGCTTCCAGACCCTCCAGCACCTGGATCTGTTCCGCATTGTATTCCTGATTCACTTCTGCCATACGTTTTCCTTCCTGATGCAGCGCTCTTTAGGACGAGCGCAGTGTAACTTTTGCCTCTTTTACCTCAAAGACACGGTCCATGGGGAACCGGTTGCGGACGAAATCGTCCAGTCCCGTACAGGTGACCAGCGTCTGAATATCCTGAATGCTGCCGAGAAGCGCGCTCTGGCGCCTCTGGTCGAGTTCGGAGAGCACGTCGTCCAGAAACAGGACGGGCGTCTCGCGAACGGTCTCGCGGACGATCTGAATCTCCGCGAGTTTTAAGGAGAGGGCCGCGCTCCTCTGCTGCCCCTGAGAGCCGTAGCGGCGGGCGTCCATATCTCCCACGCGGAAGAGGATGTCATCCCGGTGCGGGCCGCATTGCGTCGTCTTGACGCGCAGATCGGACTCGCGGCTGATCAGAAGTTTATCGAAGAAATCCTCCTCCGTGACGTCCGGTTCGTACGCCAGGGAAAGCTCTTCCGTCCCGCCGGTGAGGGCGCGGTGGATCGGTCCGACGATCTCGTTCAGGCGCTCGATGAACGCGCGCCGCTCGCGAATGATCTCCGTGCCGTAGCGGATGAGCTGCGCGTCCCACGCGTCCAGTGTGTCGAGGTCTTCCGGCCGGTCCAGGGCACCGCGCAGCAGAAGATTTCTCTGATTGACCACGCGGGTGTAGGACAATAAGTGCTGCAGATACGCTTTCCGGATCTGGCAGAGTTCCATATCCAGAAAGCGGCGTCTCTCCGAAGGTCCGTTTTTGACGATGCCAAGATCTTCCGGAGAGAAGAACACGGCGTGCGCGAGACCGAACAGCTCGCTCGCGCGGCGCACCGGGACCGAATCGATCGCGATCCCTTTTGCGCCCTTTTTCTTTAAATGGATGTCGATGCGGTGAGGGATGTTTTCTTTTTCCACCACCGTCCGCACGTGAGCTTCGTCCGCGCCGAAGCGGATCATTTCCGCGTCTTTCTTGGAGCGGTGCGAGCGGGACGTGCAGGAGAGATACAGGGCTTCCAGCACATTGGTCTTTCCCTGGGCGTTGTCTCCGTACAGAATATTGATTCCGGGAGAAAACTCCAGGGAAAGTTCCTCATAATTGCGGAAATCCCGGCACTCAAACGACCTGATCTTCATGAATTTGCGATCTCGAATTCTTCGACGCCGACGCTGACCTGATCTCCGGGATAGAGCTTGCGGCCGCGGCGGTTTTCGGATTCTCCGTTGACAAACACTTCTCCGGACAGAATCTGCTCCTTCGCATCCACGCCGTTTTCCGCGATGCCTGCCAGTTTCAGTGCCTGGCCCAGTTTGATGAATTCATCCCGGATGTGAAGTTTCTTCATACGGACATACCTTCCCTGAATAAATCGAAGCAGTTACGCTCTTGCTCCCGCGAAGTTGACCGGCAGGATGAGGTAGAGATAGGTGTCTTCATCGTTGCGGATGTAGCAGGGCGCCTTCGGATTCACGAAGGAGATGGCGACTTCTTCGTCATCGATAACGCGCAGCGCGTCGATCAGGAAGCGGGGATTGAAGCCGATCATGATATCCTTGCCGGTCTTCTGCAGCAGCAGGGTCTCGCGCATGGAACCGAGGGCGGAATTCAGGGAGATCTGCGCCTGGCCGTCCCTGATATCGAGAATGATAGGCTTTTTATCATTTTCGCGGATGAGAAGCGTCGAGCGCTCGATGCAGTCCAGCAGATCCTTCTTGTTGATTCGAATCCTGGTCTCGTAATCTCCGGAGAGCATCTGCTCCACTTTGAAGTATTCTCCGTCGATCAGACGGGAGACCACGATGGTATCCTCAAACTCGAAGGAGATGTGATTCCTCTGGAAGAAGACCTGGACGTCCTTCTCGTTGTCCCCGGGAAGGATGCGGGCGATCTCTCCGAGGGTCTTTCCGGGAATGACGACCTTCTCTCCCTCATACACGTCGCGCAGCTGCACCTTGCGGATGGAGATGCGGTGACCGTCCAGGGACGTGACCTTGAGCTCGTTCTCCCGGACCTGGAAGAGTTCTCCGGTCATCATGCGGTTGTTCTCGTTCTGCGCGATCGAGAACAGGGTCTGCTTGATGACTTCTTTTAACGAAAACTGGGAGAGGGTGATGTAGTTTCTCTTCTCCAGATGAGGGATTCCGGTGAATTCCTCTCCGCTTCTTCCGGGGAACTGGAAGTTCGCGGAATCGCAGACGATGCTGACGACCATGTTTTCATCCGCAGAGAAGACGATATCGCTCTCGGGGAGCTTGCGGACCATTTCGGAGAAGAATCTGGCTTCCACGGCGATGCAGCCGGGCTCCAGGATGGTTCCCTTCACCTTCGTTTGAATGGCGAGTTCCATATCGTTTGCGGTCAGGGTGATTTCTCCGGACGCGGCGTCGATCAGGATGCATTCCAGAATCGGGAGCGTGGTTTTTCCGGGGACGGCTTTCATGACCGTGTTGATTCCGCTCAGAAGGGAAGATTTTTCAAATACGAGTTTCATGCACTGCTCCTTTCGATCGCGCGCGGGTCGGATAGAAATAAATATAAATAGTATTTTTAGTAGGGGCGGTGGATTCCGTGGATAACCGCGGTTTTCCCTGCAGTTTCAAAGGTTTCGGCTGCGGATAAAAATGTGGAACGGTCTGGATAACCGGTCAGGTGCGGCTGAGTTTCTTCTGGATGATCTGGATCTGGGCGGCTGCCTCGGGGTCTTCCGCGATTTCCCGCTCGATCTTGTTTTCTCCGTGAATCACAGTGGTGTGGTCCCGGTCCCCCAGGAAGGTGCCGACGTCCTGGTAAGAGACGTTGAGGAGCTTGCGGCTCAGGTACATGATGACCTGTCTCGGATAGACGAATTCCTTATTTCTCTTGGTGGAGAGGATGTCTGTCCGGGAGACGCCGAAGTGGTCGCAGACCACGGCGAGGATGGCCTCCATCGTGAGTTCGCGTTCCTCGTTCGGGGAAATGATGTCCTTTAAGGCATCCCGCGCAAGATCCTGTGTGATCTCACGGTTTTTCATGAGGCGGGAGAAGGCCACGACGCGCGTCAGGGCGCCTTCGAGCTCACGGATATTGGATTTCACGTGGGTCGCGATGTACTTGATGACCTCGTTGTCTACATGAAAGCCTTCGATCTCTTCCTTCTTGCGCAGGATAGCCATGCGGGTCTCAAAATCCGGCGGCTGGATGTCGACGGTGAGGCCGCGCTCAAATCTGGAGCGAAGCCTCTCTTCCAGCGTGGCGAAATCCTTGGGAGGACGGTCGGACGAGAAGACGATCTGTTTTTTGGCTTCATACAGGGTATCGAAGGTATGGAAGACCTCGTCCTGCATGCTCTCCTTGCCTATGATGAACTGGATATCGTCGATCAAGAGAACGTCGCTCGCGCGGTATTTGTTTCTGAATTCCGTGGTCGTGATTCCGTTTTTGCCGCGAATCGAATCGACCAGTTCGTTCAGGAAGTTCTCACTGGTGACGTAGAGGACTTTTGCGGAAGGATCGTTCTTTAAAACGAAATTTCCGATGGCGTGAAGAAGATGGGTTTTTCCGAGACCGACGCCGCCGTAAATAAAGAGAGGATTGTACATCTCTCCGGGCATTTCCGCGACGGCCAGCGACGCGGCGTGTGCCATTTCGTTATTCGATCCGACGACGAAGGATTCGAAGGTGTACTTGCCGCTCAGCGTCTCGTGGAAGGGGGCGGCAGGCTCCTGAGAAGGGCGGGGATTGGCGCGGCGGCCGAGGTCGTCCTCCGTGAGAATCACGACATTGGCATGAATCCCCGTGATGACTTCGGTGCCGAAGGTGACAAAATCCGCGTAGCGGCGCGTGACGTAATCCACATGATTCTTGGGACCGCTGTACTTCAAAGTGAGCGTATCTCCCTCCAGAGAGTACACGCTCAGCTTCTTGAGCCAGGTCTCGTATGCGACCGGACTGAGGCTCATATCCTCTTTGATGAAGAGAAGAATCTCTTCCCAGTGATCACGAATTTCGTTCACCATAAATGCAACAGCCCCCACTATCCCATAATCTATCTTATTATAATAGAAAGAGTGGAAAATATCAATTGAAAAGAGCAGAAAAAGGAGGCAAAAACAGTGGAAAAAATGAGGGAACGAACCCTATCTGTTGATAAAAGTTACGTAATCCACCGAAAACACCGCGAAAATGCGTGATTTTCTCGAATATGCAGGAAAGTTATCCCCAATTTATCCACTTTTTGTGGGAAATTTTACGTAAACAAAAACCCGGGTTTCTTCATATTATATTGTCCCCTCTCTGTCTCCGGAAATGGGGAGAAAGGGTCAGGAAAGTGAAAAAACGGCGGAAAACGGCGAATCCGCGCGGCGCGGGCGGCAAAAACCGCTTGACGATTATTTTCTCTTCCCGTATAATCGACACGGTGTCTTTTCGAACGATACCGCAAAGGAGGTGTAACAGGTATGGCAAAAATGACGTTCCAGCCCAAAAAGCGCCAGAGAGCCAAAGTGCATGGCTTCCGCTCCCGTATGGCTACCGCCGGCGGACGCAAGGTCCTCGCGGCCAGACGCGCCAAGGGCAGAAAAGTGTTATCTGCCTGATCCTTTCCGTATCGGAACCACGGGAATACAGCAGCAAGAGAGACCGGCAGGGCTTCTCTTGCTGTATTCATCTGTAGAGGTTTCATCTCTACAGATGATAGGATCATACGGATCTGCAAAGGAAATTGCTGCTTTACAGCGCAGATCCGATGCGGAAAACGCCTGCGCGTTTTCCGAAGAGATCAAGTTCCCGGTAAGCCGTACGGATCTGCAAAGGAAACTGCTGCTTTGCAGCGCAGATCCGATGGGGTTTCGGGGGATCAGAAGAAACCGAGCAGGGGATAAATGCGGGATACGCTTTAGGACGGAGGCCTCATCGCATGGACTCTCTGAAGAAAAATCAGGATTTTCAAGCGGTCTACAACAACGGCACATCCAGAGCAGACAGCCTGCTTGTTCTGTATGTCCTTAAAAAAGAAGGACAGGAAAAGAGCAGGGTCGGCATCTCGGTGAGCAAAAAAGTAGGAAACAGTATCGTCAGACACCGGCTCAAGAGACAGCTGCGTGAGATCTGCCGTCTGCGTGAGACCGAATTACTCTGTGGCTGTGATCTCGTGATCATCGCCAGAAACCGGGCAAAGGGCCGCTCATATCAGGAACTGGAAAGAGCCCTTCTCCGTCTTGCCGCGGTTCAAAACACAAAAGGCGCAAGAGAGACAACGTGAAAAAGATTTTGATCTTCCTCATCCGGGGATATCGAAAGTACATCTCTCCTCTCAAGGTCTACCACCACTGCATCTACACGCCCACCTGCTCGCAGTATGCGATCGAGGCGCTGGAGAAGTACGGGGCCCTCAAGGGGAGCTATCTGGCGGTGCGGCGAATCCTCCGCTGTCACCCGTTTGCCAAGGGCGGGTACGATCCTGTCCCTTAACCTATCTCCGCGCCCGGAAAGGAGCTATTACAGCTAATGCTTACACTGACCAAGGTCTCCACCCCCATCATCGGCTGGCTGGCGGAAGCGCTCGGCTGGATCATGAACGGGATCTATGCTTTCTTTGAAAGCATGGGAATCGCCAACATCGGCCTGTGTATCATCGTGTTCACCCTCATCGTGAACCTTCTGATGACGCCCCTTCGCATCAAGCAGCAGAAGAACAGCAAGGTGCAGGCGCTCATCTCTCCCGAGATGTAGGCTATTCAGAAAAAGTACAAGGGCAAGACGGATCAGCGCTCGCAGCAGATGCAGCAGGCCGAGATTCAGGCCCTGAATGAAAAGTACGGCTTTTCCCCGATGGGGGGCTGTCTCCCTCTTCTGGTGGAAATGCCCATCATCATCGCGCTGTACCAGGTCATCTACCGCATTCCTGCCTACGTTTCTTCCATCCGCGGTCTGTATCAGACCGTTGTGAACGCGGCTCTCGCGCACGGCGGGGATTTCGTGACCAAGATCACGGACCTGGCAAAGGCGGTCAACGTGGACCCCACGAAGGTCGATCTGACCGGCGCCACGGATGCCTCCATCAACAACATCATCGACATGTTCGCGAAGTTTGACGCGACCAAGTGGAACACCTTCTACGAGAGCTTCTCCGGAATCCAGTCGCAGGTCGGAACCACGGTCGATCACCTGACCCGGTCCAACACCTTCCTGGGAATCAACCTGATGGAGAGACCGGAGCTGCTCGGCATCTCGATTCTGATTCCGATTCTGGCCGGCGTGTTCCAGTTCCTTGCCGCGAAGACCATGCAGGTCGCTCCGGCCAACAACGACGACCCCAACGCGGGCATGATGAAGGGCATGAACGCGACGATGCCTCTCATCTCCGTGGTGTTCTGCTTCATGCTTCCCTGCGGTGTCGGTCTGTACTGGGTAGCCTCCTCCGCGATCCGCTTCATCCAGCAGGTCGCTGTCAACGGGTTCCTCAAGAACTCTTCTGTGGAAGATATCATCGAGAAGAACATCGAAAAAAGAAACAAAAAGCGCGAAAAGCAGGGTCTTCCCCCCATCCGCGAGAACGCGTCTCAGAACGTGCGCAACCTGCAGAGGATGAAGGAAGAGGAAGAGCGGCGTGAGCGCGTCCTCAAGGAGCGTGCGGCTGCCGCGCGCGCAGAGGCCGGAGACGCCGTGAACCAGCCTGCCCGCCAGGCCCCCGGCGGCATCGCCGCCCGTGCCGGCATGGTCAAGGACTTCAACGAGCGCACCAAAAAGTAAGGAGGAATCGGTTTCCGATGGAATATAGAGAGTTTTCGGCAAAGACGGTCGACGAAGCGATCATCCGCGCCATGGAGGAGCTTGAGACCTCGAGCGAGCTCCTTGACTATGAAGTCATCGAGGAGGGCACCAGCGGGTTCCTGGGAATTCTGGGCGTCCGCAACGCCGTGATCCGCGCCCGCCGCCGCGACCTCGCGGAAGGCAGCCTCTTCCGCGAAGAGGCTCCGGAGAGCAAAGCCGAAGCGAAGAAAGCCCCCGAAAAGAAAGAGGCTGCAAAGCCCGCTCCCGTGAAGGAGGAGGCGCCTGCAGAAGCTGCCGCCCCCAAAGCGCCCGTGAATACGGAAGCCGAGGAAGAGGCCGCGAAGAATTTCCTGGAAGGCGTTTTCAAGGCCATGGAGATCCCGGTGGAGATCTACACCGCGTACGACGTCGAGGAAGAGAACCTCTGCGTGGAGCTGGCCGGCCCGGATATGGGTCTGCTGATCGGCAAGCGCGGACAGACGCTGGACTCCCTTCAGTACCTGACCAGCCTGGTCGTCAACAAGGGCCGCGAGGAGTATCTCCGCGTGAAGCTCGACACGGAAAACTACCGCGAAAGACGCCGTGACACGCTGGAGAATCTGGCGCGCAACATCTCCCACAAGGTGAAGCGCACACGCCGCAGCGTCGCGCTCGAGCCCATGAACCCCTATGAGAGACGGATCATTCACTCCGCGCTGCAGTCCGATCGCTTCGTGACCACCCGCAGCGAGGGTGAGGAGCCTTTCCGCCACGTCGTGGTGTTCCCCAAGAAGGCGGAAAAGGAAGGAAAGAGAAGATCCGAAGAGGCCTGATGATTTAGGGCCGGCGGCTACCGGCCGCCGGCTTTTTTGTTTTCCTGCGGAGGTTCGGATATGACGGACACCATTGCGGCTGTTGCCACGGGCCTCGGCCAGGCCGGGATCGGCATCGTGCGGATCTCCGGTCCGGCTGCGTTTTCCGTGGCCAGGGCCATCTTCTCTCCCGCCACGGGCGGCCCTCTCTCAAAGGAGGAGGCCCGCCGCGCCCGGCTGGGATGGATCATCGACGGAGAGCGGCGCATCGACCAGGTGCTGGCGCTTCCCTTTGCCGCGCCCGCGAGCTATACGGGGGAGGACGTGGTGGAGTTTTCCGGCCACGGCGGCCCCCTCGTTCTGGATGAGATTCTTCGCGCGGCCCTCGGGGCCGGCGCGCGCCTCGCGGAGCCGGGAGAATTCTCCCGCCGCGCCTTTGTGAACGGAAAGATGGACCTCGCACAGGCCGAGGCCGTGATGGAACTGATCGGCGCCAGGAACGAGGCGGCGCGCCGCAGCGCGGCCCTGCAGCTGGCGGGAGCCGCGGCCGGACGGGTCGCAGACCTGCGCGCGCGCGTTCTGGACCTGACCGCGCAGATCGAGGCGGCTCTGGACGATCCGGACAACCTGGAGTTTGAGGGCGGACCGGAGCGCGCCGGCCGCGAGGCGGCGCAGATCCGCGCGGAGCTCGAGAGGCTCCTCGAGCACGGCGCCTACGGGAGAAAGATCGCCGAGGGCATCCCCGCGGCCATCATCGGAAAGCCCAACGCCGGGAAATCCTCGCTGCTGAACGCCCTTCTGGGCGAGGACCGCGCCATCGTGACCGCGGTGGCGGGCACAACGCGCGACGTCCTCACCGAGACCCTGCGCGTGGGCGACATCCACCTGAACCTCATGGACACGGCCGGGATTCGCGAGACCGAGGACGAGGTGGAGAAGATCGGCGTGGAGCGGGCCCGCGCTGCGGCGCAGGGCGCTTCTCTCCTGCTCTTCCTCGCGGACAACGCCCTCCCCTGGGAGGCGGAGGACGATGCGCTCTGGGAGATCACCCGGGAGAGGCCGCATATCCTGATTCTCAACAAAACCGACATCGCCGGCGCCCTGACGCCGGAGGAGGTCCTCTCCCGCACCGGAGAGATGCCCCTTCCCGTGAGCGCAAAGACCGGCGAGGGTCTGGACGAACTGCGCTCCCGCATCCTGGACGTGGTCCGGGACACCCGCGGCGCCGAGGGCGAGGAGTGGTTTTTCACCAATCTGCGCCAGCAGCAGGCTTTGCGGGACGCCGCGGAAAGCCTCAAAATGGCCGAGGAGACCGCCGCGGGCGGCCTCACCGAGGAACTCATGACCACGGACCTCATGGACGCGTATGAGAGCCTCGGCCGCATTCTGGGCGAGAGCGTCTCGGACGACCTCGCCGAAGAGATCTTCGCGAAATTCTGTATGGGAAAGTGAGGGACCGCATGCCTCATCGGACCGAAACCTGTGATATTGCCGTCCTCGGCGCGGGACACGCCGGGTGCGAGGCCGCTCTGGCCGCCGCGCGCCTCGGCTTTTCCGTCGTGCTCTTTACCGTGAGCATCGACGCCGTGGCGATGATGCCCTGCAATCCCAACATCGGCGGGACCAGCAAGGGTCACCTCGTGCGCGAGGTGGACGCCCTGGGCGGGGAGATGGGAAAGAATATCGATAAGACTTTCCTTCAGTCCCGGATGCTCAACACCTCCAAGGGCCCGGCGGTCCATTCCCTGCGCGCGCAGGCCGACAAGCAGGCCTACACCCGCGAGATGCGCCGCACGCTGGAACGCGAGCCCCTCGTGCGCCTGCGCCAGGCCGAGGTGAGTGAGATTCTGACGGAAAACGGGGCCGTGACGGGCGTTCGGACCGCCTCGGGGGCGGAGTACACCTGCCGCGCGGCCGTTCTGTGCTCGGGGACCTACCTGCGCTCCCGCTGCGTCTACGGCGACGTGATCGAGGAGACGGGCCCCGGAGGCCTCCGCAACGCGCGGCTTCTGACAGACTGTCTGCACCGGCTGGGGATCCGCACCGTGCGCTTAAAGACCGGTACGCCGGCCCGCGTGGACGGGCGCACCGTGGACATTTCCCGCATGGAGGAGCAGCGCGGCGACGACCGTGTCGTGCCGTTTTCCTTCACCACGGACCCCGAGAGCGTGCAGAAGGACCAGGTCCCCTGCTATCTCACATACACAAACGAAGAGACGCACCGGATCATCCGCGAAAACGTGGACCGCTCTCCTCTCTTCTCCGGCGTGATCGAGGGCAAGGGGCCGCGCTACTGCCCCTCGATCGAGGACAAGGTGGTGCGCTTTGCCGACCGGCCCCGCCACCAGATCTTCGTGGAGCCGGAGGGGCTCTACACGAACGAACTCTATCTCTCCGGCCTCTCCTCTTCTCTCCCCGAGGATGTGCAGGCGGCCATGATCCGCACCATCCCCGGGCTCGAGAACGCGGAGATCGTGCGCAACGCTTACGCCATCGAGTATGATGCCCTCGCCAGCGGACAGCTGAGGCATTCGCTGGAACTTCGCGGGGTGCGCGGCCTGTTTGCTGCGGGCCAGTTCAACGGGAGCTCCGGTTACGAGGAGGCCGCGGCCCAGGGCCTGATGGCCGGCATCAACGCCGCGCGCATGCTGCAGGGGAGGGAACCCGTGGTGCTGACGCGTGCCCAGGGCTACATCGGCGTCCTCATTGACGATCTGGTCACCAAGGAACTCACAGAGCCCTACCGCATGATGACGGCGCGGGCGGAATACCGTCTTCTTCTCCGGCAGGACAACGCGGATCAGCGCCTTACGCCGATAGGGTATGACATTGGCTTAATCAGCGAATCCAGGATGCGCGCACTCGAAGAAAAGGTGAGCGCGATCCGAACGGAGATCGACCGCCTCTCCGGAACCTATGCGGGCGGAGAACGCACGGCCGCTTTTCTGGCCGCGCACGGTTCTGCACCGACCCAGGACGGCATCTCCCTCGCGGAACTCCTGCGGCGCCCGGAACTGGATTACGAAACGATCGCACCCCTGGACGAAAACCGCCCTCTCCTGCCCCGCGAGGTCTGGGAGGAGGCGCAGATCGAGATTCGCTATGCGGGTTACCTCGCGCGCGAGCGCGCCGCCGTGGAGCGGTTTTCCAAGGTCGAGAAGCGCCGCATCCCGCCGGAGACGGACTATGCTGCGATTCGCGGGCTGCGCACGGAGGCCGCGCAGAAACTGGCACAGCACCGGCCGGAGAACCTGGGACAGGCTTCGCGCCTGGACGGCGTCACGCCGGCCGACATTGCCGTTCTTCTGATTTATCTCTCGCAGCAGAAGCGCCGGGAGACGGAAAACGGGGAAAGGGGCTGAACGCAGATGCAGGAACAGCATATGACAAATGAAGAGCTTCTTCGCGGCGCATTCCGCGCGGCCGGAGTTGAACTTTCGGACGCACAGGTGCAGGCCTTCCTCTCCTATGCCGACCTTCTGGTCCGCCGCAACGAGGAAGTCAACCTCACGGCCATCACGGAGTTTCCCGATATCGCTGTCAAACACTTCGTGGACAGCGCGGCGCTTTACCTTCGTCATCCCGAACTGTTTTCTGACGGTGCGCGCTTCGTTGACGTCGGAAGCGGCGCGGGTTTTCCCGGCATCGTTCTGAAGATCCTTGCGCCGCAGATCGAACTGACCTGCCTCGATTCTCTGCGTAAACGCCTGGATTTTCTGAAAGAACTCGCGGAATCGCTCGGTTTGCAGGGCGTTTCCTTTGTGCATGCCCGCGCGGAGGACGCAGGACGCGATCCGGTGCTTCGCGAGTCCTTTGACGTGGCTGTGGCCCGCGCCGTGGCCGGAATGCCGGTCTTGTGTGAATACTGCGCCCCTCTCGTGCGTCTTGGCGGTGTGTTTGCCGCGTTTAAGGGCAAAGATGGAGCTGCTGAGGCCGATCAGGCCGCCCGCGCCGCGTCTCTGCTGGGCTGCGGCGCACTTCAGACGGAGGAATATGTACTTGCCGGAACGGATTTCGGCCGCGCTCTGATTCTAGCCCCGAAGACGGCTCCTACACCCAATAAGTATCCCAGAAAAGCCGGCACGCCGGGACGCCAGCCTCTGTGAGCTCTTCACCCGTCGTTTCCAAACGGTATGACAGCCTTTGTCCAGACCTGCTTTGGATTGTCTCATGGCTCGACTTGAGGAATGTTTCACGTGAAACATTCCTTTTTCTTTTTGCCTGTTCTGCTTGAAACATTCCCGCCTTTTTGCCCTATAATACTGCGTTGTCCTTTCCATCCCCTTTTCCCTTGTTGTAAAACACTACAAGATGCTGTGGCTGCTCCCGGAGCCCTCGGAATATATGGCGATGAATGTTTCACGTGAAACATTTTGAAAGGGGGCTTTTTTGTGCTTGTTTGGCGGCGGGTTTTGCATAAGTTTCCGAAAGAGTCGCAGAAGGATCTGTCTCCATTGCATTTCCTTCCGGGACTGGTTTCCGTACACATCCCGTTTTTGTGTGCGGACGGAACGAGACTCTGTTTGGCTGAAACAGTCCGTGATCCGCGTTCCCGGCTCAATGTTTCACGTGAAACATTGCATTTTCTGCGTTTCCACAAGATATTGTGCCGAAAATGGAATAGAAAGCGAGATATCGCGGTTTATTCGGTTTTTTTGACGTGTGCTTTCCGTGAGTTTCCGCGCTTTTTCGAGCGGAAGCGTCCCAAAATGCGCAGTCGGTTCCCGTTCGTCTTGCGAAACAGGCCCTTTCATGCTATATTTGTCCTGCGCAGACATGTGATCGCCTCAGGAACGTATATACTGCGTTCCTTCTATAAATATTTGTGTCGGCTAAGTATGTGTACCGGCTGCTATACGGGCTTTTGTTTTGGCTCGTTCGAAAAGTATATGTATCGGCTGCTGCACGGGCGTTCGTTTCAGGCCCCGCTTGAAGCGGTCGGGTTTTGAAAAGGCCCTTCTCCCGTACAGATGCATTGCATTTTTCGCATGTGCTGCGGTCCAACGACAGAAACACCGCAACCGGCATAGACGCCAGTTCACAGGAGGATCGAAGTGAGCAGAATCATCGCCATAGCGAATCAGAAAGGCGGAGTCGGAAAGACCACGACAGCGATCAACCTGTCGGCGTGTCTGGCCGAGGCGGGGAAACACGTCCTGGTGCTCGATATGGACCCGCAGGGAAACACCACCAGCGGCCTGGGCGTGGACAAGGACGCCCCGGGCGGCACCCTGTATGACGTCCTGATCGGAGAGAGAGAACTCGCGGACGTGATCGTCAAAGAGGCGCTGCCGGGTCTTGATCTTGCGCCGTCCAATGTGGATCTTTCCGGTGCGGAGATCGAGCTGATCGGGATCGAAATGAAGGAATTTCTTCTGAAGCGGCAGGTCGACCGACTGCGCGATAATTATGACTTTGTCATTATCGACTGCCCGCCTTCGCTCTCCGTCCTTACCATCAACTCCATGACCACAGCCGATGCGGTGCTCGTTCCCATTCAGTGTGAGTACTACGCGCTGGAGGGGCTGTCCCAGCTCATCCACACGGTGCAGCTGGTACGCAAGCGCCTCAACCCGCGCCTGGAGATCGACGGCGTCGTCTTTACGATGTTTGACGCACGCACCAACCTTTCGATGCAGGTCGTGGAGAATGTGAAGAATAATCTGAACGCGCGGGTCTACCGCACGATCATTCCGCGCAATGTCCGCCTCGCCGAGGCTCCCAGCCACGGGCTGCCGATCCACCTGTACGATCCGCGCAGCACCGGGGCGGAAGCGTACCGCGCACTGGCGGCCGAGATGATCGGGAGAAAGGAGAAGAGCAGATGAAAAAAACGCGCATGAGCGGGCTCGGAAAGGGGCTGGACAGCCTGATTCCGAAGGACCTGACCGCGCCGGAAGAAGAGAGCGGCGGCGGCCTGAAGAAGCTTCCCCTGTCGCAGATCGAGCCCAACCGCGGACAGCCGCGCCGCGAATTCAGTGAAGAGGCCCTCAAGGACCTGGCCGCATCGATCTCGCAGTACGGCATCCTGCAGCCGCTTCTGGTCCAGAAACAGGACGACCACTATGTCATTGTCGCAGGTGAGCGCCGCTGGCGCGCGGCCCGCATGGCCGGCCTCTCCGAGGCGCCGGTCAATATCGTCAGATATTCCCCGCAGCAGACCATGGAGGTCGCACTGATCGAGAACCTGCAGCGCGAGGATCTGACGCCCCTGGAAGAGGCGGCCGGGTATGACGAGCTTCTGCGCACCTATCATCTGAAGCAGGAGGAACTGGCCGAACGTCTGGGCAAGAGCCGCACCGCGGTCACCAACGCGCTGCGCCTGCTGAAGCTTCCTGCTTCCATCCAGAAGATGGTGGCGGACGGGAGCCTCTCCGCGGGACATGCCCGCGCCCTTCTGGCTCTGGACAGTGCCGCGCAGATGAAGGACGCCGCGGAGATCATTCTTCACGAGGGCATGAGCGTGCGCGGCGCGGAGGATCTGGTGCGCCGCATGAAGGAGCCCGCGCCGGAGAAGAAGCCCGCGAAGAAGGCGGAGCCGGTCTCCGACAGCGTGAAACTCGCCTACCGCGAGACGGAAGAGAAACTGACGGCGGCCCTGCTGGCCCAGGTGCGGATTCGCCGCGCCGGAGAGCAGGCCGGAAAGATCGAGATCGCCTATCATTCGCTGGAGGAGCTGGAGCGGCTCACCTATGAGCTCTCGCAGCGCGGGGCGAAGGGCCGCAGAAGGCAGTAGGAGGGGCGTATGGCAAGTGAAATGCTGCAGAGACTGCCGTTTGACCCGGGCTATCTGGTCCTGGGGGCGGCGGGACTTTCGCTGGTGCTGCTGATCGTGTGCTGCGTGATGTTCATTCGGACACGGTCCTTAAAGCGCCGCATCGATAAACTGACCGCGGGCCGAAACGGAGGAGACCTGGAGGAGATCATCCGCGCGACCGCGGAGGACGTGCGCGCCCTGCGCAGCGAGGATGCGGCCAACAAGGAGGCCATCCGCGCCCTGAACCGCGGGACGCTCCGCGCGTTCCAGAGCCGAGGGCTCGTGCGCTACAATGCCTTCCCGGGTATGGGCGGAGAATCCAGTTTTGCGCTGGCTCTTCTGGACCGTGGCCTGGACGGCTTTGTGCTGAACTGCATCCACTCCCGGGAGGGAAGCTATCTCTACGTGAAGGAAGTGCGCCGCGGCGAGGCCACCGTTCTCCTCGGCAAGGAAGAAGAGCAGGCGCTCAAGGCCGCAAAGAGCAAAAACTAAGGAATTTCATTGCTGTTGTCATAGAACGCAACCGCGCGGCCGCTCGAGTCCGATGGACAGAAGCGGCCTTCGCTTTCAGCAGGTGCGCCGGTTTCGAATGGATCCGGATCGGACCAAAGTGCGCTGTGTATGAAAAACAGACCCGGGGCGACCAAGGAGCACAGCAGAAGACGGACCCGCCGTGCCGTTGTGCGCTGCGGACAGCCCTGACCGACACTCAAAGCGGATCGGTATTCGATGATGGAAGAAACAAAAGAGATGAAAGTGCCGGAAGACCGGAAAGAACGGAAACGTCTGAAAGGGCCGGAAGAAAAGAAAACATCAGAAGAGATGCGCCTTTCCCTGAAGGACGAGGAGTGGCCCTGCACCGGCGTCACCCACGACAGAGAGATCGTCAGAGCTATTGTCGCGGACGACGAGGGCTGGTTTTACTTTGTCCGCGTCCGACGCGATGACGAATTCGGGCACGCGACGCTGATCGAGACGTCCGGGGGCGGCGTGGAACCGGGAGAGGACCTGGAGGAAGCGCTGCGGCGGGAACTGCAGGAGGAGATGGGCGCGCAGGTCGACGTTCTGCGGAAGATCGGGATCGTGAGCGACTATTACAACCTGATCGGCCGGCACAACATCAACCATTACTATCTGTGCCGGGTCCGCGGGTTCGGCGAGACGCACCGGACCAGGGACGAGATCGAGGACTATCATATGACAACGCTGAAGCTGCGTTTTGACGAGGCGCTCCGCGAGTATCGAAAATCCCGTCGGAGCCGTCTGGGCCGGCTGATCGCAAACCGCGAGGTCCCGGTCCTGCAGCGCGCGGCAGAGCTGCTCCGAGAATCCGTGTTCGAAGTGAAGAACTGAAGCTCAGGACGCAGGTCGCCCCGGGTGCAGATCACGCCCGCCGCATCCTTCGCAATTCTTAAGAATTTCCCCCGGCGCTTTTTAATTTCCGCCCTGCAGAATAGGGGCAGGAAAGGACAGGAGGTATGTCATGGCGAAAATCCTGGTCTGCGACGACGACCGCGAGATCGTGGATGCGATCGAGATCTATCTGCTGCAGGAGGGCCACGAGGTCCTCAAGGCCTACGACGGCATGCAGGCGCTGGAGGTGCTGCGCAGGCAGGACGTTCAGCTGATCGTGATGGACATCATGATGCCTCGCCTGGACGGGATCCGCGCCCTGATGAAGCTGCGCGAGGAATCCGGCATCCCCGTGATTCTGCTCTCCGCCAAGAGCGAGGAGGCGGACAAGGTCCTGGGCCTCAACGTGGGAGCGGACGATTACGTGACCAAGCCGTTCAGTCCTCTGGAGCTGATGGCACGGGTGCGGTCGCAGCTGCGCCGCTACACGCGTCTGGGCGCCGCGCTGCAGGAGGCGGCCGGAAAGATCCTGCGCACCGGGGGTCTCGAGATCGACGACGACCGCAAGGAGGTCACCGTGGACGGGGAGCCCGTGCGGCTGACGCCCCTGGAATACCGAATCCTGTTCTTCCTGACGGAAAACGCGGGGCGGGTGTTTACCACCTCGCAGATCTATGAGGCGGTCTGGAGCGAAGACGCCCTGGGCGCGGAGAACACCGTGGCGGTACACGTGCGCCACATCCGCGAAAAGGTGGAGATCGATCCCAAAGAGCCCCGGTACCTGAAGGTCGTGTGGGGCGTGGGGTACAAGGTGGAGAAGCTCTGAGACCGCGGAGGAGGAAAGCGTGGAAGAGAACAGAAAAGAAGATCTGACCGAGGCGCGCGGCGCGGAGTTTCGCGAGATGTCTCCCTGGGCGGCCGGCGCCGCGGGTGTCCGGGAAACGTATGCGGAAAGAGCGCAGGCTCCTGTGAGAGACCGGGAAGGCAGCGCGGAAAGAGCGCAGACCTCTGTGGGGAACCGTGAGGAAAACGGCCTGAAAGAACAGGCCCCGGTCTCTGCTTCGGCTGGCGGAAAGAAACGCCGGCTGAGCTATGCGGCCAAAAAGGGAATCGCCGTGTTCCTGCACATTCTGTCCCTGTGCACAGCCGCGGCCGGCGGTCTGTGGTTTGCGGCGATCGCGGCCGCCCGCGGGTTCTCCGGGGAGACGCCGGCGGAGCAGCTGCAGTTCCTGGAGGGGCAGTACGGCCTTGCGGTCGCGCTGATCGCGGCGAGCGCCCTTCTGTGGCTGGGGAGCCTGATCGCGCTGGTGGTCCTCTCCGGGAAACGGGATGGAAAAGAGGGGTACTCCCTGTGGGCCATTGACCGTGTCTGGCTGGCTGTCCTGCTGGCTGCGGCGGCAGCAGCCGTGTGCTTTTTGGTCATCATGAGCCGAGAATTCGTGGTCCGGGGGGTTTCCGGTATTCTCGTGGCGGCGCCGGGGTTTTACGCGGTTGCCATGGTGGTGCTGTTCAGCATCCTGCGGCGCGCCAAAGCGGGAACGCTTCTGTCCGGGACGATGATCACGGCCGTCGGGCGCTGCGTCGTCCGCTGCTGGAAGGCCATCGTTTCCTGGAGCACGGCGGAGCGCGCGGGAGAGAGACGGACCGTGTGGATCTATGTCCTGTATGTGGCGGCCAACATCCTCTATTTTCTGGGCGCGGCGATTCTCCTGACGTTTGCCGGCTACGCGGAGGACTTCTTCCTGTTTACGGCAGCGATCGGCATCGCGGGTTTCTGGATCTTCCTGCACGTGCTGGTGGCGCGCGTCCTGACGAAGCGGAGCCGGGAGCAGGGGGAGATCCTGGCTGCGGTACAGGCCCTGGGCGCGGGTGACGTGAGCGTCCGGATCGCGCCGGACGGCTACTTCGCGCATGAAGCGGCCCTCGCGGACGGCATCAACCACGCGGGCGACGGGATCCGCGCCGCGGTCGCGGAGGCCACGAAGGCCGAACGCATGCGGGCACAGCTCGTCACCAACGTCTCGCACGACCTGAAGACGCCTCTCACAAGCATCATCAGCTATGTGGACCTGCTCGGCAAAGAGGATCTTCCCGGAGAAAACGCGAAGAAGTATCTGGGAATCCTGAAGGAGAAGAGCGACCGGCTGAAGGCGCTGATCGACGACCTGATGGAGGCGTCGCGCGCCGCGAGCGGGAGCGTGGAACTGAAGACGGAGATGATCTCGCTCCGGGAGATGCTCCTGCAGGTGCAGGGCGAATATGAGGAGAAGTTTGCCGCGCGCAGAGTAACGCCGGCCTTTTCGGACAGCGGGACGCCCGGCTGGGTCAAGGCCGACAGCCGCCGCCTCTGGCGCGTGTTAAACAACCTCTGCGGCAATGCCGCAAAGTATGCCATGCCCGGGACGCGGTTCTTTGTCACGCTGAGCGAGGAGGGCGGACGGGTCCTGCTGGAGATGAAAAACGTGTCGGAGATGCGGCTGGAAGCCACGGAAGAGGAGCTGATGGAGCGCTTTGTGCGCGGAGACGCCTCCCGCACCGGCGAGGGGTCCGGCCTGGGCCTGGCGATCGCCCGCGACCTGACGCGGCTGATGGGAGGCACGTTTGACCTGAAGTTAGACGGGGACCTCTTCGTTGTGCGGCTGGCCTTCCCCGCGGCGTGATGCGCCGAGGAAGCAGATCAGCCGGGGGCGCTGCCCGTAGGCGGCAAACAATTCCGAAACCGAAGCGAACGGGCCCAGAGGGGCGCCGTCACCGAGAGCGTTGTGGGCCGTAAAGCCCGCGGCGCTCTTTTCGATATGGAAGGTATGGATGTCCGCGTCGAGGTCGTCCTGATCGTTGTAGCAGGTGAGAAGCAGGCAGGGATAGCGGCGCGAAAAAGCCTCGAGATCGCGGGGGCGGCGGGACATCTCGCAGGAAAAGCCGCGCCGGCGCAGGGCGTCGCGCAGGGCCTGAGGGGCCGTGCCGAGCCGGCCGCCGCGCAGAAGCCCGTCGGTCTCCATTTCTCGCAGGAGCTCGAAGAGGGGCTGGGGCGCGCCGAGCTGCCGCAGCGCGTTATAGAGGGCGATGGCGCCGCACCCGGAGCGGGCGACGGTGTACCGCCCGTAGGGGATGCCGCCCAGGAAGAGTTGGTTTTCGATATAGCCGGAGGCCGGCGCATCCTGTACGCGCGCGGCCGAGGCGATACCGGCCGCGGCCGCCCCGGCGCCCGCGGACACGGAGGTTTTGGACGTTTTACCGCGGCGCAGGCCCTCAAACCAGCGCAAAACGGCCGCTCCGAACAGGAAGAGGCCGTTGGGCAGAAATCTGGGAATCAGGGAAGAGACTTTTCGGGTCATGGACGGACACCTTCCGCCTCGAGCAGGCGGGCGATCTTATCGATGAACTGACGCACGGGGCGGCGCGGCTCCTTGGGATAGACGATGCCGTAGGGCATGGCGTAGTCCCATTCCGCGGGGAGGACGACCAGGGAGGGGTGAGCCTCCTTCCAGATGTCCAGGGTCTCTGTGAGGAAGCCCATCTGCACGGCGCGGTTGAAGACGCCGGTGTCGTAGTAGTAGGGGATGTCGGCGAGGTGGATGTGCGGGTGGTCGCGGCGGATATCGTCGGCCATGCGCTTCATGACGGGAGAGAAACCGCTGGTGATCAGCATCAGGGTCTCTCCGTCCAGGTCCTCCCAGGTCAGGCTCTTCTTCGCGGAGAGCGGGTTGGAGCGGGGCACGCCCACGCGGCAGGGGAGGTGACGGAGAAGGAGGATTCCGTATTCCTGCTGCCACTGCAGAGAGTCGCAGGGGGAGAGGAAGCAGTCCACAAGGGAGTCGGAAGAGGAGAGCAGGGTGGAGAGGGATTCGCGCTTGTCGCTGAAGGAGACGATCTCGATCTGGAGATCGTCGTCGGGCCCCGCGGCGCGCTCCCAGAGATCGACGAGTTCCCGGCAGGGGCGCATGACGGAGGTCCCGATGCGGATGACCTTCTCCCCCTCGGCCTCGATCTTGCGCGCCCGCGCCACGGCGCGGTCGGCCTGCTGCAGGAGCTCCTTTGTGCTCTGGTAAAACGATTCCCCGGCTGCCGTGAGCCGCACGCCGTGATTTGTGCGCACGAAGAGGCGTACCTGCAGGGCCTCCTCCAGGCTGTTGATCCGGTTCATGACCGAGACGCTGCTGATGTCCAGCCTCTCCGAGGCGCGGGTGATGCTGCCGGCGTCGGCAGCGGCAAGGAAGGTGGTGAGTTCCTTGAGGTCCATTCGCTTCTCTCCTGAGATATTCAATGTCATTGGTGTTAACAACATCTTAACGCGAGTGTACCCCAAGTCGCTGCGTTCGTCAAGACGTTAGACAACGCAAACCGCCCAGGGACGGGAAAGACGGGAAAGCCGCCGCATCGACGCTTGACGCCGGGCCCGGAACATAGGATAATATATTGAACGAATCCATGAAGCATCGCTGCTGCCGGCAGTCCCCTCCGCGGGACTGTCCGCTGCGGGAAACGACCGGGATACAGGGAGGAAACGCGATGATCCGACTGAGCAAAGCAGGCGCCTGGCTGATCGGGGGCCGCACCGTCATCGAAGAGGGAGAGGAGACCGCCGCGAAGCTTTCGCAGGCGCTCGGCTGCGTGCCGGAGAAGGAAGAGGGCCGGGAGGAGACCATCGCCTACCGCATCCTTCGCGCGCACGACACCTCGGAGGACCCGAAGCAGATGCGGATCCGCTTCGACTCCCTGACGTCGCACGACATCACCTACGTGGGCATCATCCAGACGGCGCGGGCCAGCGGCCTGACCGAATTCCCGATGCCCTACGTTCTGACCAACTGCCACAACAGCCTGTGCGCGGTGGGCGGCACCATCAACGAGGACGACCACGTCTTCGGCTTGTCCGCGGCCAAAAAGTACGGCGGCATCTATGTGCCCCCGCATCAGGCCGTGATCCATCAGTTCGCCCGCGAGATGCTGGCGGGCTGCGGGCGCATGGTGCTGGGCTCGGACAGCCACACCCGCTACGGGGCCCTGGGGACCCTGGCCGTCGGCGAGGGCGGCCCCGAGCTCGTCAAGCAGCTGCTGGGCCGGACCTGGGACATCGCCGCCCCGCAGGTGGTGGCCGTGTATCTGACCGGGGAGCCGGTCCGCGGCGTGGGACCGCAGGACGTGGCCCTGGCCATCATCGGCGCCGTCTTTGAGAGCGGCTACGTGAACAACAAGATTCTGGAATTTGTGGGCCCCGGCGTGGAGAAGCTGTCGGCGGACTTCCGCATCGGCGTCGACGTCATGACGACGGAGACCACCTGCCTGTCCTCCGTCTGGCAGACCGACGGCGTGACCGAGGCCTTCCTGGCCCTGCACGGACGGGCCGACGCCTACGCGCCGCTCGCGCCCGGTCAGGCCGCATACTATGACGGCATGGTCTGTGTGGACCTGTCCGCCGTGCGGCCGATGATCGCGATGCCCTTCCATCCGAGCAACGTGTATACCATCGAAGAGGTGTGCGCGCATCCCGCGGACGTTCTGGCCGCGGTGGAGGAGAAGGCCGCGGCGTCCCTGGGCGGACGGGCCAGCCTGGAACTTCTCAAAAAGGTGCGCGACGGGCGCCTCTGGACGGACCAGGGCGTCATCGCCGGCTGCGCGGGCGGCGGGTTCGAAAACCTGTGCGCGGCGGCGGACATCCTGCGCGGGCGCGAGATCGGCACGGGGGCGTTCGCCCTCTCGGTCTATCCCGCGAGCCAGCCCATCCTGATGGAACTGGTCAAAAACGGACGCATCGCGGACCTGATCGCCGCGGGCGCCACGGTGCGCACGGCCTTCTGCGGCCCTTGCTTCGGCGCGGGCGACGTGCCGGCCAACCACGGCTTCTCCGTGCGCCACTCCACCCGCAACTTCCCGAACCGCGAGGGCTCGAAGATCCAGAGCGGCCAGATCGCTTCCGTGGCGCTGATGGACGCGCGCTCGATCGCCGCGACGGCGGCGGCCCACGGCGCGCTGACGCCGGCGACGGCCCTGGACACGGAGTTCACCGGACCGGTTTACCATTTCGATTCTTCTCTTTACGAAAAGCGCGTGTACTTCGGCGCGGGGCGTCCCCGTCCGGAGGAGGAGCTCGTGATGGGCCCCAACATCAAGGACTGGCCGGAGCAGGTCCCGCTCACGCAGGACGTCATGATCCGCATCGTGAGCGAGATCCACGATCCCGTCACCACCACGGACGAACTCATCCCCTCCGGAGAGACGTCCTCGTACCGCTCCAATCCCCTGGGGCTGGCCGAATTCACCCTGTCCCGCCGCGACCCTGAGTACGTGGGCCGCGCGAAGGCGGTGCAGCGGGCCGAGGCGGCGCGCCGCGAGGGAGCCTGCATGGGCGAGGCGATGCCGGAGCTCCGGGACGCCTTCCACGCGGTCAAGGCGGCATTTCCGGAACTTCGCGCCCACGACACCGGAATCGGGTCGGCCGTCTATGCGGTGCGCCCCGGCGACGGGTCCGCGCGCGAGCAGGCAGCATCCTGCCAGAGAGTCCTGGGCGGCCTCGCGAACGTAGCGGCCGGCTACGCGACCAAGCGCTATCGCTCGAACCTGATCAACTGGGGTATGCTGCCCCTCGTGTGCGATACGGACCACGAGGCCCTGCCCTTCGGCCTGGGAGACTTCCTCTTCCTGCCGGGCATCCGCGCCGCGGTGGAATCCGGGGCGGAGACCGTCACGGCCTACGTGGCGAGCCGCGGCATGACGCCGGTGGAGCTGAAACTGGGTGCGCTCACGCCGGACGAGAGAAAGATCCTGCTGGCCGGCTGCCTCATCAACTTCTACAAGGGGCTGTAAGCCGGGAATCCTTTGCCCGGGCCGGGAGCACGGGACAAAAGACCGGACCATACGCAGATCGTACGCCGCGCGAAACCGGGTCCGCCGGAGCCGGATCAAAAACCGGACCGCACGCGGGTCCGGCCGGGCCGAAATCCGTGTCTGCACCGGATCATGAAAGGAAAAAAGGGGTCGTTTACCTTGGAAAATAAAGGCATCAGCGGCGCCGTCATCAAGGCGGCTGCCGATATTACCATGCTGATCGATCATCTCGGGGCCAGCGTGGTCGTGGCTGTCTACTATGCCGCAGCAAAGGCGCAGCGCACGCAGATTCTGCAGAACTACCACCTGATGCGCAACATCGGGAGAATCGCGTTTCCGCTGTTCATCTTCCTGCTGATCGAGGGCTTCTTCTACACGAAGAGCCGCGCGAAATACCTGCTGCGCCTGTCGATCTTCAGCCTGCTCTCGGAGATCCCGTTCGATCTGGCCATCGTTCTGAAGAAGGCCGAAGTTCAGTCGGGAACGATTCTGGAATTCACGTCGCAGAACGTGTTCTTCACCCTGGCCATCGGCCTGGCCTGCATCTGGATCTGCGACCTGGTGCTGGAAGCCGGCACCGGGCACGAGAAAGGGACGGCGCACATCCTGGAATTCCCGGAATGGAAGGACCTCCGGGGCTGGGCCGTCCTGCTCGGGAAGGGGCTCATCTGTGCCGCGGTCGCGTTTGCGGCCATGGCGGCCGCCGCGGCCCTGAAGACGGACTACGGCAGGTGGGGCATCGCCGCCATCTGCGCGGCCTACGCCATGAAAAAGATCGGGCTGACCTGGCTGGTGCACCCGGCCGCCGTCGCGGTGCTCTGCCTTCTGGCCTCGTCGGAGGCGTACGCCCTCTTCGGATGGCCGCTCACCCTGTTTTACCGGGGAGAGCGGGGACGTCAGCTTCCGCGGTATTTCTACTATGCCTATTACCCGGGGCATCTCCTGATTCTGGGACTGCTCAAGATCTTTGTGTTTTCAAAGTAAGCCGCAGCTGCGCAGCCCTGTGAGAGCGGCCGAAGCGCAGCGGCGCAGTGGGAACAGAAAAACGGCGGCGGATGTCCCAAAGAAGCCGCGCCGCGGCACCGGGCCGCTTTGGCCCCGCATTGTTTGATCGGAAAAGGAAACGCAGTCATGACTTTCGATGCCAAAAAGGACGGAAAACGTCTTCTGTTCGTCATCATCTCGGCCTTCGGGCTTGCGGTCAACGTGAACACCTTCGTGTCCGCCGGAGACCTTTTCCCGGGCGGCGCGATGGGTCTGACCATCCTGATTCAGCGCCTGGCCGAGAGATTTCTGCATCTGGAGCTTTCCTACTCCGTCATCAACCTGCTGATGAACGCGATCCCGGTCTACATCGGCTTCCGGTTCATCGGCAAAAAGTTCACCCTGTTCTCCTGCCTGTGCATCGTCCTGACGGGTCTGTTCACGGACCTGCTGCCCAAGACGTCCATGACGGACGATATCCTGCTGATCAGCGTGTTCGGAGGAATCATCAGCGGCGCCATGATCGCCCTGTGCCTCTCCGCGAATACCACGACGGGCGGCACGGATTTTATCGGCATCTATCTCTCAGAGAAGAAGGGAATGGATTCCTTCCCCGTGGTGCTGGGCCTCAACAGCGCGATTCTGATCATCGCCGGCTATTTCTTCGGCTGGGAGCGCGCCCTGTACTCCATCATCTACCAGTTCGTTTCCACCACCGTTATTCACTATCTCTACCGCCGCTACCAGCAGGGCACGCTGTTTATCGTGACCGAGAAGCCGGATGAGATCGCGGCGGAGATCTACCGCATCACCGGCCACGGCGCCACCGTCGTGGACGTGGAGGGCGCGCACGAGCACGCCCGTCACAAGATGCTCTATTCCGTGGTCTCCCGCGCGGAGAGCAACACCGTCATCGCGAGGGCGCGGGAGATGGATCCGGCGGCCTTCATCAACCTGATCGACACCGTGCGTGTTTCCGGCCGATTCTACTTCCGTCCGGAGGACTGAGTCGTGGAAGGGGAACGCATCTACTGCTGCATCGACCTCAAGTCTTTCTATGCCTCCGTGGAGTGTCACGCCCGCGGGCTTGACCCTATTACCACCAACCTGGTGGTGGCCGACGTGACGCGCACGGAAGGCACCATCTGCCTGGCGGTCTCCCCGGCCATGAAAAAGCTGGGCGTTCCTGGCCGCTGCCGTCTGTTTGAGATCCCCAAGAACATCGAATACCTGGTGGCGCCGCCGCGGATGGCCCTCTATGTGGAGGTCTCCGCGCAGATCTACGGCGTCTATCTTCGCTATATCGCGAAGGAGGACATTCACGTCTACAGCATCGACGAGGTGTTCATTGACCTCACGGACTACCTGGCCCTGTACAAAACCGACGCCCGCACCCTGTGCGAGAAGCTGATGCGCGCGGTGTACGAAGAGACCGGCGTGCGCGCGACGGCCGGCATCGGGACCAACCTGTATCTGGCCAAGATCGCCATGGACATCACGGCCAAGAAGATGGCCGTGGCGGCGGGCGGGGTCGGCCCCGTGCCCATCGGGGAACTGACGGAGGAGAGCTACCGCCGCACCCTGTGGGACCACGAGCCGCTGACGGATTTCTGGCGCATCGGACGGCGCACGCAGGCGCGGCTGGCCCGCTACGGCGTGACGAATATGCGGGGCATCGCGCAGACCGACCCCGAGATCTGGTTCCGGGAGTTCGGAATCGACGCGGAGCTGCTGATCGACCACGCCTGGGGGCGGGAGAGCACGCGGATGCAGGACATCAAGGCCTACCGGTCCAAGTCCAACTCCCTGTCGAGCGCCCAGGTGATCGGGACCGATGCGGATTTCGAGGGCGCGAAGCTCATTCTCAAGGGGATGACAGAGGAACTGGCCCTCTCTCTCCTGGAGGAGGGGCTGATGACGGAGCGGCTGGACCTCTTCGTGGCCTATGACCGCCGCCTCATGGAGGGCACCGCGCACGGTTCCGCGCGGTTCGAGCGGACCGACAGCGCGGAGCGTCTGCGCAGGGCCGCGGTGGAGATCTTCGAGCGCGAGGTGGACCCGGACGCGATGATCCGCTACATCGGTCTTTCGCTCGGGAACGTCGGACCGGCCGGGGACGTGCAGCTCTCGCTGTTTTCGGACCCGGAGGACGAAGAAAAGGAGAAGCGCATGCAGGAGGCCGTGCTCAAGGTGCGCGGCCGCTATGGGAAGAACGCGCTGCTGCGGGGTATGGACCTGCAGGAGGGCGCGACCCGGCGCGAGAGGAATGAACAGATCGGAGGGCACCGCCGTGGGGACAAATAACCAGACGCACGCCGCCCCCGCTTCGGGCGAGGGGGCGCGGGCCGCGGCCGGACAGCCCGGAGAAGGATACCCGCAGATCGACTATATCCGGCACCCGCCGATGCCGCGCGAGGAGCGCGCGAAGCAGTTCCTGCCCTTCGCGGCGATCAAGGTGCTGCCGGAGGCCCTGCGCCGCGCCGAGGAAGAGGCCGCGCGCCGGGCGCAGGAAGTGAGAGAAAGAACGGAAGAATGAACGGAAGAATGAACGAAACGGTTTTCTGGTTCCTGGATCTGGACGACACGATCCTGGACTTTCACGAATCGGAGCGATGCTCCCTGATAAAGACCATGGCCGGGTACGGGCGCCCCGTCACCCCGGAGGAGGTCCGCCTTTACAGCCGGATCAACATCGAGCACTGGCAGAGGATGGAGCGGGGCGAGATCGACCGCTTCGAAGTACTCCGAGGCCGCTTCGAGGTGTTTCTGAAGGCCATCGGGCGCCCGGACCTTCCCGCGCAGACGGTCTGCGACGTCTACGAGGACGGTCTGGCCCGGGAGGGACATCGGATGCCCGGAGCGCTTGAGGTCCTGCAGACGCTGACGGCGCAGCCCGGGAACCGCCTTTTCGCGATCTCCAACGGAACGCCCTCTGTACAGCACAGCCGGCTCCGCCTCACGGGCACGGAAGACTTTTTCGAGGACGTCTTTATCTCCATGGACATGGGGGCGGAGAAGCCCACCAAAGCGTTCTTTGACGCGGTGTTCGCGCGAATCCCGGACGTGGACCCGGCGCGGTCCGTCATCGTCGGGGACAGCCTGACGAGCGACATCCGCGGCGGAGCGAACATGGGCGTCAGAACTGTGTGGTTCGCGGCACACCGAACGCCGGAGGAAGCGCGCGCCGCACTTGCGGCGAGCCCCATCCATCCGGACCGCACCGTTTTCTCGCTGGAGGAGCTGCCCGCGGCGGGGAGGGAAGTGCTGGGGCTGGCGCAGGAGTGAAAAGTTAAACCAAAAGACCGGCACGGGATCTCCCGCGCCGGTCTTTCTGTATGCTGCCGTTGTCTTTGCCGAAAGGGCCCTCTGTTCCGGAGCGCACCGCATAGTCTTTGGCGGGAGACCGGAAGGCCTGTGCGCGGCGTCACTTCCCGCAGTAAGTCCGGATGGCGCGGGCAGCAAATGCGGCGGTGCCTTGTCCCCCGGCCCTGTCAATGTTTTCCGTGAAATCTCCGCCCGCGGCGTACATCTGCCCCAGGCCGGCCAGAATCGTATCGGTGCAGGTGTAGTAGTGGTCCGTGATGCAGGCCTGCAGTTTTTTGACCTGCTCCTGTGCCTGCGCCGAGGCGGGATCGCCGTCCTTCATCGCGCCGAACTCCTCGAAGATCTTCATGAGGTCCGCCGCGAGGCCGGCCTCCTGCGCCGCCGTGCGGTCCCGGCTCTTTTCCTCATATTCCCGGTACGCCTCTGTGGCGCCCCACTGTTCTTTGGCTTTTTTGGAATACTCCTCCAGTTTGGAAGAGTCAAACGCTGAAAAATTCAAGTTGCTCACTCCTTTCTCTTTCAAATCCCGGCACAGAGCCAGCAGGTTTTCAATGTGTTCCTTCTTCAGCGTAAGGAGCCCGATCTGCTGTTCCAGCGCCTTGTCCCGGTCAAATCCGGGCCGGCCGACGATCTCCGCGATGTCCCGGAGCGGGAACTCCAGCTCGCGAAACAGCAGGATCTGCTGGAGCTTTTCCAGGGCGGCGTCATCGTAGAGCCGGTATCCGGCGCCTGTATGACCGGCAGGCTTCAGAAGGCCGATGCGGTCGTAATACTGAAGCGTTCGGACGCTGACGCCGGTCAGTTTGCTGACTTCGTTTACGGTTTTCATGACAGTTCCTCCTGCGCGCAAACATAGCATAAACCCTGACGCAGCGTAAGGGTCAAGCACTTTTTTGCGCAGCCATCACAGGGAGGCGGAGACGGGCTGGTCATCGCCGCATCGATCGCGCTGCGTGCGGCCGTCATCATGCTGGCGGCGGTCTGGTATGTGCTCCGGGGGTTCCGCCCCTTCGGAACAAAACGAAAGGCCGGGCCGCCGTGTGGCGGTCCGACTTTTCACTGTCGCTTAAAGTCCTGCGCGGTCGGCGGGCCGGATAAGCACGGCTTATTCCACGACTTCGATTCTTCCCTCCACGTGGGCGTCCAGGCCCGGGTGCGTGGAGAGGTACTCCTCGATGATGTTGTTCACGCTGGTCGCCACGATCCGGGGCTTCCGGTTCTGCTTGACCTCCTCGAGCGGGACGCCGAAGAACGCGTCGAAGTTCTTGTAGTGGTAGTTCTGAATGCCGATTTTGAAGCGGTCCTCGTCCTTTACGTCCCCGCCGCGGAAGGTCAGCTCCTCGAGGGTATGCGTGGACTTTCGGTATTTGATATGCAGACCCTTCGAGAACTGGTAAAACTCGGTCTCGCCGACCCACGCCTCATCGCGCATCAGGTGCTTCATGATCTGCCGCAGCTGCGCGCCGGTCACCTCGACCATCCAGAGGTTGTCGTCGAAGGGCGTGTTCTCCAGCATCTCCTGGTACTCCACGATCGGCCCCATCTTTTTCTTGCGGATGGAGCCGGAGCCGAAGAGCATGATGTCGTACGAGGCGTCGTCCACCATGAGGTCGGCGTAGAGGTTGCCCATCTCGGTCTCCTGCTCGCGCGCCGGGTGGGTGAGCTCACGCTCGAAGCGCGTGACGACGCGCTTGTACTTTTTGTCGGTCACGTCCTTGTACTGGTCGAGGAGCCCCTGCATCACGTGGTCGTTCTCCGCGGCGTCCTCATCGATCGGGACGCACTTCCACGTCCACTTCCGGATCTCCCGGGCCTGCTTGTCGTAGTTGATGTCGAAGCGGCCGACGAAGTCCGTGCCGGTGTACGCCTGGACGATCGGGATTCCGTTCACGACCGTCGGCTCTTCCATATAGGTGTGGGAGTGGCCGCCGATGATGAAGTTCACGCCGAAGTTTCGGTCGAGCTGTTCGGCCAGGGCGACGTCGTTCTCAAACCCGATGTGGGTCATCAGAATGGTGATGTCGGTGTCCGTCGTGCGGTAGTTGTCGCAGATGACGCCGATCTCCTTGGCCGCGTTCTTCATGCTGACGTAGGAGCCGATGATCTTCTCCGACTTGGTGGCGTTCAGGACTTCCTGCGTGAGGACGCCGATGAAGAGGATCTTGACGCCGTCCACGACGAGGTTGATGTAGGGCAGGAAGAGACGCTTGTTGTTCACGGTCACGAAGAGGTCCGTGTTGATGATGGGGAAGTCCGCGCACTTCTCGAGGAAGAGCAGATGCGCGGGGCATTATTCGACCGACTTGAGCGACTCCACCATCTCGACGCGGCGGATGGGGCGGCGCATCAGGAAGAGCACGATCAGCGTGAACACCAGGGTGACCCCGAAGGCAAGCGCGAAGGAGAGAGGCTTGATGTTCATGCCGAACTGGATCATCTCCATAGTGATGACGTTCATGATGAAACGGTGCTCCAGCACGCCCAGCGGCAGGCCGCAGAGGGCGCCGATGAGCGAGAGCAGGAAGATCTCGCGGAAGATGTAGGAGATCACCTCGCCGCGGCGGAAGCCCAGGACCTTGAGGGTGGCGATCTCGCGCACGCGCTCGGAGAGGTTGACCTGGGTGAGGCTCATCAGGACGACGAAGGCCAGGGCGCCCGCCGTCAGGATGATGACCAGAATGATGAAGTCCAGGGCCTGGATCATGGTGTTGAACTGGTCGATCACTCCGGAGAAATCGGTGAGACTCTCAAAGCCCTCAAGTTTTTCCAGGGCGGCCTCGTCCAGGTTCCCGGCGCGGTTGCGCACGGCGATGGTCTGCGGATGGAACTTCTCGCTGAAGAGGGATTCGTAGGCGTCCGCGGCCAGAAAGAGGTAGTGCTGGAAGTACATCTCGCAGACCGCGTCGACCTTCACCTCCGCCTTGAGCCCGGAGGCGGACTCCATGACGATGCGGTCCCCCGCGGACAGGCCGTGGGTCCTCGCGAACTTTTCCGAGACGATGGCCCCGCCGCTGCGGAGCTTGATCGGCGTTCGGTGGTCCGTGGCGCGCAGGTTCAGAAGGTCGTTGGCTTCGCGGGCGTCCATCACCACAGCGTTTATGGTCGCGTCGCCGTCGGCGAGATAGACGCGGGAGGCGTAGGTGCGCAGGGGCACGGTCTTTTCGTTGTCGAGGTTCTCCTGCAGCAGGTCAAGGAAGGGCTGGGGGTCCGTGTCCGGCTCCAGAGCGACGCTGTACTGATAGTCCAGGATGTCGCCGTACTGGATCGCGACGATATCGCCGATCGAATCCTTGATGCCCCAGCCGACCACCAGCAGGGCCGTGCAGCCGGCCACGCCGATGACGGTCATGATGAAGCGCCCCTTGTAGCGCACGAGGTTGCGGGCCGTCACCTTGGAGGTAAAGGAGAGATGGTTCCAGAAGCCCGTGAACCGCTCCAGGAAGATGCGCTTCGCGCTCTTGGGGGCGCGCGGGCGCATGAGCTGGCTCGGCACCTCGCGCAGCGACCTGCGCGCCACGATATAGGTGACGGCGGCCATGAGCAGGGTGAAGGCGCCCAGGCTGATGAGGACGTAGCGGATCGGGAAGGTCAGGATCATGGGCGGGAGGTCGTACAGGAGCCGCCACGTGTTGTAGATGACGGTGGGGAAGACGGCCATGCCCGCGGCGATGCCGACGACGCTCCCGAGGAGGGCGGCCACGACAGCGTAGAAGACGTAGCGCATGGCGACGCGGCCGACGGAGAAGCCCAGGGCGCGCAGCAGACCGATCTGGCCGCGCTGCTCGTCGACGAGGCGCGTCATTGTGGTCAGGCACACGAGGGCGGCGACCAGATAGAAGAGGACCGGCAGGGCGATCCCGATGGCGCCCATCTGGGCCGCATTGTTCTTATACATGTAGGAGGCGTAGTGGGATTCGCGCGTGAGGACGGTCCAGCCCGCGGCGGGCAGCTCGTCCAGGTCCTGCTGGGCCTTGCGCAGCTCCGTCTCCGCCTTCTCGATCTCGAGATCGAACTTTGTCAGGGCCTTCTGGTATTCCTCCCGTCCGGCCTCCAGTTCTTTTTTGCCCTCCTCAATCTGGCGTTCGGCATCCGTGATCTCTCCGCGGATGCGGGAGATCGCGGTGTCCACCAGCGACTTTTCGCGCTGGAGGGCCTCCGCGAGCATGCGGTCCTGTTCCAGCTTGGAATACTCCGAAAACGCCGCCGCGACGGAGCCGCCGTAGGCGGCGTCGATCTCATCCAGGCGCTTCTGCGCGTCCTCGCTTCCGGCGCGCTCGATCAGGGCCTCATACCCCTCGATCAGCCGGGTCTGGGCCTCAACGTCGACCTGGGCCCGCGCCAGCTCCTGGTCGAGTTCGGTCAGGCGCTCCTGCGCCGCGGACGCGTCCTCGGGGGCGGTCTCCTCCGAGGCCAGGATCTCTTCCAGCTGCGCGCGCTCTTCCTCCAGGGCGGCGATCCGCGCCTCGGACGCGGCCTTGGCCGCGCGTGCCTCCTCCAGGCGCTCGGCCAGAGGGCCTTCGGTCTGCTGCGCGGATTCGATGAGGGAGCGCAGGGCGGTGTAGGTGCCGTAGTCCACGGTGAGGGCGGCAAAGATGCGCTCGAAGGAGCGGTGCTGCGGGTCCGCGGACTCGATCTGGCGGATCCGGGTCAGGGACCGGCCGGTTTCCGCGGAGACGCGCCGCGCCAGGGCGGCCTGCCGTCCCTCGGCTTCGGAGAGGGCGGACTTTAAGGTCTGCAGCTGGGTCTCGGAAGCCACGAGCTGGACGTTGCCGTCGTCCAGTTTGACGCGCGCCTCGTCGAGCTGTGCCTGGCCGTCGGCCTTCCGCGCCTCGAGTTCCGCGCGGCCGTCGTCGATCTCTTTCTGGTATTTGGCCAGAATCTTGGACTTGAGGACGTCCTGCTGGGTATGCGCAAAGACCTCCAGGTCGCTTTTCGCGTCCTCGGAGGCCTGTTTGTATGCGGAAGAAAAGGCGTTCAGCGCTTCGAGGCCGTCCTCGGCCAGATAGACGGTGGTGTAGTAGTCGGCGAGGAAGTTCTGCGAGGGAAGATAGACGATGAGGCCCAGCTCCAGGTTCCGGTACAGGCCGGTGCCCAGCGTCTTGGCGAGATGGTCGGGCGTGCGCACGGTCCCGACGACGGTGTAGTCGGTGCGGGCGAGGACGTCCTTCAGGTCGTCCTCCTCGCGGAAGAGATGCAGACGGGTGCCCAGGGCGTAGTGATCCCCGGTGAGGCCGTGTTCCAGGACCAGAATCTCATCCAGGCGCTCGGGAAGACGGCCGCTGGCCAGTTCGAACTGTCCGAGGGTGCGGTCCGACTCCGCGGCTCGGGTCACGGCGACGTGCCCGTCCGGGGATTCGCAGAGAAGGTCGACGAAGCGGCTGGGGAAGACCTCGGTCACCCCGCCGACGCCGCGCAGGGCGGCCACGTCGCCCTCGTCAAAGCCGTAGGAGGAATAGATCTGGAGATCCCAGAGACGGGTGGAATCCGCGTAGCGGTCCACGCTGGCTTCCATGAGATAGCGCGTGGAAAGAAGCCCCATCATGAACGCCACGCCTATGAGGACGATCATGAAGAGGGAGAAGAAGCGGTTTTTGGTCTTGAAGATCAGGCGAAAGGTATCTTTGGCAAACATCGGGGGCCTCCCCGGGCAGGTGCTAGTATTCGATGAGGTCGATGTCCATGGGGGTCTCGTTCACGGTGACGGATTCGATCTTTCCGCTGCGGACGCGGATGATCCGGTTCCCCATCTCCGCGAGCGCGCTGTTGTGGGTGATCATCACGACGGTCATCTGTTCGCGCACGCACATCTCCTGCAGGACCTTGAGGACCTGCTTGCCGGTCGCGTAGTCCAGGGCGCCGGTGGGCTCGTCGCAGAGCAGGAGCTTGGGATTCTTGGCCACAGCGCGCGCGATGGCCACCCTCTGCTGCTCTCCGCCGGAGAGCTGGGAGGGGAAGTTGTCCATGCGGTCTTCGAGACCCACCATGCGGAGCACATAGCGGGAATCGAGGGGCTGGCGGCAGATCTGCAGGGCCAGGTCCACGTTTTCTTTGGCCGTCAGGTTCTGCATCAGGTTGTAGAACTGGAACACGAAGCCGATGTCGAGGCGGCGGTAGTCCGTGAGCTCACGCTCCGTGGCGCGGGAGAGGTCCTTCCCGTCCACGACGATGTGCCCGGCCGTCACCGTGTCCATCCCGCCCAGGAGGTTCAGGATGGTGGTCTTGCCGGCGCCGCTGTTGCCCAGAACGACGACGAACTCGCCCTTCTCGATCTCAAAGGAAATATCGTCCAGCGCGCGGATCTCCACCTCGCCCATGCGGTAGACCTTGGATACGCCGGAAAAACGGATGAAACTCATCGGAGGGCGGGATGGCCGAAGCGCTGCAGTGCGGCGGCAAGCTCGGGGCTCTCCTTCGCGGCCTCCTCGAGGGAGATGCCGGCCACGGAGGCCTCCGAAGCGGTGCGCATCGCGCGGATGCCGGCCGCGGCGCCCATCGGGTGGCCCTGAACGGCGCCGCCCGCGGCCAGGACGATGTCCGTCCCGAAATCCTTCACGAACTGCGGCACCAGACCGGGATGCACGCCGCCGCCGCAGATGGGCATGGCGGGCTTTAACGGACCGCAGGGGAGGGTCAGCTGGTGCATGGTCTTGAAGTACTGCATGCGCGTGAGAGGATAACCGCCGTACGGGGTGTTCATCATCACCATGTCCGAGCCGGCCATGCGGGCGAACTTGCCGACGGACAGGTGGGAGGAGAGACCGCTCTGGATGCCTTCGTTCATGGCGCCGGAGGCCGCGTAGTGGCCCATGACAGGCACGGGGACGGAATCCGAGACGGCGCGGAAAAGGGAGTACCCCACGGTGGAGAAGCACATCATGACGGCCTTCGCGCCCGCGTCCAGGGCCCGCTTCACGGTGTCCGTCATGCGGTCCGCGCGGTCGGTGACGTTGGGGATGTAGATGACTTCTTTTCCGGTCTTCTCGAAGGCCGCGCGGGCGGCCTCGTTGTATTTCTTTACGCGCTCCGCCACGGGACAGAAGTCCGGGTTGCCCAGGAGTTCGTCGTCCTTAATGAAATCCGGGCCGCCCAGGGCGGTGTCGTAGAAGATGCGCGCCCCCGCCTCCGGCGTGATGCCGGTGCAGGGCTTGATCATATTCAGAAGGAGGGGGCCGGAGGCCGTGCCGGTGAGCGCGCGCAGACCTTCCGGACCGAATTTCGGGCCCCTAAAGGCCGCGAGGAAGCAGTCCGGGAGCTGCAGGTCCACGAGCTTGACCTGGGCCGAGGTGGAGGCGTCGTTCCCGAGCAGGGTGGTGAGCATCTGCGGGAACTGCGGGCCGAAGTTTGCCGTCGGATACGCGATCTGGATGAAATAGGTGCGGACGTCGTCCTCGATCTGCGGATCGAGTTCGGCCGGCGGGGCGTCCAGAATAGTGACGACGCGGCCGCAGTGGTTCGCGCGCATCTCGTCCGTGATGCCGGGCACCGGCACCCAGGTGCCGATCGTCTGGCCGACGGCCATGGTCTCGGCCTTCTTGATCACGTCCACGTCCTTCGGGAGGCGGATGTAATAGGTGGCCAGGGCGTAGTCTTTGCTGCGGATCTCCTCGGGGAGAGCGTAGGAATGGAAGGTGTTCACGAGTGCCTCCTGAAAAAAGACCGCGCCGGAACAGAGCCGGCGCGGCATGGATTCGGGTCAGTTTGCCGCGGCCTTCTTCTGCGCAAAGAGTGGCAGGACCGTGCGGATGATGCCGTGGAAATTGTCGGCGTCCCAGGCGCTGCGGCCGATAAAGAGGCCGTCTACATGGGGCTGTACGATGAGGGCGGGAGCGTTCTGCGGGTTCACGGAGCCGCCGTAGAGCACGGGGATGTCGCGGCCGACCTCGTCGCCGAAGAGCTCCGCCAGAGCGTCCTTGATGACGATGTGCATCGCCTCCGCGTAGTCCTCCGAGGCGGGAGTGCCGCCGACGCCGATGGACCAGACGGGCTCATAGGCGATCCAGAGGTCCTTTGCCTGCTCCGCGGTGATGGAGTGCAGGCCGATCTTGAGCTGGGTGCGCAGGACTTCGGCCGAGAGGCCGTATTCCTTTTCCTGCGCGGTCTCGCCGATGCAGAGCAGCGGGATAAAGCCCGACTCGCAGGCCTTTTTGACCTTCTTCTCCTCCATGAAGTCCGTCTCTCCGAGGACGTGGCGCCTTTCGGAGTGGCCGATCATCACGAGATCGAGGCCGATCTCTTTGAGCATCACGGGAGAGATCTCTCCGGTGAACTGCCCCTCGTCCTCCCAGCCCATGTTCTGGGCGCCGATGCGGATCTTGGAGTTCTTCACGGTCTCCACGGCTTCCGCGAGGGAGGTGTAGGAGGGAATCACGAAGAGTTCGAGCTTATCCGCGGAGATGTCCTTGGTCATCCCGTCGAGGCGGGTGAGGAAGAGCTTGGTATCCGCGATGGTCTTGTACATCTTGGTGTTGGTGCCGAGATAGAGTCTGTCCAGTCTCGCCATGTCAGGCAGTCCTTTCTGCTTGAAGTGCCGGGGCGCCGCGGCGCCAGCCGGGTGAACAGAAGCGGCAGGCCGCCCCGCGGGAAGATTCCCGCGAAGGTGCGGCGAAGGCGGGGCGCCGGCCGGGCGTCCGCCGGAGATCACTTCAGGTACTTGCGGTCCAGCTCGCGGATGGCCTCGACCTTGGGGGTGGAGGAACCGTCCTTGAACTCAAGGGAGAGCCACTCCTTCAGGATCTTCTTGGCCAGTTCCGGCCCGATGACGCGCGCGCCGAAGCAGATGACGTTGCCGTTGTTGGAGAGCTTCAGGCGCTCGCCGGAATAGCTGTCGTGGCAGACGCCCGCGCGGATGCCCGGGAACTTGTTCGCGCAGATGCACATACCGAGGCCGGTGCCGCAGATGAGGACGCCCTCCTTGGTGTAGCCGGAGTCGATGACGGCCTTGCAGACGCGCTCCGCGACGTAGGGATAGTAGGTGCCGTCTTCCGGACTGTCGACACCGACGTTCTCGACCTCATAGCCCAGGTCCTGCATGAATTTGATCAGGGTGTCCTTGAGGGCGACAGCGGCGTTGTCACAGCCGACGACGATGGTTTTCTTCATGTGGGGCACCTCCTTTGAGAGAATAAAAGGGGGCGCAGAGCGCCCCCGGATAACAGATTTACGCGGCAGGATCGATCGGGCTTTCCGGAAGCTCGGACGTGCAGTGAGGGCAGCGGGTCGCGGCGATGGCGATCTCGGACTGGCAGAACGGGCAGACCTTGGTCGTGGGCTCTTCGGGAGCGGCCTCCTCGGCGGGCTTGGCAGCCGCGCGGGCCTTGTTGATGGCGCGCACGAACAGGAAGACCACGAAGGCCATCAGCAGGAAGTTGATGATGGCGGAGATGAACAGGCCGAAGTTCACGACGGCGGCGCCGGCTTCCGCGGCGGCCTCGGCCGTGGCGTACTTGTTGCCGTCCAGGGCGATGAACCAGGTGGAGAAGTCCGCGCCGGCTGTGATCAGGGACAGCAGCGGCATGAAGATGTTGTTGACCAGAGCGGTGACCAGAGCGCCGAACGCGCCGCCGATGATGACGCCGACGGCCATGTCGATCATGTTGCCCTTGAGTGCGAATTCCTTGAATTCCTTAAGCATGTTTTCAGTTCCCCTTTCTTATCGTTTGATCTGCGATCATTTGTCTATGGGTGAGGCCCCTGCAGCGGGGCGGGCCATCGGGAATTATTTGGTGGGAGACGCGCTGTCCAAGAGGAAGGCGCGCATCTTGTTCAGGAAGAAGTAGGACTTGAGGTCGTCTTCCTGATAGCTGGCGAGCACCTTGTCCACAGTGGTGCCGTTCTCTTTCGCGAAGGCGTCGAGAGCGGCGGTGTATTCCGCGTCGGAGAGGTCCATCTTCTCGGCCGCGGCCACGGCGGAGATGACGATCTCTTCGCGGACAGAAGCCTCCGAGGAGGTGCGGGCGGCCGTGCGGAACTGCTCCTCCGTCATTTGGAGCATGACGCCGACCAGGGTGCCGAGGTCGACCCCGTACTGCGCGGCGCGGGCCTCGTACATGGAGATGAGGTTGTCCGTGAAGGCCTTTACGGTCTCTTCCGGCAGTCCCTTGCTCGTTCCGGCATTATAGACGGCCGAGATGACACTGGCGATGTCCTTGCTGCGGGCTTCCTCCGCCTTCTGCTCCTGCAGGTAGCTCTGGACCCAGGCGCGGAACTTGTCCACCGTGTCCACGCCCTCCCGGCCGAGGCCCTGCACGAAGGCATCGTCCAGCGCGGGGACAACGGTCTCCGCGATGTACTGGATGCTGACCTCGAAGGTGGTGTCCTTGCCGGACAGATCCGGGTTGTTGCGGTAGTTGTCCGGGAAGCGGACGCCCTCCAGGACGACGTCCGTGCCCACCTGCTTGCCGATCAGCTGCTCCTCGAAGTTGCCGACGAATTCTCCGGAGCCGACGTGAAGGTCGTACCCGGCCTCTCCGGAATCTCCGCCCTCAAAGGCGACGCCGTCCAGGTATCCCTTGTAGGTGATGTGGACGATATCGCCGTTTTCCACCACGGTCTTGTCCGACGGTTTGGTGGTGGCGGCGTTCTGAAGATAGGTGTCGATCTCGGCCTGGAGCTCCTCCGCGGTGACGGTGCTGTCCGTGGGCTCATAGCTGACGCCCTTGTATTCACCCAGGGTGAAGTAGTCATGAAAGTCGTAGGTGAGGTGCATGAAGGAGGGAACGCCCTCCACCTCGACCTCTGCGGGCATAGTCTGCGCGGACGCCGTGGTCTGCGGCTCGGTGGGCGCAGCGGTGGACGGCGCTTCGGTGGGCGCAGCGGTGGACGGCGCCTCTGTGGAGGCCGTGGTCTGCGGCGCCGAGGGGACCGGCAGGTTGGTCTTGCAGGCCGTGAGGGCCAGGACCAGGCAGACGGCGAGGGCCAGGAATCTGAATCTCATTTTCATCGGTGTTGAAAGCTCCTTTAAGTTGATGGGAAACGGCGGGTATCGCCGCTCCTCATCATACCACAGAGACAGGCGGATTACCACGGAAGAATCCGAACGTTTTGTGAACAAACGCGGTCAGTGCGAACCGAAGAGGTAGCTGATGGCCAGCAGCAGGTACATCGGTCCGAAGCAGTAGGCCATGAACATCTCGTCCGAGGGGACGCGCTTGTGGAAGGCGTCCGTAATGAGAAGGATCTCGAAGACGTAGGCGCCGCAGCCGAAAATGTAGGCCGCCCCCTTTAAGAGATTGTGGTGGGGCATGAACAGACTGATAAAAAACAGAATGAACGCGGCGAGGACCGAGAGGTTGCGGAGCCAGAGGAAGGTCTTGTCGAGGGACTTGTACTGGGCTTCGGCCAGGATATCCTCTTCCAGGATGACGTCTTCCAGAAACTCCGCCAGGGGCGAGCGTTCCCCCGGCCCACGGCGGGACGGGAGGCCGTCATCGCTCACGTCGTCGGAGGTGCCGTAGTGGTCGTGGGCGGACGAACCCGTCAGAAGAAGGTCCGGGTGCGGGGTCCGGTGCACAGCGGCATGGCCCTCCGAGATATCCTCCGCGGAAAACGCGTTCTCGTCATAGAAGGACGCGGCGTCAGAAGGAACGGCAGCCGCGGGAGCGGTGTTGACGGGTTCTGAGGGCGGGGCGGTCGTGGCTGCGTGTGCGGCGGCAGCGCCCGTTCTGTCCTGATCCATCATCACACGTCACGGTTCATCTTGAGGGCCTTCCCGAAGAGGAAGATGCCGACCACGAACATGGCGGCGATCACGGACACGCCCGTGTTCAGGCTGCCGGTGATCTGCGCCATCGCGCCCACGAGCATGGTGCCCATGAAGGCGGCGCCTTTGCCGAAGATATCGTACACGCCGAAGTATTCGCCGCTCTTCTCCGGAGGGATGATCTTGGAGAAGTAGGAGCGGGACAGGGCCTGGATGCCGCCCTGGAACATGCCGACGCAGACGGCCAGGAGCCAGAACTCCCAGGGCTTATCCAGCTGGATGGCAAAGAGGGCGATGGCGGTGTAGGCGATGATACAGATGCGGATGAGCCGGCCGTTGGGCATGCGCGAGGAGAGCCGGCCGAAGAGCAGAGCGAACGGGAAGGCCACGAACTGCGTGACCAGGAGGGCCAGCAGCAGGGTCGTGGACGAGAAGCCCAGGGCGCTGCCGAAGGCGGTGGCCATCTCGATGATCGTGTACACACCGTCGATGTAGAAGAAGAAGGCCAGCAGGAACCAGAACACGTTGGGGTGTTCCTTCATGTCCTGGAAGACGTGGCCCAGACGCGAGAAACTGTCGCGGATGGGGTGTTCGCTCTTCGGCGCATAGTTGATCTGCTTGTAATTCTTGAGGAGCGGGATCGTGACGCCGGCCCACCAGAGGGCGTTCAGCACGAAGGCGATGCCCATGGAGACCTGCATCGGCAGGGGCGCCTTCAGAACGATGACCAGGCTGATGATGAAGGGCACGCAGCTTCCGATGTAGCCCCAGGCGTAGCCGCGGGAGGAGACGTCGTCCATGCGCTCCGGCGTGGTGACGTCGTTCAGCATCGCGTCGTAGAAGATGAGGCTGGAGTTGTAGGCCACCTTCGCGATGACGAACACGGCCAGGAACAGGAGCCAGTTGGTGGGGATGGACAGGGCCGCGCAGCCGATTACGCCCACCATCATGCTGATGGTGAAGATGGGCTTCTTATACCCCTCGGTATCCGCGATGGTGCCCAGGACGGGTCCGATGATGGCGACCAGCAGGGTGGCCAGGGAGGCGGCGTAGCCCCAGTAGGCCAGGTAGTCCACCTCGGAGATGTTCTTCAGCCCCGCCAGATGGTTGAAGTAGATCGGGATGATCGTGGAGACCAGCATCGTGAACGCGGAGTTGCCTACATCGTACAGAATCCAGAACTTCTCCAGTTTTGTCAGTTTGGTTTTGCCTTCCATGTCAGTGTGTTTCCCCCTCTGTTTGATGCGAGTTTCTTCGATACCCTGTCCGGAGGACCGGACTTATTCAAAATCGCGCCGGAGCCTCTCCGGCACGGGTTCGTCATCTTCCATGTGCTCCCAGAGCCAGGTGACCATCTCCGCGGCTTCGGGTACGGCGGCCTCCAGACGGGCGAGGAGCCCCTCGTTGGAGACGGCGCACTTCGGGTCCGTCCCGGACCACATCACCTGCTCCGCGTGGGTCTCGTAGACGCCGGCCTTCTGCATCAGTGCGCGGATGGCGGCCTGCTTGCGGGCGTTTACGGGCGTCAGGGTCCGCTTGATCAGGGCCATCTGGCGGATGGCGGAGGTGATCTGCGGCCCGGTCACGCCCTCGTAGAAGAGGGTCAGGTCTTCTCCGGGCACGGCGTTGCGCTCCAGGATCTGGTGGACCGGCCAGGTGTCCGGGTCGTGCCCCTCGCGCCTGAGCATGAATTTCTCAAATTCCGTTTCGATGTAGACGTGGCGCAGCGAGAGCTCCTCCATCATCTGATTCACGTAAGGATGGCAGGCAGAGTCCAGCATGAAGTGGCAGAGGAAGCCGAGAAGGTAGGCGCCCTGGACGCTGTCCCTGCCGATGCCGGCCGCCTTCATTCCGGCGCGGACCCTGTCGATGAGGCCGGAGACGAGCTCTTCGTGCATCCGGTAGCCGGTCTGGTTGACGGCGTTCTTTTCATAGAACTTGTAGAAAAAGAGGATATCGGGGCCCTGAAACCCGGTGACGAAGTGCTTCCGGTGGGCGTGGACGGTGCGCCGGACCTCCTCCGGCAGCTGACGGTAGACGTTTCGCCCGAATACGTAATGGGCATAGACAGCAGGCATGACGGCCTCCCATGAGAGCGCGCCGAAGCGGCGCGGGTGCGCGGGTGAACAGGAAGGAAGGACACAGATGCATCCATCTGACAGTATACCGCTGAATCCGTGTTTTTTCAAACAATTTATGAAGCGGAAAGGTCGAGATTCCGGGGCTGATGTGAGGAGCTTGGGCTGAGGAAGGGAAAGGCGGCCGGGGAGACACAGGCGTGACCGCGCGGGAAGGGCGGAAAAGAAACGGAGCGGGCGGGAGGGAAGAAAGGAGCCGGCCGGAAGAAAAGGGTCAAGAGGGAACGGAGCGGCGGAAAGAAGAAAAAACAGGAGCGCCTCCGGGAGGAGACGCTCCTGAATGATTTCGTATGAAACAGCGGCCTTACCGGATCGTCTTCGAGAGACGGCGCGTCAGGATAAAGGCCAGGGCGATCTTGGCGGCATCCGGAAGAAGGAAGGGGATGACGCACCAGCCGAGGACGGTGCCGAGGCCGACGGCCCCGGTGTTGATCGTGTAGAGGGCCATGAACCAGGCGGTGCCGAAGGCGTAGCAGACCAGAAGGCCGAGCACCATGGAGAGGATGAGCACCCAGGGCTTCTTTCCGAGAAACGCCTCACAGGCCCACATGACCAGGGCGGTGAAGACGAAGCCGAGGAGGTAGCCCCCGGTCGCTCCGATCAGACGGCCGATTCCGCCGGTAAAACCGGAGAAGACGGGCACGCCGACGGCGCCCAGAAGGAGGTAGACGACGACGGCCTGGGTGCCGCGCCGGCCGCCCAGGAGACCGCAGGCCAGAAAGACGGCGAAGGTCTGCAGCGTGAAGGGGACCTGCATGGGGATGCTGATCCAGGAGCAGACGGCGATCAGAACGGCAAAGAGGGCAATATAGGCAAGGTCGAGAGTGCGGGTCCTGCGGCCTGCGGCCGCGGACGGAGACGGATCGCGCATGGAAAAACCTCTGTGATATAAGGGAGCGCCCCGCGACTAATGGAACATCGCAGAGCGCAGGTGGTGTTATGGCGTAAGTATAGCATGGAGAGGCGGAATTGTAAACCTGTTTTTTGCAGAAAGTTTACAATTTTTTATGAACAATAGTTCATTTACGGTTCTGCCTGCGTGACGAGGATCTCTCCGCCCGCGGCCCGGAACCGCACCGTGCGGCCGCGGAAACTCATGGCGTACACGCGGTCCGGGTCCTCCTGGTAGCCGGGGCGGGGATCCAGCGCGAGGACGGCGGCCAGGTCCCTGCGGTCCGGTTCGGAGAGCGCGGCCGCGGCCTCCGGGGCGAAGGACACCGGGAGACGCAGGCCGGAGAGCGGTTCCGCGAAGCCTCCCGCGGCGCCGGCGGGGGCGTCCGCGTAGGGGAGATAGGGCTTGATGTCCAGAAGGGGCGTCATGTCCCGCACGTCCGCGCCCGCGACGGTGAGGAAGGTCCCGAGCGCCGGGTCCCGGCCGACGGACAGAAGGCGCACGCAGGAGAGGCCGATGCGGTTGGGCCGGAAGGGGGAGCGGGTAGCAAAGACGCCGACGCGCTCGTTGCCGCCCAGCTTGGGCGGGCGCACCGTCGCGGAAAAGCCGCGGTCCGGCACCTCGTCAAAAAGCCAGAGGAGCCAGACGTGCGAAAAGGCCTCGATGCCGCGGAAGGCGTCGGCCGTGTTGTAGGGCGGATCGAGGACGACGCGGGCGGGCAGGTCCGTCATCCCGCTCTGGCGCGGGACGCCGAACTTCTCCGGGAAGTCCGTGCGGATATGGCCGATGACCTGCAGCGGGGGCAGGGGCGCGGCCGAGGGAGATTCGTTTGCTGACATGGAAAACCTCTTTCGGGAGAGCAGATGCTTGTATCGCGGGCAGCAGGGAATGTTCACGGGAGGGCCGGCTGCGGATCCGGGCAGCAGCACGGAAGAAGCCGCCGGCGCCGGGTTCCGGCTGCAGGAACAGAGGGACAAAAAGTGTTTCCGCAGGGAGGCGGAAGGGCGCGTCTCCCTCTGCAGTATATCATCCCGGACGCGGGCAGGCAAAGCAAAACCGTGCCCCTTGCCAAGAAGGGCAAAAACTCGTATCATAGAGGCTGCGCGGGCCGCGGCAAAGCGCGGCCGGCAGACAGAAAGGATCCAAAACCGCACATGAACGAAACGAACACCCCCCCGCAGGACGACCGTCTCCTGCAGGAGAAAAAGAAAAAGCGCCAGCGCGCCATGAAGATCATCTCGGTGATCGGCCTGGTCCTCGTGGTGATCGCCGGTATCTGGGGAATCTGGAGCGGGTTCTTCACGGACCGCGAGGCCATCGACGCGGTGCTGAAAAAGGCGGGCCCGTGGGCGCCCATCCTCTTCCTGCTGGTGCACCTGATCCAGATCGTGGTGCCCGTGGTGCCCGGCGGGGCCTGTCTGACGGCGGGCGTCATCTTCTTCGGACCGGTCTGGGGGTTCATCTACAACATGATCGGCATCTGCGCGGGCTCCACCATCGCCTTCCTTCTGGCCAGAAAGCTCGGCAAACCCTTTATCGAGAATTTCGCGGAGCCGGAACAGATCGCGAAGTACGAGGAAAAGTTCCGTCAGGGCGAGAAGAAATACACCCTGTTTTTCGCCGTCGCCATCCTGATTCCGTTCATGCCGGACGACCTGCTCTGCATGATCGCAGGGGCTTCGCCGATGAAGTTCCGCCACTTCGTGCTGATCCTGCTCTTCTGCAAGATCCCGTCCATCCTGGTTTACAGCCTGGGAGGCGCGGTCATCCGGAAGTGACGCGGCGCACGGCCGCGCCGCAGACCACGGCGGAGCAGACCGCAGAGGCCCTGCCGAAGGCCATGGAGGCGGCGAGGAAGTACACGGAAGAGTACAACAACAGCCCGACCGTCATCCGTCCGATCGAGCCGTCGTATTGATTCCGGCCCGGAACATGAACAAGAGCGCAGCCATCGCGGCTGCGCTCTTTTGATTCCTTTACTGCCCCGGACGCGCTCAGTCCTCTTCCCTGGCCCAGTCCATCGCGCATTTCACGGCGCGGTGCCAGCCGCGCAGGCGCTTTTCGCGCGTCGCCTCGTCCATCTTCGGCACGAAGGTGCGCTCCGCGCCCCAGTTCTGCTTCACGTCCTCGCGGTTTTTCCAGAAGCCCACGGTCAGGCCGGCCAGATAGGCCGCGCCCAGGGCGGTGGTCTCCACGCAGAGGGGACGGGTCACCTCGGAGCCCAGGATATCGGCCTGGAAGCCCATGAGGAAGTTGTTCGCGCTCGCGCCGCCGTCCACCTTGAGGAGCTTTAGGGGCGCGCCGGCGTCCTGCTCCATGGCGCGGACCACGTCGGCGGTCTGGTAGGCCAGGGATTCGAGCACCGCGCGGATCAGGTGCTCCTTCTTCGCGCCGCGGGTGAGTCCCAGAATGGCGCCGCGGGCGTAGGGATCCCAGTAGGGAGCGCCCAGGCCCGTGAAGGCGGGGACGACGTACACGCCGGCGGTGTCCGGCACGTGCTCCGCGTAGGACTGGGATTCCGTGGCGCTCTGGATCATGCGCAGCTCGTCGCGAAGCCACTGCACGGCAGCGCCGGCCACGAAGACCGAGCCCTCCAGGGCGTAGGCCTTTTCGCCCTCCCGGGAGGCGGCGACGGTGGTGATGAGTCCGTGCCCGGAGTGCACGGGCTCGGAGCCGGTGTGCATGAGCAGGAAGCAGCCGGTGCCGTAGGTGTTCTTGACCTCACCTTTTTCAAAGCAGCACTGGCCGAAGAGGGCGGCCTGCTGGTCCCCGGCCACGCCGGCGATGGGGATGCGGGCGCCGTCGCCGAACATGCCGGCCTCGGTCTCGCCGAAAAGGCTCCCGGAGGCCTGCACGCGGGGCAGCATGCTCATGGGCACGCGCATCGCGGCGCAGAGCTCCTCGTCCCAGGCCAGGCGGTGGATGTCGAAGAGCATGGTGCGGGAGGCGTTGGTGTAGTCCGTGGCGTGGACCTGCCCGCCCGTCAGCTTCCAGATGAGCCAGGTATCGATGGTGCCGAAGAGGAGGTCTCCGGCCTCGGCCCGCTCGCGGGCGCCGGGGACGTTGTCCAGGATCCAGCAGATCTTGGTGCCGGAGAAGTAGGCGTCGGGCACCAGGCCGGTGCGCTCGCGGATGGTATCGCCCAGGCCTGCGGCCACCAGTTCGTCCACCATGGGCGCGGTGCGGCGGCACTGCCAGACGATGGCGGGACAGACGGGCTCGCCGGTGTTCCTGTCCCAGACCACCGTGGTCTCTCTCTGGTTGGTGATGCCGATGGCGGCAATGTCCTCCGGCGTCGCGTGAATGCGGGCCATGGCCTCCATGGCCACGGCGTACTGGGTGGACCAGATCTCCATGGCGTTGTGCTCGACCCAGCCGGGCTTCGGGTAGTGCTGCCTGAATTCCTTCTGGGCAACGCTCGCGGGGTTGCCGGCGTGATCGAAGAGAATACAGCGGGAACTGGTCGTTCCCTGGTCCAGTGCCATGACGTAGCGCATGAGAGCCTCCTTGATTCTGTTTGTGCCGGTCCGAAGGGACGGCGGGGTGATGATGCCGGGCCGGCCGGCCGCGGCGGACGTGCGGATCCCGCGCCCCGCGGGGCGCTTATTTCTGCGGCAGGAATCCGATGAAAAAGCTGCCGGCGGTCTCGAAAGTGTTCTGGGCGGTCTCCTGGCCCATCTTGTAAGTCACGCCTGTCTGCGGGTTGTACAGGACCACGTTGAAGGCGTCGTACCCGATGATCAGCAGGGGCGAGCCGTCGGCGAGGCGCGCGAAGATGGGCGTGCCGGCGGACAGGTACCCGTTGATCAGCTGGGCGACGGTGAGGCCCGACAGGCGCAGGGCCCGGCCGCCCGTGGCGGCGGAGAGGGCGTCAAAGAGATTGCCGTGGTCGCGCATCAGGTCCCGGGCGATGCCGGTGCCGCCGCGCTGGATCATCATCTGCAGGCAGGCCGTCTCGGCCTCGCGCACCGTCTCCCCGGCCGGGTATTCCGTGAAGGAGACCGTGAGTTCCGCGGGGCGGGTCTGGCGCGTCCAGACCACGCGGCCGGAAGCGTCGGTGACGGAGCCCAGGCGGGTGTAGACCTGTGCCACGGCGTCGGCGATGCGGTAGTGGATGCCGAAGAGCCTGCCGCGGGCATAGGCGAAATACTGCTGCCCGGTGTCCCCGGCGGTGTCGGGGACGAGGATGCGGGAGGCGTCGTACGCAAAGGTGCGGGTCGCGGTCACGGAGAAGCTCCTCACGGGCGCGTCGCTCGAGAGGGTGAGCTGGGTGACCTTCATGCGCTTTGAATCCTGGGCGGTCTTTACGGGCGTGGTCTCCTTCGGGGCCTCCGGGTCGCTCTGGATCAGGGCGTCCGGCGTCGTCTCCGCAAAGCCGGTCTCCGTCTTGATGGCGCGTGTCAGGGCGAGGCGCGTGCCCGCCGTCTGGGCGCCGGTCACGTAGACGCCGGGCGGGTCGTAGGCGCCGATGGTCTGGCCCTCTTTGGAGACGATCATCAGGCGGGTCATCGGGAAGGGGAAGGCGTCATAGGCGTCCTCCGGAACGTCGCCCGCCGCGGCCAGGCCGTAGACCAGGTCCTCGCCGAGGAAGGCCACGGGCTGGAGATACATCCCGGCGGGGGCGGTGACGGTGCGCGAGACGGCGTCCTTTAAGTACAGCACCGTCATGGAGGAGGCGCGGCGCGGGTCGCTTCCCTCGGTCCAGGCCAGGGCGGAGCGGTCCGCCGCGGCGGCCATGGAGCCGCGCGATAAGGGGCCGGTCAGGGAGGAACACTCCCCGCCGTCAAAGTCCAGGGAGCGGACGGCGCCGTCCTGCAGCCAGTAGAGGACACCGTCTTCGGTCACATAGAAGAACTGATCCAGCGAGGCCGCCATGACCTCGTACGGGACGTCCGAGGGGACGAAGAAGGTCTCCGAGAGGGCGCGCCCCGAGCGGTCGTAGTGGTAGAGGGCCATGCCGCAGGTGCCCTCGTGCGGGCCGCGGTTGAAGTATCCGTACACAGCGAAATCGCAGCTGCCGTCCGTCCCGGTGCGCACCAGGCGCAGGCCGTGGGCGTCGTAGCCGGAGCGCAGCATGTCCTCCTCCTCCGCGAAGGAGAAGACGCGCGAGAGCTGGCCGCCGCGCCGGTCGTAGATCCAGAGGTCGCCGTTTTCGATCAGGCAGATGTAGTTGCCGTTTGCGGCGGACGCCGCGGTGACGTCACCGTCGGAGCGGATGCCAAGGTCCAGCGTCGTGCCGACCGAGACGGTGAGCTCCGGCCGGAAGATCTCGTCCATGGTGCGCGAGAAGTCCATGACGTAGCAGCGCACCTTGCTCCAGCGGATGGTGTAGGCCTCGCGCACGCGGTAGGAGGCGGTGCGGCCGCCGGTGCCGGGCGCCGTGACGGTGTAGCGGAAGACGTAGGAGGCGTAGGTGTCGCCCAGCTCCGTAATATAGATCTCCTCGTCGTCGCTCTTCACGGGGTCGAGGCCGCCCCAGGTGATCTGATTTAAGGTGGAGTGGATGTTCACGTCGGCCAGGGTTTGCGGGTCCGCGGAGGTATCCGTCTCCAGATAGGGGATCAGGGCCTGGCCGCCGTCCGCCGCGAAGGTGTTGTCCGAGAAGAACCGCGCGAAGGCAAACATCTGCGCATCGTGTTCCCCGGTGCCGCGGTAGAGGCGCGTGTAATAGACCGCGCTTTTCTCGCCCAGGTCGAGGGTGAGGGCCATGCGGTAGGTGCTTCCGGTCTGATAGAGATTCTGAAGGCAGCAGAGAAGGCGGAGCCCCTCCGCGTCCTCCTCTTTCTGCGCCGTGCCCTCCTCGACGAGGCGGCTCATGTCCTCGGACCAGATGCGGTAGGAGGCGCCCTTGACGCCGCCCGCGGCGCGCACCTGGAAGAGAAGGGAGAGGTCCTCCGAAAGCGGGGTGACCGGCGCGTGCACGAAGGCCTGGCGCATCTCCTGGACGTACCCGCGCAGAGGGTTGACCGCGAGGTCTCCGCTTTGGGCAAAGACCACCGGGAGGGTGGGCGATTCCATGCGGACGCTGACGGCGCTGCCCGCCTCCGCGCGCGAATCCGCCCAGACGGTGAGGGCCACCACCAGGAAGAACACGACGATATGAAAGAAGATGAGTTTTCCGTACCGTTTCATATGCCCATTCTATCGCTTTTGGCGGACACTGGCAAGACGTCAGTTCCCGGCAGGAAGCGGACTGCTTTCGGGCCGCATGCACAAGATACGGTGTATGCGGATGGCATTTTTTGGGAACATGCCACAATATTTTGATGTCGGCAGATCGGGGGGAAGACTTTACAATCGTGCGGCGTGGTGCTATGATACCAGTAATATCCCAGGGAAAGTCTGTCCCCGGACCGAATAGGGTTTTTGGAAGGTGCGAATATGCAGCAATATATCATGAAGGGCGGCATTCCCCTGGTCGGCGAGGTGTGCGTCGGCGGGGCGAAAAATGCCGCGCTTGGAATCATTGCGGCTGCCGTGATGTCGGACGAGCCCGTCGTCATCGAGAATCTCCCCGATGTGCGCGACATCAACGTGCTGCTGCAGGCGATCGCGGAGATCGGCGCCGTGGTGGAGAGAATCGACCGCCACACGGTGCGGATCATCGGGAGCACCATTTCCACGATCACCGTGAATTCCGAATATATCCGCAAGATTCGCGCGTCTTACTATCTTCTGGGCGCGCTTCTCGGAAAATACAAGCATGCGGAAGTGGCTCTGCCGGGCGGGTGCAATATCGGCACACGTCCCATCGACCAGCACCTCAAGGGCTTTCTGGCCCTGGGCGGCCGCTACTCGATCGAGCGCGGCATGGTCATCGTGCAGGCGGACCACCTGAAGGGCAGCCACATCTACATGGACGTGGTGTCCGTCGGCGCGACCATCAACGTGATGCTGGCCGCCTCCTTGGCGGAGGGCACCACCATCATTGAGAACTCCGCGAAGGAGCCCCATGTCGTCGACGTCGCCAACATGCTCAACAGCATGGGCGCGAACATCAAGGGCGCCGGCACGGACGTCATCCGCATCCGCGGCGTGAACCGCCTCCACGGGACGGAGTACTCCATCATCCCCGACCAGATCGAGGCCGGCACCTTCATGGTGGCCGCCGCCGCGACCCACGGAGACGTGGTCGTGCGCAACGTCATCCCGAAGCATCTGGAATCCATCAGCGCGAAGCTCGCGGAGATGGGCTGCGAGGTCATGGAGGAGGACGATGCGGTGCGCGTGGTCGCGAAGCGCCGCCTGCGCCACACCCAGATCAAGACCCTGCCGTACCCGGGCTTCCCGACGGACATGCAGCCGCAGTTCACCGTGGCCCTGGCCCTCGCGGAGGGCACCAGCATCGTCACGGAGAGCATCTTTGAAAACCGCTTCAAATACGTGGACGAGCTCACCCGCATGGGCTGCGACATCCGCGTGGAAGGCAGCGTCGCCGTGATCGACGGCGTGCGCGGCTTCACCGGCGCCACCGTGAGCGCCCCGGACCTGCGCGCCGGCGCGGCCCTCGTGATCGCGGGCCTGACGGCGGACGGCTACACCGTGGTGGACGACATCACCTACATCCAGCGCGGCTACGAAAATTTCGAAAAGAAACTCCAGGGCCTGGGCGCCGTGATCGAGATGGTCGAGAGCGAGCGCGAGGCGGCCCGCTTCCGGCTCAAGATCGGGTGATCCCGCGCGGCCGGACACATACATACAGAAAGCAAAGGACCTGCCGGAAGCGGCGGGTCCTTTTTTGTGCAGGGAACGCAGGGCGGCGCGGCAGCAGGACCGGCGCGCCCGCAGACCTGCGGCCGGGCGCCGCGGTCACGGCAGCAGGACCGGCGTGCAGGAGGGGCTTCCGCCGGGCGCCAAGGTCGCGGCAGCAGGACCATGTGTCCGCAGAGCGAAGGCAGGAAGGTGTCGCGGTCACGGTAGCAGTTGGCAGGAGAATCACTGCCGCGCGGGCCGAAAAAGCGCAAAAACGCACAATTTCGGGCGGGTTTGCGGACGTCTGGAGGAAAACTTGCGAAAATCGTGATTTGGGGGCTTGCATTCTGATTGGTTAACGTGTAAGATTAGCCACGCACAACTTCATACGGACCTCATCTTATTCAGAGCGGTGGAGATACATAGGATCTGTGAAGCCGCAGCAACCCCCGTGCGCGGGAAGGTGCTAACCTGAGCGAGAAATCGAGCAATAAGAGGAGCCGAAAACAGGAACATGGTTTGCGGTCCGCTTTTGCGGGCCGCTTTTTTCATAGAGATACAGCCGGTCATCCGCCGCGAAGATGCGGCCGGGCTTTTCGGCCCTGCGGCGGAGTCATTCAGACAGAAGGAGACAGTATGGAACGCTTTTTATTCACTTCGGAATCGGTCACGGAAGGACATCCGGACAAGGTCTGCGACCAGATCTCGGACGCGGTGCTGTACGCCTGCCTCGCGCAGGATCCGATGAGCCGCGTGGCCTGCGAGACGGCCGCCGCCACGAACCGCGTGCTCGTGATCGGCGAGATCACCACGAAGGCAAAGATCGACGTGGACAAGATCGTGCGCGACACCGTGCGGAAGATCGGGTATGACAGCCGCGAGACCGGCTTTGACCCGGACAAGCTGAATATCGAGGTGGCCCTGCACACCCAGTCGCCCGACATCGCCATGGGCGTGGACAACGCCCTGGAGACCCGCGGCGAGGACGCCGAAGCCACGACCGGCGCCGGCGACCAGGG
>JAFRUR010000060.1 GCA_017438775.1 Lachnospiraceae bacterium | reverse complement strand
TATAGGCACGGTCTGAGGAAGACTCATAGGGTTACTTGTGGTCGAGTTCCTCGTCCTCCGGGGCGGAGCAGTCCGCCGGGAAGAGCGAGTCGAAGCTGCGGGAGAGCGTGAAGAGAGACGAGAGCGCGGTACTGCTGCCGGACGGGATGCGCACCGTGTCCCCCGGCTCGGCGGCCGGGTTGAGGATGACGCTCTCAGCGGAATACGGCCGGTAGACAAAGCCCTGCATGCGGTTTAAGAGCGCGTTGGCCGCCGTCTGCGTGGCGAAGGGCGAGGAAATCTCATACACATAGCCCGTCTCGCTGCCGGCGAAGAACTCCGCGTCATTTTCCGTCAGGAAGCGGACGCCGGTGCAGGCCGGGAAGGAGGGGCTGACGGAGATGCTCTGGACGGAGGCCGTCAGGTCGTGGTCCGCCGTGCTCCCCCGCTGCCAGAGCGGCAGCAAACGCAGGGCGCCGGAGGCAGTGAGGACAAAACTCCCGCCGTAGAGCGCCGCGATGAAGCGCAGGGTCTCCCGCATGGTGTACTGCGCCGGGAGATTGATGCGGAAGCCGGAGGTCATGAGGGCTGTGGTCATCGCGTCCACTGTGAAGCCAAGGATGCTGCAGATCTCCCCCACCACGTCGGTGTCCACTGCCGACCACTGCAGGGTGGAGTACGGTGCGGGGCGCTCGGCCCTGAGCATGCCGTCGTAGCCGTGCAGGGTCAGGAGGCCGGACTCATCCTGCTGCCGGGTGTCCACATAGAACAGGCCCTGCGGCAGCCACTCGGAGACGACGGAGGGATCGTCAGAGGAGACGAGCCGCACGTAAGGTCGCAGCGCCGCCATGCGGGGCACGGCGGAGGAGGCCAGGTACAGGGAGGCCGTGATCTCCGCCGCCGAAGCGAGGCCGATCGTGGGCGACCCGCTCCCAAACGGCGCGAGCGAGGTACGCAGGGACGTGAGCACATCCATGCCGTAGTCCGCCCCCGCGATGGTGAGTTTGACCTCTTTGCTGTGCGGGCCGGAGAGAATCTGGTTGTAGAGGGAAGAAACAGGAATCATCGTTCAATCAATGGAAACTGCAGTCCTTCCCACCTTGCCGTTCCGTCCGGGTACACCGTGGAACACAGGGTGGGAATGTTGTTGGAGTACATCGTTTTGGTGACGGAGCCAAACATCGGATCCTCGTAGCGGACAGTAACGAACTCCGGGGCGATGGCGTTCAGGACGGTAGAAGCTTCTGAGGCCGTCAGCGGGCGACAGGTCACGTCCAGCCGGACCTTGACGGCCACCCTGCCCCGGTGCATCACGCCGTCGAGCGTGCGGCCGGTGTCGGGTGCCTCGACGTCGAAGCGGGTCCACTTAAGGCCGTCCTCCACGATGTACGGGAGGAGGTTTACGTTGTTGACAGTAAATTGGAATGGCATGAAATTACCCCTCCAAAAACCCTTTGCAATCCGATGATGCCATGTTAGAATGATCTTGCAAATTCAATCACAAAGGGGCTGAAGCAAATGGATCAATATCGGAAAGCAAGAATGCAGAAGCTCCAGGACTTTATCGGGAAATCCGGACTGGATGCGATGCTCGTCACATCTCAGGATGCGATCTTTTACCTGTCCGGCGCGTCCTATACCCCGGTGGAGCGTCCTTTCTTCATCATCGTGAAGCCGGAAGGCAGCCCGGAGCTGGTCGTGCCCAGACTGGAATATGAACACATGCTCAAAGTTGAGGGCTTCGGCAACATCCAGCACTATTTTGAGTACCCCTCGATCCCGGGGCAAAACTGGTACGACTATATCGCCAAATCCGTCGGAGAGGACAAGGTCATCGGCATCGAGCCCTCCCTGCCCTCGGCCTACCGGGAACTGATCAAAGCGAAGGAAACCCGGATCATCGACTTTATCGACAACATGCGCCTGGTGAAAGACGCCGGTGAGCTGGAGGCGATCCGCCTTGCCGCGAAATGGACCGACGAGGGCATGCGGCTGGTCCACAAGGGGCTGTACCGGGGTGAAAGCGTCCTGGAGCCGATCACAAGCGCGCGGACGATCCAGACGGGCGTGATTAAAACAACAGACTACAACTACATGACCTGCAGCTTCCTGACAGCAGGATGGCCCGCCCCGAAGAGTTCCCAGCCGCACAGCCTGCCGAACCTGAACTTGCGGATGGGAGACGGCCCCATCGTGCTGATGAGCTACAACCGGGTAAACGGGTATGCCGCCGAGTGCGAGAGAACCGTGTTCCTCGGCGAGCCGAGCGAGCGCGAC
>JAFRUR010000059.1 GCA_017438775.1 Lachnospiraceae bacterium | reverse complement strand
TCAACGTGACCCGCGCCGGTATCCATGCCGACGGCATGCTCAAGGACGAGGAGATCTACAACATCTTCGACACCGCCGCCATCCTGAACCGTCCGGCCTCCGTGGCCGTGGACAGCCGCGGCGGCACCGCGTCCATCGCCCACTGGCTGAACAACTATTTCCGCCTGACCGGGGAGCATGCGATCGACAAGAACGATCCGCTGATCGTCGAGATGCGCAGGCGCGTGGACGAACTGTATGCCCAGGGCCGCAATACCGTCATGGGCGACGAGGAGCTGGAGATCATGGTCCGCCGCTGCGACCAGGACCGCTACGAGCACCTTCTGTTCCACAAGAGCAAATAAACCATCGGAATCCGGGCAGCCTTGCAAAAGGCTGCTCTCTGCTTTACCTGAACCTGTATCTTTCATGAACCGGAATCCCCATAATCGCGAAGGGAGCGAAAAACATTGAAAAAGATCGTCCTGACCGGCGGCGGCACCCTGGGCCATGTGACGCCGCACCTCGCCCTGATCCCGCGGCTGCAGGAAGCCGGCTATGAGATCCACTACATCGGCACGGAAAACGGTATGGAGGCGCCGAAGATGCGCGCCGTGCCGGGCGTGGTCTACCACGCGGTCAAAAGCGGCAAGCTGCGCCGCTACCACTCCTGGCAGAACTTCACCGATCCCTTCCGCGTCATCGCGGGGGCCTTCCAGTCCGCCCGCCTGATGGGAAAGATCAAACCCGACGTCGTGTTCTCCAAGGGCGGGTTCGTCGCGGTGCCGGTCGTGTTCGGCGCGTGGCTACACCGGGTCCCGGTCCTGTGCCACGAGAGCGACCTGACCCCCGGCCTGGCCAATAAGCTGTGCCGCCCCTTCGCGAAGCGCTTCGCCACCACCTTCCCGGAGTGCGCCGAGGCCCTCGGGAAAAAGGCGGAAATGACCGGCACGCCCCTGCGGCCCGAGCTGTTCACCGGTTCCCGGGAGAAGGGGCTGAAACTCTTCGGCTTTGACGGACGGAAGCCCGTGATGCTAATGATGGGCGGCTCCTCCGGCGCGCAGAGCGTGAACGACTGCCTGCGCAAGGCGCTCCCCCGCCTGACGGACGATTTCGATATCGCGCATATCTGCGGCAAGGGCAACCTCGACCCGGCGCTGGACGGCACCCCCGGCTACACCCAGATCGAGTTCCTCGACGCCGAGCTGCCGGACGCCCTGGCCTGCGCGGACCTGGTCCTTTCCCGCGCGGGAGCGAACGCCCTGTGCGAGTTCCAGGCCCTCGGCCGGCCGATGCTGCTGATCCCCTATCCGAAAGGCGCGAGCCGGGGGGACCAGATCCTGAACGCGAAGAGCCTGGAGAAGCGCGGCCTGTGCCGCGTGCTCCTGCAGGAGAACATGACCCCGGAGACCCTCGCGGAGGAGGTCCGCGCCACCTGGGATGCCCGGGACGCCCTCACGGAAGCGCTGAAGAACGCCCCGCCCGCGAACGGGACGGAGCGCGTGCTCGAACTGATCGAGGAGATCCAGAAGTGAAACTGAACCGCGTCGCCTGCCTGCTGCTGTGCCTGGTGATGGCGGCCGGCTACGCGGCCGCGGACAGGAAAGAGGACAGTTCGTCCGTCACCGAGCTCAACATCCGGCAGCGGCTGAACTATACGGAGATCAAAAACCGCCTCGCGCAGTATCCGAATCTGCAAAAAGTCGATATGTACAACACGCCCGTGACCCCCGCCCAGGCGGACGAGCTGGCGGCGCTGTATCCGCAGGTCGTGTTCGGCTGGACGCTGATGATCGGCAAAGACCACCGGGTCCGGACCGACGCGGAGGCCTTTTCCACCCTGCACCGCTCCGGCGCGCAGGGCCACAGCACGAAGGAAATGTCCGCCCTGCGGTACTGCACAAAACTGAAGGCCCTGGACATCGGCCACAACAACGTCGACGACATCTCCTGGATCGCCGGGCTGAAGGACCTGCGGGTGCTGATCATCGCGGTCAACCGGATCGAAGACCTGTCACCCCTCGCCGGCCTGGAAAACCTGGAATACCTGGAAGTGTTCAGCAACCGGGTCACGGACCTTTCTCCCCTGCGGGGGCTGAAGCACCTCACCGACCTGAACATCGGCTACAACCGGATCGGGGACTTTTCTCCCCTCTGCGGCATGACGCAGCTGAAGCGCCTGTGGCTCTTCCGCGCCGCGAACCGGGGCATCCCCGGCGTGCCGCAGGAGGTCATCGACACGCTGAAGGAAAAGCTTCCCGGGACGCAGATCAACTGGAAGTCCGAGCCGACCCTCGGCGGCTGGCGCGACCACCCGCACTATGACGTCATCAAAGAAATGTTTCAGGGAATCTGGTACATCCCCTTCACCGACTGAAACGAGAACCGTCCCCGGAACTGAACTACATCCCCGGAACAAAGGGGACGGTTCCTTTTGCTCCGTTTTCCGTTTTGGAACAAAGGGGACGGTTCCTTTTGTTCCGTTTTCCGTTTTGGAACAAAAAGAACCGTCCGTTATGTAGTGCCCACTTGTCAAGCGGAAAATGAAGGGCACGGTAAAGGTGCTGAGGAAAGACGGAAAACACGGCAGAGGCCATTCCGTTATACGCGGGTTGGATACCGCAGGCCAATGGTTTCGCCGTA
>JAFRUR010000058.1 GCA_017438775.1 Lachnospiraceae bacterium | reverse complement strand
TTCCTCGAAGGGCGTCTTCATCCTGGCCGCCACCAACCGCCCCGACACCCTGGACAAGGCCCTGCTCCGTCCGGGCCGTCTGGACCGCCGCATCATCGTGGAGCGCCCGGACCTGAAGGGCCGCGTGGAGATCCTCAAGGTGCACGCGAAGGACGTGCGCATGGACGAGACGGTGGACCTTGAGAACATCGCCCTCGCGACCAGCGGCGCCGTCGGTTCCGACCTGGCCAACATGATCAACGAGGCGGCCATCGCCGCGGTCAAGCACGGGCGCCAGGCCGTCAGCCAGAAGGATCTGTTCGAGGCCGTGGAAGTGGTCCTGGTCGGCAAGGAGAAGAAGGACCGCGTCATGAACGCGGAGGAGCGCCGCATCGTGTCCTATCACGAGGTGGGCCACGCCCTGATCTCCGCCATGCAGAAGAACGCGGAGCCGGTGCAGAAGATCACCATCGTGCCGCGCACCATGGGCGCCCTCGGGTACGTCATGCAGGTGCCGGAGGAAGAAAAATACCTGAACACCAAGAAGGAACTGGAGGACCGCCTGGTGTCGCTGTTCGGCGGCCGCGCGGCGGAGGAGCTGGTCTTCGGCTCCATCACGACGGGGGCCTCCAACGATATCGAGCAGGCCACGAAGCTGGCCCGCGCCATGGTCACCCAGTACGGCATGAGCGAGGCCTTCGGCCTGATGAACCTGGAGACCGTGGAGGACGCGTACCTGTCGGGCCGCACCGTGATGAACTGTGCGGACGGCACGGCCGAGGGCGTGGACGAGGAAGTCAAGCGCATGCTGAAGGCCGCCTACGAGCAGGCCAAGGCGATGCTGCGCGACAACCGCGACATCATGGATAAGATCGCCGCCTTCCTGATCGAGAAGGAGACCATCACCGGCAAGGAGTTCATGGAGCTTCTGAACCAGGCTCTGGAGGAGCGCCGTCTGCGCGCCGCGGAGGCCATCGAGGTGAAGTTCGCTCCCGCGGCCGAGCTGGAGGCGGAGGACGCGCTCTACGCGGAGGATGAGGAACCTGCGGAGGCCGCCGATGACGCGGCCGAAGCCGTGACCGCGCAGGCCGCCGCGGAGCCGGCCGGAGAGGCTGCCGCCGCTGCAGCGGCACAGACGGAAGAAGCCGTGTCCGGGGCCGCCGCAGAGGAGACTGCGGAGCCTGCCTCTGCGGAAACCGACGAGGCGAGCCGTGTTTGATCTTCAGGAAGAACTGAAAAAACTTCCGGCGCACCCGGGCGTCTACCTGATGCATGGGGAGGACGACGAGATCATCTACGTCGGCAAGGCCATCAACCTGCGCAACCGCGTGCGCCAGTACTTTCAGAGCGGCCGCGGCAAGAGCGGGAAGATTCTCAAGATGGTCTCGCACATCCGGTGGTTCGAGTACATCCTCACGGATTCCGAGGCCGAGGCCCTGGTGCTCGAGTGCAACCTGATCAAGGAGAACCGGCCGCACTACAACACCATGCTGATGGATGACAAGACGTACCCCTACGTCAAGGTCACCGTCGGCGAGGCCTTTCCCCGCGTGTTCCTGACCCGGCGCCTGAAGAAGGACAAGTCACGCTACTTCGGCCCCTACACGAGCGCCGGAGCGGTGCGCGACGTCATCGGCCTGATCCGCAAGCTCTACAGGATCCGCACCTGCCAGCGCAATCTCCCGCGCGACATCGGGCTGGAGCGGGCCTGTCTGAACTATCACATCCATCAGTGCGACGCCCCCTGCCAGGGCTATATCTCGCAGGAGGAGTACGCGGCGCACGTGAAGGAGGTCCTGGAGTTCCTCTCCGGGCACTACGAAAAGGTCCTCGCGCGGCTCAAGGGAGAGATGGAGGAGGCCGCGGAAAAACTCGATTTTGAGACGGCCGTCCAGATCCGCGAACTGTATTTCAGCGTGCTGAAGGTGGCCGAAAAGCAGAAGATCACCGACGCGGGCGGCACCGAGGACCGCGACGTCATCGCCCTGGCCGTCAAGGACGCCGACGCGGTGGCGGAGATCTTCTTCATCCGCGGCGGACGCATGGTCGGCCGCGACCACGTGCAGCTCTCCGTGGCGGAGGGCGACACCCCGGAACAGGTCCTGACCGTGTTCCTGCAGCAGTTCTACGCCGGGACGCCCTTCATCCCGGGCCAGATCCTCCTCCCGTTCGAGGCGGAGGACATGGACGCCCTGGCCGCCATCCTGACGGAGCGCAGCGGCCACCGCGTGAGCTTCGTCCTGCCGCAGAAGGGAGAGAAGGCCAAACTGGTCTCCCTCGCGGAACAGAACGCGAAGAACGCCCTGGACAAGGACCTGGAGAAGGACCGCCGCGAGCGCGAGCGGACCCAGGGAGCCGTGCAGGAGCTGTGCGACCTGATCGGCCTTCCCTATGCACGCCGCATGGAGGCGTACGATATCTCCAACGTGAGCGGCTTTGCCTCGGTCGGGGCCATGGTGGCCTACGAGGACGGCCGTCCCAAGAAGAGTGATTACCGCAAGTTCCGCATTCGCACCGTGCAGGGCCCGGACGATTACGCCTCCCTGGAGGAGGTGCTCACAAGGCGCCTGACCCACGGTGTGGAGGAGCAGAAGCAGGTGCGCGCGACGCACGCCTTCTCGTCCCTGCCCGACCTCATCATGATGGACGGCGGCAAGGGGCAGGTGGGCGTGGCCGAGGCCGTGATCGGGCGCCTGGGCCTCTCGATCCCGGTCTGCGGCATGGTCAAGGACGACAGGCACCGCACCCGCGGCCTGGTTTTTCAGAATGAGGAGATCCCCATCGACACCCACGGGGAGGCCTTCCGGCTGATCACCCGCATGCAGGACGAGGTGCACCGCTTTGCGATCACGTATCACCGCGGCGTGCGCGGGAAAGAACAGGTGCACTCGGTACTGGACGATATCCCCGGCGTGGGGCCGGTGCGGCGCAGGGCGCTGATGCGCGCCTTTGCCTCTCCGGAGGAGATCCGGAGCGCGTCCGAGGAGGAACTGGCGGCCGTGCCCGGCATGGACCGGCGCGCCGCAAAGAAGGTGGCGGAGTTCTTCGCCAAAGGCGGGTCCGCACCCGAAGAACAGGAAGAGGAAGAGTAAGATGGAAACCGCAAAAGTGACCGTGCAGGACGTCGTCGACAAGTTCGGCCTCAAGGTCCTCACGGCGATGGGACTTGCCAGGGAGCGCGAGGTCACTGTGCCGGATATCAACCGGCCGGCCCTGCAGCTCACGGGCTTTTACGGGCATTTTGATCACCGCAGGATCCAGATCGTGGGTCTGGCGGAGCACGACTTTTTCGTGCACAAGCTGGACGACGCGCAGAAGCGCGAGGCCTTCCGCCGCCTCTTTGAGACGGACATCCCCTGCCTGATCTTCTGCCGCGACCTGCATCCGGACGTCGCCATCCTGGAGGAGGCGGAAAAGGCCGGCGTGCCCGTTCTCATCTGCGACAAGCCGACGTCGGAGTTCACGGCGGAGATCATCCGCTGGCTGAATGTGGAACTGGCCCCGTCCATCCGCATCCACGGTGTCCTGGTGGACGTCTACGGCGTGGGCGTCCTGATCACCGGAGAGAGCGGCATCGGCAAGAGCGAGGCCGCCCTGGAACTGATCAAGCGCGGACACCGCCTCGTCAGCGACGACGCGGTGGAGATCCACAAAGTCAGCAACGATACCCTGGTTGGCACGAGCCCCAGCGTGACGCAGTACTTTATCGAGCTGCGCGGCATCGGCATCGTCGACGTGAAGACCCTGTTCGGCGTGGCCAGCGTGAAGGACACCCAGGGCATCGACATGGTGATCGAGTTCGAGGAGTGGGAGCGCGGCAAGGAATACGACCGCCTCGGCATCAACGAGCAGTACACGGAGATCCTGGGCAACAGCGTGACCTGCTACCGCATCCCCATCCGGCCGGGCCGGAACCTGGCCATCATCGTGGAGAGCGCGGCGGCCAACTTCCGCCAGAGGCGGATGGGCTACAACGCGGCGCAGGAACTTTACAACCGCGTGCAGAAGAATCTCAGCGAGGGCGGAACGAAGGCATGAGCGGATTTGAAGACAGACTGCGGAGCGCGGCGGGCGCATCCCGCGTAAAGAGCGCGGAGCCCATGAGCCTGCACACGAGCTTCCGCATCGGCGGACCGGCCGAGTGGTTCGTGGAGGCCGGCTCCGAGGAGGCGGTGGTGCGCGTCCTCGCCCTGTGCCGCGAAGAGGAGGTCCCGTGCCACGTCATCGGCAACGGGAGCAACCTTCTGGTGAGCGACGCCGGCGTGCCCGGCGTGGTGCTCTGCCTCGGAAACGCGTTTTCCGACATTGCCTTTGAGGGCGAGACGGTGACGGCGCAGACCGGCATCCTTCTCTCGCGCCTCGCACGCATGGCGGCCCAGAAGGGCCTGGCCGGCCTGGCCTTCGCGGCCGGGATCCCCGGGACCCTGGGCGGCGGGCTCTACATGAACGCCGGCGCCTACGGCGGGGAACTCGTCCAGGTGGTCACCGGGGCCAGACTCCTGTTCCCGGACGGGACCGTGCGCGACGCGGAGGCCCCGGAACTTGCCCTCGGATACCGCCGCAGCAGCCTGATGGACAGCGGAGCGGTCGCGCTTTCGGTCACCCTGAAGCTCCGCGAGGGGGACGAGGCGGCGATCTTCGCGGAAATGGACGATCTGGCCGCGCGCCGGCGCGACAAGCAGCCTCTCGAATACCCCAGTGCGGGCAGCACGTTCAAGCGCCCGGCCGGGCATTACGCGGGACAGCTGATCGAGGCCGCGGGGCTCAAGGGCGCGCGCGTGGGCGGCGCCTGCGTCTCGGAGAAGCACGCGGGCTTTGTCATCAACGACGGCGGCGCCACGGCGGCGGACGTTCTGGCGCTGTGCGAACTGGTGCAGGAGAAGGTCTACGCCTCCTCCGGCATCCATCTGGAGCGGGAGATCCGCTTCCTGGGAGCGTGAGGTCCATGTCGTTTTCTCAGCAGGTCAAGACGGAGATCGCAGAGCAGGTCTCCGGCGGAAAAGGAGGCCGCGCGGCGGAGCTGGCGGGCCTTCTTTGTATGTGCGGAACTGTCAAGTTTTCTGAGGAAAACACGCCGGTTATCGTTGTTTTTACCGAAAATGAACCGGCGGCGGGAAAGTACTTTACTTTGCTGAAAAAAGAATTTAGAATCGATGATGAATCCGCGGTGCGGGAACGCGTGACGGCGTCCCGGAGGCGCGGCCTGCGCGTGACCCTTGCGGGTCCCGAGGCGGAGGCAGTGCGCCGGGGGCTCCTTCTCCCGGAGGGGGATATCTCCCTCTGCGGAAGCTACCCGCCGCCGCAGCTTGTCGCGAGTCCGCAGCAGCAGAAAGCCTTTCTGCGCGGCGCCTTTCTCGCGGCGGGAACGGTCAGCGCGCCGGAGAGCTCCTACCATCTGGAGATCGCCTGCGGCAGCCCGGAGCTTGCGGAGCGGATCTGCGGTATTCTGCGCGGCTTTTCCCTGGGAGCCAGGGTCTCGCACCGCGCGGGAAAACACGCGGTCTACGTGAAGGACGGAGAGGACGTCTCTGCGGTGCTCAGCCTTCTGGGAGCGCACCGCGCCCTGCTCGAGATGGAGAACGTCCGCGTCATCAAGGAGATCCGCGGGGACATCAACCGCCGCGTCAATTTTGAGGCGGCCAACATCCGAAAAGCGGCCGATACCGGCGCGCAGCAATGTGAGGATGTCAGATATCTTTTAAGGCACGGCGGCCTTGCGGGCCTGCCGGACAGCCTGAGGGAGATCGCAAGGCTGAGGCTCGAAATGCCGGACGCGACGCTTGCTGAGCTTGGGGAAGCGCTGTCCCCTCCCGTCGGAAAGAGCGGGGTCAATCACAGGCTCAGGAAGCTCACGGCCATTTCGCAGCGGCTGAGGGAAACGAGAGGAGAGTAATATGACCACGAAAGAGATCACGATGGACAACTCCAGGGGCCTGGACGGAGCGGCTTCGATCGCCATGCTCGTGCAGATCGCGAGCCGGTTCAACAGCCGGATCTACATCGAGAGCGGGAAGGCGCGCGCCAACGCGAAGAGCATCATGGGCATGATGAACCTGACGCTCTCTGGCGGAGAGACCCTGCGCGTGTGCGCGGACGGTACGGACGAGCGCTCCGCTGTCGCCAAACTGGAGGAATACATGCTCGGAAAGGCCGAGGCGTAAAACCGCCTTTCCGGACCCGGCATCAGAGAGAAACGGCCGCAGGCTTCCGCAGGGAGCCCGCGGCCGTTTTCTTTTTGTCCGTTTTCGGGACGCATCGCTGCTTTTTTCTGCCGGGGGTGCCGATACCGTGAGACGCCCTCCGCAGGGTGCGAAACGCAAACAGTGCCCTCTTTTTCGCAGGCAGACCGAGCATGCCCGCAGCCGTCTTTTCGGATCGCCCCGGTATCCGGAAAGCGGCTGCCAAAGAAGGCCGCGCAGGGCTGCGCGAAAAAAGGGCACGTTTGCCCGCACCCTGCGGAGGGTGTTTTCGCTGCTTTCGGATTTTTTCGGCTGCGGGGCCGGTTCGTGGTTGGAAACTGTCGGTCAATCTGATAAAATATAACTGCGGCAACCGGCCGCACCTGGAGAGAACATCATGGCATTCACACACCTGCACGTGCATACGGAGTACAGCCTGCTGGACGGGGCCTCCCGGATCAGCGAGATCGCACACCGCGCGAAGGAACTGGGGATGGATTCCCTGGCGATCACGGACCACGGCGTCATGTACGGTGTGATCGATTTCTACAAGGCCTGCCGGAAGGAGGGCATCCGGCCCATCATCGGCTGCGAGGTCTACGTCGCGCCCGGTTCGCGCTTCGACCGCGAACCCGGCCGGAACGAGGACCGCTACTTCCACCTCGTCCTTCTGGCGGAAAACGATACCGGCTATCACAACCTCATGAAGATCGTCTCCCGCGGCTTTGTGGACGGCTTTTACTACCGGCCCCGCGTGGATTACGAGGTCCTGCGCGAGTTCTCGGAGGGCATCATCTGCCTGTCCGCCTGCCTGGCCGGAGAGGTCCAGAAGTACGTCGCGCGCGGCTTCTTCGAGGAGGCCAGAAAGGCCGCCCTGCGCTACCGCGATATCTTCGGGGAGGGGAACTTCTTCCTGGAGATGCAGGACCACGGGATTCCGGAGCAGAAGACGGTCAACATGGGCCTGATGCGCCTGTCGGAGGAGACCGGCATCCCGCTGGTCGTCACCAACGACGTCCACTACATCTACGAGACCGACGCGGAGGCGCACGACCTCCTGCTCTGCATTCAGACCGGTAAAAAGGTGCAGGACGAGGACCGCATGCGCTACGAGGGCGGCCAGTATTTCTTAAAGAGCGAGGCGCAGATGCGCGAGCTTTTTCCCTACGCGCAGGAGGCCGTCTCCCGCACGCAGGAGATCGCGGAGCGCTGCAACGTGGAGATCGAGTTCGGCGTGCAGAAGGTCCCGCACTTTGACGTGCCGGCGGGGTATACCTCGGAGACCTATCTGGAAAAACTCTGCGCGGAGGGCTTTGCGCGCCGCTACCCGCAGGGCGGACAGGAACTGAGGGACCGCCTGCGGTACGAGCTGGACACCATCCGGAAGATGGGGTATGTGGACTACTTCCTCATCGTCTGGGATTTCATCAAATTCGCGAAGGACCACGGCATCAGCGTGGGCCCGGGCCGCGGCAGCGCGGCGGGCTCCATCGTCTCTTACGTGCTGGACATCACCACCATCGACCCGGTGCGCTACCAGCTCCTGTTCGAGCGCTTTCTGAACCCCGAGCGCGTTTCCATGCCGGATATCGACGTGGACTTCGAGTTTGAGCGCCGGCAGGAGGTTATCGACTACGTGGTCGAGAAGTACGGCAAGGACCAGGTGGTCCAGATCGTGACCTTCGGCACCATGGCGGCCCGCGGCGTCATCCGAGACGTGGGGCGCGTCATGGACCTGCCCTACGCCTACTGCGACAACGTCGCGAAGATGATCCCCAGCGAGCTGGGCATCACGATCACGGCGGCGCTGGAGAAGAACCCGGAGCTCAAGGCCCTGTACGATTCCGATCCGCAGGGGAAGAAGCTCATCGACATGGCCCTGCGCCTGGAAGGCCTGCCCCGCCACACCTCGATGCACGCGGCGGGCGTGGTCATCAGCCAGAAGGCCGTGGACGAGTACGTCCCCTTAAACCGCGGCGGAGACGGCGCCATCACCACCCAGTACACGATGACGCAGCTCGAGGAGCTGGGCCTGCTCAAGATGGACTTCCTGGGCCTGCGCACCCTCACGGTGGTGCGGGAGGCGGCGGAGGCGGCCTCGCGGCGCGCCGGGAAGAAGATCGATATCGACGCCCTGGACTACGCGGACCCGGCGGTCTTCGCCTACATCGGCAGCGGCCACACGGAGGGCATTTTCCAGCTGGAAAGCGCCGGCATGAAGAACTTCATGAAGGAGCTGCGGCCGCAGAGCCTCGAGGACGTCATCGCCGGAATTTCGCTCTACCGCCCCGGTCCCATGGACTTTATCCCGCGGTACTTAAAGGGCAAGAACCGGCCGGAGGATATCACCTACGACGCCCCGCAGCTGGAGAGCATCCTGCGGCCCACCTACGGCTGCATCGTCTACCAGGAGCAGGTCATGCAGATCGTGCGCGACCTCGCGGGCTACACCCTGGGGCGCAGCGACCTTCTGCGCCGCGCCATGTCCAAGAAGAAGGCGGACGTGATGGCGCGCGAGCGGGAGGCCTTCGTGCACGGAGATCCGGCCGCGGGCGTGCCCGGGTGCGTCGCGAACGGAATCCCGGAGAGCACGGCCAACCTGATCTACGACGAGATGACCGACTTCGCGAAGTACGCCTTCAACAAGTCCCACGCCGCCTGCTACGCCGTGGTGGCCTACCAGACGGCCTGGCTCAAATACTACTACCCGAAGGAGTTCATGGCCGCGCTCATGACGTCCTTCCTCGAAAACATCTCCAAGGTCTCGGAATACATCCTGGTCTGCCGCCAGATGGGGATCCGCATCCTGCCCCCCGACGTGAACGAGGGAGGCACGGGCTTCACCGCTTCTGAGGAGGGCATCCACTACAGCCTGTGCGCCATCAAGGGCGTCGGGCGCAGCGTGGTGGAGACCCTGGTGGAGGAACGCGAGGAGAACGGCCCCTACCGGAACCTGCGCGACCTCATCTATCGCCTCTCCGGCAAGGAGATGAACCGCGGCAAGCTGGAGAGCTTCGTCAAGGCCGGCGCCCTGGACTGCCTGCCCGGGACGCGGCGCGAGAAGATCCTGGCCATCCCGGAGATCCTGGACCATAGGAACCACGAGCAGAAGACCCTGATCACCGGCCAGATGTCTCTGTTTGACCTTGCGGGAGAAGAAGAGAAGACCGCCTTCGAGGACGTTCTTCCCAAGGCGGGAGAGTTCGACAAGTGGCAGATCCTGGCCTTTGAGAAGGAAGTCCTGGGCCTGTACATCTCCGGCCACCCGCTGGAGCAGGACGCGGAGCGCATCAAAAAGAGCGTGACCGCCTACAGCCTGGATTTCCTGCCCCCGGAGGAGGGGGAGGAGCCGCGCCTGAAGGACGGCCAGGAGGTCGTCATCGGCGGCATCATTGCGGAGAAGAAGCTCAAGAGCACCAAGAGCGGCGGCATGATGGCCTTCCTCACGGTGGAGGATATGGAGGGGACTGTGGAGTCCCTGGTCTTCCCCCGCGACCTCGAGAAATACGGCGATATCCTTCGCCCGGAGGAGAAGGTCTTCCTGCGCGGCAGAGTCTCCGCGGAGGAGGAGGCCCAGGGCAAGCTGATCCTGTCGGCCGCGGCCCGGTTCTCCGAGGCCCCGCAGGAGCTCTGGCTCCGCTTCCCGACGATGGACGCCTGGAAGGCCGCGGAGCAGGAAGTGTACGCCGCGATCGCGGATTCCGACGGGACCGACCGCGTGGTCATCTACGTGGAGCAGGGCCGTCAGATGCGCCGCCTTCCCGCCGCCTACGGGGTCGACGCGGGAGAGGCGCTGGTCTGCCGGATGGAGGCCTTCACGGGCCCCGGCGGCGCCGCGGTGGTGCAAAAGGGGATTGATTTCACGGATAAAAGGCGATAAAATTTCTGTATCTTTTTTGGACATTTATGCCCGGCGTTTCCCGGGCAGGGAGGTTGCAGCATGGGTAAGATCGAGACCATCGGCGTTCTGACCAGCGGCGGAGACGCGCCCGGCATGAACGCGGCCATCCGCGCGGTGGTGCGCACGGCTCTGTACCAGGGCCTGAAGGTCAAGGGAATCCGCCGCGGCTACGCGGGCCTTCTCAAGGAGGAGATCTTCGATATGGAGACCCATTCCGTGTCGGACATCATTGCCAGAGGCGGCACCATCCTCTACACGGCGCGCTGCCCGGAGTTCCTGGACGTGGAAGTCCAGAAGAAGGCGGCCGATATCTGCCGCAAGCACGGGATCGACGGCCTGGTGGTCATCGGCGGAGACGGCTCCTTCCGCGGCGCCCAGGCGCTCGCGAAGCAGGGCATCAACACCGTGGGCGTGCCCGGGACCATCGACCTCGACATCGCCTGCACGGAATACACCATCGGCTTTGATACCGCGGTCAACACCGCGATGGAGGCCATCGACAAGGTGCGCGACACCTCCACGTCCCACGAGCGCTGCTCCATCATCGAGGTGATGGGCCGTCACGCGGGCTTTATCGCCATGTGGTGCGGCCTGGCCAACGGCGCGGAGGACATCCTGTTCCCGGAGAAGTACGACGGGGATGAGCAGGAGCTTGTCAACCGCATCATCATCCACCGCAAGCTCGGCAAGCGCCATCACATCATCGTCAATGCGGAGGGCATCGGCCATTCCGCGTCCATGGCCAAGCGCGTGGAGGCCGCGACGGGCATCGAGACCCGCGCCACCATCCTGGGCCATATGCAGAGGGGCGGCTCCCCCACCTGCAAGGACCGCGTGTACGCCACGATGATGGGCGCCAGGGCGGTGGAAATCCTGCTGGCCGGCGGGTCCAACCGCGTCGTCGCCTATAAGCAGGGCGAGTTCACGGACTTCGACATCGACGAGGCCCTGGCCATGCAGAAACAGGTGCCGGAGAACATGTACGAGGTCTTCCGGAAACTGGAGAGATTTTGAAATCAGGCAGGAAAGGCGGCGCATCCATTCCGGATGCGCCGCCTTTTTTTGTTCTTGCAGCTGTGGGTTGATGATCATGCGTCACGGTCCGCCAGATGTGCGCGGTATTCGCCGGGCGTGATCCCGGCGTATTTCTTGAAGACCCGTGTGAAATGACCGTGCGAGGAAAATCCCAGATAGGTGCCGATGGCTGCGGCGGACCGGTCTGAGTAGCGAAGGAGACGTTTTGCCTCCTCCGTTTTTTCTTCGAGAATGTAGTCGGTCAGAGTCTGACCGGTTTCTCTGCGAAACTTGTCTGAGAGGTAAGGGCGGCTGATATAGAGCTCCGCGGCCATCGCCTCGACCCGAATTGGCTCGGATAAATGATGACGAACGTAATTTGCCACGTCCAGGGAGAGCCTGGTGGTGTGCTTTCCCCGGTGCAGCTTCTCCACCTGTTCCGTGAATTCCACCAGCATGTGATACTGCAGGTTCTGAATCTTGCTGTGACTCGTCAGCAATTCGACGCGGCGGATGTAGGCATCGGAGAGAGAAAAAGCGTCGTCCTGACGCATTCCGCCCCGGATGGCGGCGCGGGAGGCCAGGGTGGCCGTGACGATGAAGGTGTTTCGAAGCTGTCGAAGCTGATCCCCGGCAATGGTGCCGCCGTGCACAGCCGGCGCGGAGGAAAGCCAGCGCCTCAGCATGTCGGAATCACCGCGCCGAACGATGCTCATGAGAGCCTCTTCGATGGCCAGAGTATTGTGCTCCTGCGTTTCCGCGGCGACATTCTCATAGACGCGGGTCGTGCGGCGACGCTCCACGCCGGTCTTGATAAGCGTCTGCTCCGCCTCGTGGATGGCAAGATCCGACAGCTCCAGCGTCTCTTCCCCGTTCAGGAAATAATTGAGCGTGCAAAGCATCTGCAGGAGCGTCTCGACCGGCAGGCGCAGAATCGCGTTCATGCCTTCGACAAAGTCGGGGATCTCTTCCTGCGGCACATCCAGCTGAAACGCGAGTTCGCGGAGCTTTTGCTCGTCCGCCATGATCTGGGAGGTGGGGCCGATCACGAGACGGAATTCACCGGTGTTCAAAACGCCGTAATAGTGAAAAAGGGGCGTTGCGTAGTACCCTACATGCTCCGGCAGGGCAAAAACATCGTCACGGCAGAGCACGAAAGGATCTCTCGGCAGGGGGGCCGGGAAACAGACGCAGAGCTGTTCTTCGCCCCGGTATATCCGCACAGGAATCCCGGAGAGATGCATGATCGAACGGGCAAGGTATTCTTCTTTCATTGGCAAGGCACCTTTTCATGATTTCATTACGATCATACTAATAATCTAACAATAATGCAATACGTCTGTTTTCCGGTTTGGTATAGTGTATGTGAAAGAAGCCCTGTGTTCGAGTGTCATATCGTTCCTTTTTCGGAGGATCCCACACATGAAACTGCCCGCAAGTCTGGTCAAGTCGCCCGAGGTCACCAAGAAAGAAAAATGGCTCGGTTATCTGGTCGGTCCGGCCGGCGCCCTGCTCCTCAACGCGGTCCTGGCGACTTACCTGATCGTCTTCTACACGGATGTTCTCAACCTCACCCCTCTGTGGGGCGGCGCCTTTCTGACGATCTTCCCGATCGTTTCCAAAATCATCGATGCCTTCACCAACATCATCATGGGACAGGTCATCGACCGCACCAGGACCAAGGAAGGCAAGGCGCGTCCCTGGCTGTTTCTGTCCGCCTTTCTCGTCCCGGTCACGGGCATCCTTCTTTTCACGGTGCCGGAAAGCAGTGACGCGGTCAAGGCCGTGTGGGTCATGCTTTCCTACAATCTTTTCTATTCGTTTTCTTACACTATTTACAACATGAGCCACGGCCTGATGGTGCCGCTGTCCACGCGCAACGGTACAGATCGCGGAGGTCTGAGTGTTTTCAATCAGATCACGACTATCATGATGAGCGGTATTCTGGTGGCGCTGCTTTTTCCGACGGTCATCATGCCCGCTATCGGCGTTGATAAGAGCAAGTGGATCACGCTGATGTGCATCCTGTCCATCCTTGCTCTGCCCCTGACATTGCTGGAGTATTTCTTCACGAAAGAGCGCCTGACCGAAGAAGAGTCCGGCAGGGAGAAGAGTGCACTCAGCATCAGAGATCAGTTCCGGATCCTGTTCACGGACAGATACATGGTGCTGATGTACGTCTATTTTTTGATCTATACCGTCGGCACGACGCTCAAAAATCTGGGCCTGGTATATTACTGCAATTATGTTCTCGGCACCTATAACGACGGAATCACGCAGATGCTGGTCTCTGTGATCGGCGGGATCCCGATGGGTGTCGGCATCTTTGCCGTCTGGCCCCTCGCAAAGAAATTCGGGAAACGGAACGTTACCATGGCAGGCTTTGTGCTCTACGCCCTGGGCTCACTGATCTGCTGGATGTTCCCGCACAGCCTGGTGATCGTTCTTGTCGGTCAGTTCATCAAAAATATCGGCGGACTGCCCTGCGCCTATGTGTTTATGGCTCTGTTCGCAGATTGTCTGGATCATATGGAATGGAAAAACGATCTGCGCATCGACGGCGCGGCCATGTCGGTATATAATATCATTGCCGTTGCCATGGTGGGCATCATGACAGGTGTGTTCAGCTGGATGCTGGCCAGGGCCGGCTACATCGCACCTTTCACGGCTTCCGGGATATCCGATGCCGCTGCCCGGCTCGCGGAAAAAGGATGGACCGCCCAGGTGGCCCTGGAGAGCCTGAAACCCGCCGCGGACGGCGCTCTGACCGTCGCGCTCGCCCAGCCGGGAGCTGTCAACTGGGTCATTTCCTTTGCATTTGTGGGGTTGGAGGTCTTTACCGGCATCGCGTTGGTGATCATCCTGTTTTTCCTCAGGGTGGAAAAAAACCTCCCCCGGGAGCAGGCGGAGATCAAGGCGCGCCGCGAGGGAATTCAGACAGGAGAGGCGGCGCGCGAAGGGTCCGGAATGGCGGATGCGCAGGAAGGACCGGGACAGCCGGAAGGAACACAGGAATAACGGAGGATCGGACATGAACGCCTATGAAAAAGAACACAGCGAACTTGTGCGAAGAATCGGCGCGGAATGCACCGTGCTGCTGAAAAACGACGGGGGCTTCCCTTTGAGCGCACCCGGAAAGCTGGCCCTCTACGGCAGCGGCGCGCGCCGCACCGTGCGCGGAGGCACCGGCTCCGGCGAGGTGAACACCCGACGCGTCACCAGCATCGAGGAAGGCCTGGAGGCCGCGGGCTTTATTGTGACCACGAAGGCCTGGCTGGACGCGTACGAGGATGTGCGCATCGCCGCGAAGGAGGCCTTCATCCGCGAGCTCAAGCGCAAGGCACGCGAGCACCATACCTTGGCCATTCTGGAGAACATGGGCGCCGTGATGCCGGAACCCGACTACAGGCTCCCGCTGGACGGCGAGGGCGACACCGCAATCTACGTGCTGTCCCGTATTTCCGGCGAGGGCTCCGACCGCACCGCTCTTCCGGGAGATATTATCCTGACCGAGACGGAGAAGCGCGATATCCGCCGTCTGGATGAGAAGTACGACAATTTTCTTCTGGTGCTCAACGTGGGCGGCGTGGTGGATCTCTCCCCCGTGGCTGACGTGAGCAACATCCTGCTGCTCTCCCAGCTGGGGGCGGAGACCGGCCACATCCTCGCGGACATCGTGCTCGGCAGGAGTTATCCCGCCGGAAAGCTCGCCACCACCTGGAGCGCCTGGGCGGATTACCCCACCGTGGGAGATTTCGGCGACAGGGACGACACCCGCTACAACGAGGGAATCTATGTGGGTTACCGCTATTTCGACACGGTGGGCAAGCCTCCTCTTTTCCCCTTCGGATTCGGACTTGGCTACACCACTTTTGAGGTGCGCACCCTGGGCGCGTCGGAGGCAGCCGGAGCCGTGACCGTGCGCGCCCTGGTGAGAAACACCGGGAGCTTCGCCGGCCGTGAGGTGGTGCAGGCCTACGTCTCCGTGCCGCAGGGAAAGCTGGACCAGCCGTATCAGACACTGGCTGCGTTCGCGAAGAGCAGAGAACTTGCTCCCGGAGAAGAAGAAACCGTGACTCTGACTTTTGATCTCAGGGATCTTGCTTCCTACGACGCGGAGACTGCCTCCTGGATCCTGGAGGCCGGAGACTATGTCCTGCGCGTGGGCACATCCTCCGCGGACACCGCACCCGCGGCCGTCCTGCGCCTCGCCGAGGGCGCCGTGGTGCGCACCGGAAGGAACTGCCTGGGACAGCCCGATTTCGAGGACTGGAAACCCGTTGTCTACGCGGTCTCCGAGGTCGCGGTGGGGATTCCGGTACTTACTGTAAACGCTTCTTCCATGCAGAAGGAAGAGACCATCTATGATGTCCCGGCCTGTATCGACCCTCAGGTCGCGAAGTGGAGCGACAAGACCCTGGCCCTGTTCGGCATCGGTGCCTTTGATCCGAAGGGCGGCATCGCCAGCGTGATCGGAAATGCCTCAAAGTCCGTGGCGGGAGCCGCGGGCGAGACTGCCGGTGTTCTGAAGGACAAGGGCGTCCCGGTCCTGGTGATGGCGGACGGCCCGGCGGGCCTTCGTCTTTCCCGCGAGTACGTCATGGATGAAAAGGGAAAGATCCACAGCATCGGAGGCGGTATGCCGGAGAGCATGATGGACCTGATGCCTGCGCCGGCGGCCCTTGCCATGAAGGCCATGGGCCGCAAGATACCCAAAGGCGAGCTGCACGAGCAGTACTGCACGGCCATCCCGATCAGCACGGCCATCGCACAGAGCTGGGACGTCGAGGCGGCCGAGACCTGCGGCGATCTGGTGGGGGACGAGATGGTGCGCTTCGGCGTGCATCTGTGGCTCGCGCCGGCTCTCAACATCCACCGCGACATCCGCTGCGGCCGCAACTTCGAGTACTTCTCCGAAGATCCCCTGATCGCCGGAAAGATGGCCGCCGCGATCACCCGCGGCGTGCAGAAACATCCCGGCTGCGGCACGACGGTCAAGCATTTCGCGGGCAACAATCAGGAGACCAACCGCTATAATTCGAACAGTCAGGTGAGCGAGTGCGCCATGCGCGAGATCTACCTGCGCGGCTTCGGCATCGCCGTGCGCGAGAGCCAGCCCCATGCCGTGATGACGTCCTACAACCTGCTGAACGGCGTGCATACCTCGGAACACCGCGGCCTGATCGAAGACATCCTGCGCGCGGAGTTCGGTTTTGAGGGTATCGTGATGACCGACTGGATCATCGGTGTGATGTACGGAAAGAAGAACAAGTACGCCGGCCCGAACGCCGCGCGCACCGCGGCCGCGGGCGGAGACATCACCATGCCGGGCGGAAAGGGCGACTATGAGCAGCTGATGAAGGGCATCGGGGACGGGACGGTCTCCCGCGCGCAGCTGGAGGCGAACGCGACCCGCGTGGTCCTGATGGCGCGCAGGCTGGCGAAGAAGAACTGAGATTCTGAGAAGAAACAGTTCTGAACCGATCAGAAAGAGCCGCCGTGCGGGACATATCTGCCACGGCGGAATTCCGGAGGGATTTGAAATGAGAGCGATTCGTCTGCGTTGTGAATACCTGAAGGACCCCATGGGGATCGACATGCAGGCTCCGCGCCTTCAGTGGAACTGCGAAGGCGGTCTGCGCCAGACGGCGTATCAGATCGTCACGCAGGGCTGGGACAGCGGGAAGACGGAGTCCTCTTCCATGTATGCGGTCTACCCTCTGGAACTGGTGAGCCGCGAAGAGGTGGTCTGGAAAGTCCGCCTCTGGGACGAGAACGGTGTGCCCGGGGAGTGGAACGAGGCCCACTTCGAGATGGGGCTCCTAAGGCCCTCCGACTGGAAGGCTGAATGGATCACCGGGAACTATCATGTGAATAAAAAGGACCGCTGTCCCGCAGACTGCTTTCGCAGGAGGTTCACGGTCAAAAAAGAGGTGTCGAAGGCCCGGCTCTACATCACCGCGTGCGGCCTGTACGAGGCGCGTCTGGGCGGGGAGAAGGTCGGGAACTTCTGCATGGCTCCGGGCCACACGGATTATCGGAAGCGCGTCCAGTACCAGACCTATGATGTGACCGGCATGCTTCACGAGGGTGAGAACGAGCTGACGGTGCAGCTGGCCGACGGCTGGTACCGGGGCTCCTGTGGTGCGATGGGCATCCGCAGCCAGTACGGCACCGAGACCAAATTCCTTGCCCAGCTGGAAGTCGTTTACGCGGATGGGGAGAAGCGCCGCCTCGTGACGGACGGGCGCTGGGATTGGTCCAATGACGGTCCCGTCCGCTTCGCGGACAACCAGGACGGAGAGATCGTGGAAGCCTTCCGCACGCCTTCATACGACAGGAAAGCGAAAGTCACGAAGCACCCCGTCGTTCCCGCCGCTTCCAACAACGTCCCGGTCACGGAGCATGAGAGATTCTCGCCCACACTTATCGTCACGCCTTCCGGCAGGAAAGTGCTGGACTTCGGACAGAACATCGCCGGCTGGATCTCCTTTAAGCTGAACGCCCATGAGGGACAGCGGATCTTCCTGCGTATGGGCGAGCTGGTGGGCGCGGACGGTGAGTTCACTCAGAAGAACATCCAGACCGAGCGAAACGGGCATATTTCTCCCCTGCAGCAGGTGGAATACTTCTGCAGGGAGGGGCAGAACGAGTATAAGACCGCGTTTGCTGTCTTTGGTTTTCAGTATGCGCTGGTGGAGACCGACGTGCCTTTTGTTCCGGAAGACTTCACGGCCGTCGCGGTCTATTCCGACCTGGAGCAGACCGGGTGGTTCACGAGTTCAGGGGAACTCCTGAACAAATTCTTTGACGCCACAGTCTGGTCTGCTAAAGGCAACCATCTGGACATCCCGACCGACTGCCCGACCCGCGAGCGCCACGGCTGGACCGGTGACGCGCAGATCTTTTTTGAGAGCGCGGGAATCCTCTTTGATTTCGCGGCTTTCTCCCGCAAGTACATGCACGACGTGTTCGACTGGCAGGAAAAGAGCGGCAGACTTCCGCACATCGCCCCGGAGGGCGGCGCGGACTTCTACATGCGCACCATGAACGGGTCCGTGGGCTGGTCTGATGTGGGGGTCCTGATCCCGTACCGCTTCTGGAAACTCTTCGGCGATGACAGCCTTCTGCGTGAGTTTTATGATGGCATGGCAAAGTACGCCCGTTTCATGGAACGGCGCTGCGGAAAGACCATGTTTCCTTTTGCGGAGCACATCAGGCTCTCCAAAGAGGCGCAAAAGTATCTGGTGAATACCGGCCAGAGCTACGGCGAGTGGGCCGAGCCCGTGGACGTGGACGGCGGTTTCCGGTGGCAGGATTTCGTGGCCCCGCATCCGGAGGTCTCCACGGCCTATACGGCCTATGTTCTGGGTTTGATGAGCGAGATCGCCCTGCACCTGGATCATCCGGAGGACGCGGCGGAATTTGCGAAAACGTCCGAGGGCTGCAAAAAGACCTATCAGGAGCTGGTCTCCGGCGGAAAATACGGCCTGAATACGGACCGTCAGGCTCAGCTGGTTCGTCCCCTGGCTCTCGGCCTTCTGACCGAAGAGCAGGCCGCCTTTGCGAAGGAGCGCCTGATTCGGGCTCTGGAGAATTACGGCTGGAGACTGGGCACGGGCTTCTTGTCCACGCCCCTGATTCTGGACGTCCTGTCTTCGTATGATCCGGACGCGGCCTACCGGCTTCTGGAAAACGAAGAGATCCCCGGATGGCTCTCCATGCCCAAAAACGGTGCGACGACCATCTGGGAGAGCTGGGAGGGACCGGCCTCCCAGGGCGAGGTCGCGAGCCTGAATCACTACTCCAAGGGCGCCGTGGTCCAGTGGCTGTTTGAGGGCATATGCGGCATCCGCGTTGCCGGAGAAAACCGCTTTGCCATTGCACCCCTGCCCGGCGGGACCTTTACTTACGCGAAGGCGCGATACAACAGCGTGTTCGGCGTGGTGGAGAGCGGCTGGGAGAAGAGGGATGGGGAGACCGTCTGCACCGTGACCGTCCCCGCGAACTGCACCGCGGACGTGGTCCTGCCCGGGGGCACGAGAGAGACCGTGGGTCCGGGAGAGCATGTTTTTCATGAGGCGTGATTTTCGACCGGGTGCCGGATCATCTGACTGCCCTGTTTCCCTCCGGCACATTCAGCCCTGCCGCAGATGCGGCGGGGCTTTTTCCTTGCTTTTTTTACCATTGGTCTATATAATATTAGAATCAAAAACTTATCATGGGGTAGAATCCGTTCCGGAGGAAAAGCGATGGAACAGTGGAAAACGCCGCAGGAGCTCTTTGACGGGCTCATCGAGCGCGTCCGGCGCTATCACCCGTCGGACGACGTTTCACAAATAGAGAAAGCCTTCCGGCTGGCGGAGGAGGCGCACGCGGATCAGAAGCGCCGCTCCGGCGAGCCGTATATCGCGCACCCGCTGATGGTGGCCCAGATCCTGGCCGAACTGGAGATGGACAAGGAGACCATCGTCGCGGGTCTGCTTCACGACGTCGTGGAGGACACGCGCATCAGCCTGGACGACGTCCGGAGGGAGTTCGGCGACGAGGTGGCCGCCCTGGTGGACGGCGTCACCAAGCTGACACAGATCAGCTGGGAGAAGGACAAGGTCGAGGTCCAGGCCGAGAACCTGCGCAAGATGTTCCTGGCCATGGCGCGCGACATCCGCGTGATCATCATCAAGCTGGCCGATCGTCTGCACAACATGCGCACCGCGGAGTACTGGTCTCCGGAAAAGCAGATCGAGAAGGCGCGCGAGACGATGGACATTTATTCACCCATCGCCCACCGCCTCGGTATCAGCAAAATCAAGGTGGAACTGGACGATCTGTCCCTGCGCATCCTGGAGCCGGAGGTCTACAAGGACCTGTCCGAGCAGGTGGAGCGCCGCATGGCGGACCGCGAGGTCTTTGTCGAGCGGATCACCAAAGAGGTCGAGGACCACATGCACACCGCGGAGATCTCCTGCAAGGTGGTCGGCCGCGTCAAGCATTTCTTCAGCATCTACAAGAAGATGGTCAACCAGCACAAGACGCTGGACCAGATCTACGACCTGTTCGCGGTCCGCATCCTCGTGGATACCGTGAAGGACTGCTACGCCGCGCTGGGCACCATCCACGAGATGTACAAGCCCATCCCGGGGCGGTTCAAAGACTACATCGCGATGCCCAAGCCCAACATGTACCAGAGCCTTCACACCACCGTGATCTCCGGTACGGGCGAGCCCTTCGAGATCCAGATCCGCACGTACGACATGCACCGCACCGCTGAATACGGTATCGCGGCGCACTGGAAGTACAAGGAGGGGCGCACCGGCACCGACAGCGAGGAAGAGAAGCTCGCCTGGCTGCGCCAGATTCTCGAGTGGCAGAGGGACATGTCCGACAACCAGGAGTTCATGAGTTCCATCAAGAACGACCTGGATCTGTTCTCGGAAAACGTGTACTGCTTCACGCCCACCGGCGACGTCAAGAGCCTGCCGGCCGGGTCCACCCCCGTGGACTTCGCCTACAGCGTGCACAGCGCGGTGGGCAACCGCATGGTGGGCGCCCGCGTCAACGAAAAGCTGGTCCCGATCGACTACCGGATCCAGAACGGCGACCGCGTGGAGATCATCACCTCGCAGAACTCCAAGGGGCCGAGCCGCGACTGGCTGAATGTGGTGCGCAGCACCCAGGCGCGCAACAAGATCAACCAGTGGTTCAAGAGCCAGTACAAGGAAGAGAATATCTCCCGCGGCAAGGACGCCGTGGCGGCCTACGCGAAGAGCAAGGGCATCGTCCTCTCGGACATCTCCAGACCGGAGTTCCAGGCGAAGGTCTTAAAAAAATACGGCTTCCGCGACTGGGACGCGATCCTGGCCGCGATCGGCCACGGCGGCCTGACCGAGGGCCAGGTGGTCAACAAGCTCCAGGAGGAGTACGACAAGAAGCACAAGCGTGAGGTCACCGACGAGGAGATCATCAAGGCGACCGAAGTCGGGCGCGGCAAGGTGACCGTCCAGCACGGCAAGAACGGCATCGTGGTCAAGGGCATCGACGACCTGGCCGTGCGCTTCTCGCACTGCTGCAACCCCGTTCCCGGGGACGAGATCGTGGGCTTTGTGACCCGCGGCCGCGGGATCTCCATCCACCGGACCGACTGCGTGAACATGCTCTCCCTCCCCGCCTACGAGCGCGGGCGCCTGATCGAGGCCCAGTGGCAGGACGGCGCGCAGGCCATCAGCTCCGACGGCTACTCCACGGAGATCACCATCTACTGCACGGACCGCACCGGCATGCTGGTGGATATCGCCAGGGTGATGACGGAGAAGCAGATCAACATCAACTCCCTGGAATCGCGCGTGTCCAAGCAGGGCGTCGCGACCGTGACCATGAGCTTTAATGTCCCCGGCATCAGCGAGGTGCTGGCCGTTTCGGAAAAGCTCCGCCAGATCGACGGCGTGAAGGACGTGAAGCGGACGAGAGGATAAGACATTTTTGAAAACGAAAAAACGATCCGGGAACAGACCGGATCGTTTTTTGTGTTGTTTGGAATTCTGCGGCTCAGTCCTGGAACAGGGCCCGGCCGATGCGCACCATCGTGCTGCCCTCCGCGAGCGCGTCGGGATAGTCCTCGCTCATGCCCATCGAGAGTTCTGTGAGGTCGTACTGCGGCCATTCCTTCTGCAGGCGGTCCAAAAGCTCCCGGGTTTTGTGAAACCACGGGCGCGCCTCCTCGCCCAGGGGCGCCATCATCATGAGGCCCCGGACGTGTACGTGGGGCTTGTCCGCAAGGTAGGCCATCATCTCCTCGATCTGCGCGTCGTCGAAGCCCTGCTTGCTGGCCTCGTGGGCGATGTTGACCTCCAGGAGGATATCCATGACGAGACCGTGGGCGGCGGCCCGCTTTTCGATCTCGTCCACCAGCGCATAGCTGTTCACGGAATGGATCAGGGAGACCTTGTCGATGATGTATTTGACCTTGTTCGTCTGCAGGGTCCCGATAAAGTGCCACTCCGCGTTTCCGTGATAGGCTTCGTACTTGTCCAGAAACGCCTGCACGCGGTTTTCCCCGAATACGGTGACGCCGCAGGCCTCCAGGAGCGGAAGCTGGTCCGCATCGACGTATTTGGTGGCGGCGACCAGGCGGGCCGGACGCACCTCTTCCAGAATGGCCCTCACGGCCGGTTCATTGACGATCATGTCTCGCTCCGATCTTTTTCTGTGCGTGCCTCGGCCGCGCATGTTCGGCCGGGGATCAGCCTCAGGCCTTGTTTCCCTCTTTCTGTGTTTCCCGCAGCCGGGATTCCCGGCGGGGATCCGTCTCAGGCCTTCGTTTCTTCTTTCAGCATCTCCATCAGCACCGGCAGGGTCTCCTCGAAGTTCACGCCGTACCACGGCTTCTTCGGGTCTTCGAGGGTTGCGCGGATGGTCAGGGCAACGTAGTCCGCGGCCAGCTGCATGGCCTGCGGCCAGGTGCGGCCCCGCATCATGGCGCCCACGCAGACGCTGGAGAACAGGTCTCCGGTGCCGTGGTAGGAGGCGTTCACCAGGTCGTTCTGGTAGACGGTGGTCTCCCCGGAGGATGTGTCCAGGCCGGCCACGCCGGTCTTCCCCTCGGAGAAGGAGACGCCGGTCAGGACCACGGTCTTCGCGCCCAGGAGGGCGAGACGGTGCAGCAGGGTGTCGATGTAGGTCTTGTCGTATTCCGTGCGGTATTCGGTCTCCGTCATCAGGCAGGCCTCGGTGATGTTGGGGACGATGATGTCCGCCTGCGCGCACAGGCCCGCGTTGGCGCGGACGTACGCTTCGTCGAAGTTCGCGTAGAGCTTGCCATTGTCCGCCATGACCGGGTCGATGAAGATCAGGTTGTCCGGGGTCCTGAAGGTCCGGAAGAGATCCTTCATCTGCTCGATCTGCGTGACGGTGCCCAGATAGCCGGTGTAGATCGCGTCAAAGCCGGCGCCCTGCGCCTGCCAGTGGGCCGTGATGGGCTCGATCTGGTCGCTGAGATCCTTGTACGTAAAGCCAGGAAACAGCGTGTGGGTGGACAGGACGGCGGTGGGCAGGATCACGGTCTCCACGCCCATGGCGGAGATCACGGGGAGGGCGACGGTCAGGGAACATTTGCCCAGGCAGGAAATATCCTGTACGGTCAGTACTCGTTTCATGAGAAGCCCTTCTTTCTTTCTGGAATTTGCGGTCGCGGGAGGCGCCCTGCGGAGCGGCGATGCGGTCCGCGGCAGGTCCCGCGCCGGTGAGGCGCAGCGGCGGACGGCCGTTGACACCCCGGATGAGACCGATTATACTCAAAAGTGACCATATGGAAATGTCCAGATTCGAAGATTTTTATAAGGTCAGATCAGACGGCAGCCGGGAAGTCGGACACACCCGCGGCTGCAGGCACTGACAAGGCTGCGGCTGCGCCGGAGAGGCCTGCGCCGCAGCCCGTGCGAGGAGTGAAGACATGCTCACCTATCCTTTTTCTGGAGCCGAGCCGCTGTACCAGCAGCTCTACCGCTTCATCCGGACCGATATCCTGGCCGGCCGCCTGGCGGCCGGCGACAAGCTTCCCTCCAAGCGGGCGCTCGCCAGGCAGCTGAACGTCAGCGTTGTCACCGTGGAGGGGGCCTACGACCAGCTGGTCAGCGAGGGTTTCCTGGAAGCCCGGCCGCGGGTCGGGTATTTTGCGGCGTCCCTGCCCAGAGACGGACGGGCGTCTGCCCTCGCGGAAGAACCGGACGCGGCCCGGGAGGGGGAGAGCACCGCGGGGCAGCAGATCACCCTGGCCCGGGATTCTGGGAGCAGCGTTGGACAGAAGCCTTCCGAAATCCGTGAGGCAGGGATCGGCGCGGGGCAGGTCTCCGCGTCTGAGGAAGGCCCTGTGCGGTCCGCAGCAGCGGAAGACGCTCCTGCCAGGCCGCTTTGGCGCTATGACCTGTCCGCGTCCCGTACTCCCTCGGAGATTTTTCCGTTCTCGGTCTGGGCGCGGATCACGCGCTCTCTGCTGACCGAGCAGCGCGAGGCTCTGCTGCAGACGTCGCCGGCGAACGGGATCCTTCCGCTGCGGGAGGCCATCGCCCGCCATCTGTATGAGTACGCGGGTCTGCGCGTCAGCCCGCACCGAATCGTGGTCGGCGCCGGGACGGAATACCTGTACGGCCTGCTGATTCAGCTGCTGGGTTTCGACAAAACCTACGGCGTGGAGTGGCCGGGCTACCAGAAGATCCTGCGGATCTCCGAGTCCTGCGGCGTCCGGACGGAGAAGATCGCCCTGGACGAATCCGGCATCCGGCCGGACCGGCTGCGGGCGCAGGGCGTGGATATCGTCCACATCACGCCGTCGCACCAGTACCCCACCGGCATCACGATGCCGGCCGCCCGCCGTTACGAACTTCTGCAGTGGGCGCTGGGGGGCGACCGGTACATCATCGAGGACGATTACATGAGTGAATTCGCACTGTCGCACCGGCCCATTGAGCCGCTGTTCTCCATCGACCGCGACAGCCGCGTCATCTACCTGAACACCTTCAACCGCAAGCTGGCCGCCACGGTGCGCATCAGCTACATGGTGCTGCCGGAGCCGCTGGCGCAGCGCTTTGCCCGGCAGCTGGATTTCTACGCCTGCACGGTATCGACGTTTGAGCAGCACACGCTGGCGCGGTTCATCGGCGACGGCTTCTTTGAGAAGCACATCAACCGTCTGCGGACCTATTACCGGCACCGGCGCGACGCCCTCCTTGAGGCCCTGCGGGAGAGCCCGCTGGCCGGCGTCAGCCGGGTCGTGAACGAGAACGCCGGCCTGCACCTGCTGCTGCAGATGGATCTGCACGGCAGCGACGCGGCCTTTGCGTCGGCGCTCGAGCGCCGCGGGATCCGGCTGGTCCTAATGCCGGACCGGGGCCCTGCGGGAGAAGACGCCGCACGGACCGGTCCCGGCGCTGCGCTCCCGGCGTCTGCGGCGTCCGCGCCGCGGACGTTCATCGTGAGTTACACGGGCGTGGATCCGGAGGAGGCGCCGGAGGTACTGCGGGAGGTGTATGAGGCGTACCGCGAGGTGGAAAGGGAATAGAGCACATCGAAATGAGACGGAAAGGCTGACCGGGTAGTCCCCGGTTCCGGCGAATGATCGCGGAAAGACTGCCCGACGCAGCTTTCCGGCCCCGGCCGGCGCGGTTTTCGCGGTTTTCTACCGCTTTCTTTCTTCAAATTCTTCACCCGGCGGATTGTCTTTCCGCCGGGTTTATCTTATAATATTACAGTTAATGGCTTTGTTTCGAAGGAAAAACGAGGGGGAAAGGTCCATGAAGATCGCAAAAGCCGTGGTGGGAAGTCTCGGCACCAATTGCTATTTTCTGATGAACGATGCGGGCGAGGTCCTGATCGTGGACCCGGCCGACACCGATCCCGTGCGCCTGGAACAGTTCGTCCGGAACCAGGGCTTAAAGCCCCTGGCCGTCCTGCTGACGCACGGCCATTTTGACCATATCCTGTGCGCCCCGGAGCTGGCGGGCCTGCTCTCCGTGCCGGTGTGTGCGCTGGACGCGGAGCGCGCCCTGCTGTCCGACCCGGAGGGAAACTGCTCTGCGGGCTACGGCCGCACCCGGATCTGCGTGCTCCCCGACCGCTTCTTTACGCCGGACGAGGACGTCACCATGGGGCATTTCTCCTTCCGCGTTCTGCATACGCCGGGCCACACGGCCGGGAGCTGCTGCTTCTGGTTCCCGGAGGACAAGGTCCTGGTCTGCGGCGACACCCTGTTCCGCGGGAGCTTCGGCCGCACGGACCTGGCCACCGGAAACGGTGCGCAGATCGAAGCCTCCGTCGTCCGGCTCCTCACGGAGCTTCCGGAGGACACCGTGTGCCTGCCGGGACACGGACCGGAGACGACCGTGGAACTGGAGCGGAATATCAATCCCTTCGGATATCTCGTGGAGCGCACCGAATGACCATTCTGGATATCGACAATTCAAGTTTTGACTACGACGCGCGCGGCCTCCTGACCTCGTTCTATCCGGGCGAGCTCGTGCTTCTTCCCCCGCAGGAGGAAGAGATGCTGCGGCCGAAGAGACGTCCCAGGCGGGACGCGCAGCCCGGCGGGGGCGATCCGTCCGCAGCCTCCGAATCCGAAGGCGGGCCCGCAGACGGGAAGGCGGCGTTCCATGCGCTGTTCGGCCCCGGAGAGCGGCGGGTCCTGCAGATCCGCATCGGGGAATGCCGCGTCGAGATGGATCTCTTTCTCGGCGGGTCTCCGGAACATGCGGTCCGGGACGATGCGGGACAGATCTGCACCGCGGCCGCCGTGGCCGGCGTTCTCGCGGACCGCGAGGACAGGGCGTATGATCCCGCCGGCGGGCGGGGCGCCGTCAAGACCGCCCTCAAGTGCGGGCTCTACGACCTGCTGAGCCGCGTCACCGGAAAGACCCTGCCATGGGGAACGCTGACGGGCATCCGCCCGGTCAAGCTCCCGATGGAGATGCTGCAGGAGGGCGCTGCCGCAGAGGAGATCCCGGGCCGCCTTATCGCCGCTTACAGCATGAGTGAAAAGAAAGCCCGCCTGGCGGTGGAGATCGCCCAGGTGGAGCGCCGCCTCCTCTTGGCCGCGGGCGCGCAGGAGGCCTGGAGCCTGTACGCGGGCATCCCGTTCTGTCCGACGCGCTGCGCCTACTGCTCCTTCCCGTCCTACCCGGCCGCGCAGTTTGCGGGCCGCATGGACGCATATCTGGACGCCCTGGAGAAGGAACTGGCCTATTTCGCGCAGGCCATGTCCGGGCGGCGTCTGTCCACGATCTATCTCGGGGGCGGGACGCCCACCAGCCTGTCACCGGACCAGCTGGACCGCCTGCTGGGCTTCATGGAGGAGCGCTTCGACACCTCCTCGCTTCTCGAGTGGACGGTGGAGGCCGGGCGCCCGGACAGCATCACGCCGGAAAAACTGGCCGCGTTAAGACGCCATCCGGTCACGCGCATCTCGGTCAACCCGCAGACCATGAAGGAAGAGACTCTGCGGCTGATCGGCCGCCGCCACACGGTGGACGACGTGCGCCGCGCCTTCCATATGGCGCGGGAGGCCGGCTTTGACAACATCAACATGGACCTCATCGTGGGGCTGCCGGGCGAGACCGCCGCGGACGTGGCCCGCACGATGGAGGAGATCCGGGCCCTCGGTCCCGACTCCGTGACGGTGCACACCCTGGCCATCAAGCGGGCCGCGCGCATGAGCACGGAGAGCACGGACTTTGCCGATTACGAGCGCGACATGAGCGAGGCCTCGATGGACGAGGCCGCCGCTGCCTGCCGTGCGATGGGGCTCCTTCCGTACTACCTCTACCGCCAGAAGAACATGGCGGGCAATCTCGAGAACGTCGGCTTTGCCGCGCCCGGGAAAGAGGGCGTGTACAACATCCTGATCATGGAGGAAGTCCAGACCATTGCCGCAGCCGGCGCGGGCGCCGTCACCAAGGTGCTCTTCCCGGGCGGCCGGATCGCGCGGACCGGCAACGTCAAGGAGCCGGAGAGCTACATCGCCCGCATTGACGAAATGGTCGAACGGAAGCGGCAGCTTCTTGAGGGAGATCCCGGCGCGGCGGCGACGGAGCCGCAGGAGGATTTTGAGGAATAACGGGCACCTCATCCATTCCCTATCGGAACATTGCCCGATACCGTCCTTTGTGGTACGATAAAAGGACAGGAAAAGAGGAAAACATTATGGCATTTGCAAGAAAGCCCGTCACGGGCATGAAGGATATCCTGCCCCGGGAGATGGAGATCCGGGACTACTGCATCGGACTCGTGAAGCAGACGTACAAGACCTTTGGCTTCACCCCGGTGGAAACGCCCTGCGTGGAGCACATCGAAAACCTCCAGAGCAAACAGGGCGGAGAGAACGAGAAACTCATTTTCAAGATCTTAAAGCGCGGAGAAAAGCTCCGCCTGGAGGAGGCGAAGGAAGAGGCGGACCTGGTGGATTCCGGCCTCCGCTATGACCTGACCCTCCCGCTGGCGCGCTACTACGCGAACAACGCCGGATCCCTGCCCAAGCCCTTCAAGGCCCTGCAGATCGGGCCGGTGTGGCGCGCGGACCGTCCGCAGCGCGGGCGCTTCCGCCAGTTCTATCAGTGCGACATCGACATCCTGGGCGATCCCTCCCCGCTGGCGGAGACGGAGCTCATCCTGGCCACGACCGGCATGCTGGCAAAGCTGGGCTTCTCCGGCTTTACGGTGCGCATCAACGACCGCCGCATCCTGAAGGCCATGGCCGCCGCGGCGGGCATCGGTGCGGAAGGACAGGAGCAGGCCTTCATCACCCTGGACAAGCTGGATAAGATCGGCCCCGACGGCGTGAAGGCGGAACTTCTGGAGGTGGGCTTTACGCAGGAGCAGGTGGACGCCTTTGCGGGCCTCGCGGCCTGCGGGAACGACCTTCCCGCGATGGCGGATGCCCTTGGGGAGAACCTGGACCGTGCGGCGTATGAGAACCTGACGCAGATCATGCAGGCCGTGGACGGCGCGGGCGATTTCGCGCTGGTCTTCGATCCCACCCTGGTGCGCGGCATGGGCTACTACACCGGCACCATCTTCGAGGTGGGCGTGGAGGGCTTCCCCGGCTCCGTGGCCGGCGGCGGCCGCTACGACGGCATGATCGGGCGCTTCACGGGGCAGGAGACCCCGGCCTGCGGCTTCTCCATCGGCTTTGAGCGCATCGTGACCATCCTGCTGGAGCAGGGATTTACCCCGCCCGCGGCCGGAGGAAAGAAGGCCTTCCTCGTGGAGAAGGGCATGGACGCGGATCGCCTGAAGGCGGTCTTCGCCGAGGCGCAGGCCGAGCGCGGCGCCGGCGCCGTCGTGCTGGTCTCCGTCATGAACAAGAACAAGAAATTCCAGAAGGAACAGCTGGCCGCGGAAGGCTATCTGGACGTGAAGGAATTTTACGTGCGCCCGCTGTAAAGGCGCAGATTGCAGACAAAGCATAAAAAGCGTACCACCGGCCCGCTGTCAGGGCCGTGAGAAAGAAGGAGAGTACCATGGGAGAATCGATACGCGGTCTGCATCGGACGTGCCGCTGCGCGGAAGTGTCGCGCGAAAACGTCGGTCAGACCGTGACAGTGATGGGATGGGTGCAGAAGCGCCGCAATCTGGGCAGCATGATCTTCATCGACCTGCGCGACCGCAGCGGCATCCTGCAGCTGGTCTTTGACGAGGAGAGCGCCGGCGAGGCCGTCTACAAAAAGGCGCAGACCCTGCGCAGCGAGTATGTGCTCGCCGCGACGGGCCAGATCGAACTGCGCGGCGGCGCCGTGAACGAATCCCTCGCGACCGGCGACATCGAGCTTCGCGTGAGAGATCTGCGCGTGCTCTCGGAATCCGAGGTCCCGCCGTTCCCCATCGAGGAGAACGTCGCCACCCGTGAGGAACTGCGCCTCAAATACCGCTATCTCGACCTGCGCCGTCCGGACCTGCAGAGGAACCTGATCCTCCGCAGCCGCGTCACGCAGGAGATCCGCCGCTTCATGACGGAGGAGGGCTTCCTCGAGATCGAGACGCCGATGCTCACCAAGTCCACGCCGGAGGGTGCCCGCGACTACCTGGTGCCCAGCCGCGTTCATCCCGGAAGCTTCTACGCCCTGCCGCAGTCGCCGCAGCTCTTCAAGCAGCTGCTGATGTGCGCCGGGTACGACCGCTACTTCCAGGTCGCCCGCTGCTTCCGCGACGAGGACCTGCGCGCGGACCGTCAGCCGGAGTTCACCCAGCTGGATATGGAGCTGTCCTTCGTGGACATCGAGGACGTCCTGGACGTCACCGAGCGCCTGATCGCGGACGTCTTCGAGAAGACCCTGGGCGTGAAGGTGCCCCTTCCGATCCGCCGCATGACCTGGAAAGAGGCCATGGAGCGCTACGGCTCGGATAAGCCGGATCTGCGCTTCGGCATGGAACTGGTGGACGTCTCCGACATCGCGAAGGACTGCGGCTTTGCCGTCTTCTCCGGCGCGGTGCAGGCCGGAGGCGCCGTGCGCGCCCTGAACGCGAAGGGCCAGGCCGGCATGCCCCGCAAGCACATCGATGCCCTGACGGATTTCGTGAAGGGCTACGGCCTCAAGGGCCTGGCCTATCTGGCCGTGCTTCCGGACGGCTCCGTCAAGTCCTCCTTCGCGAAGTTCCTCGGGGAAGAGGAGATCGAAGCCCTGAAGACCCGCATGGGCGCGGAACCCGGCGATATGCTCTTCTTCGCGGCGGACAAGTCCAAACTGGTCTACGACGTGCTGGGCGCCCTGCGTCTGCGCCTGGGCGCGGAGATGGGCCTCATCCCTGAAAACGAGTTCTGCTTCGTCTGGATCACGGAGTTCCCGCTCCTGGAGTGGTCGGACGAGGAGAACCGCTTCATGGCGATGCACCACCCCTTCACGATGCCCATGGAAGAGGACTTCCCGAACATCAATTCCGATCCCGGCTCCGTCCGCGCGAAAGCCTACGACATCGTCCTGAACGGTGTGGAGCTGGGCGGCGGCTCGGTCCGTATCCACATGGACGACATGCAGGAGAAGATGCTGGAGGTCCTGGGCTTCACGAAAGAGCGCGCCTACGAGCAGTTCGGCTTCCTTCTGGACGCCTTCCGCTACGGCGTGCCGCCTCACGCCGGTCTGGCCATCGGCCTGGACCGCATGATCATGCTGATGACGGGCGCGGACAGCATCCGCGACGTGATCGCCTTCCCGAAGGTGAAAGACGCCTCCTGCCTCATGACGGCAGCTCCCTCGCCCGTGGACGAGGCGCAGCTTAAGGAACTCGGGATCGGCGTGACCGCAGCGGCGGAGCCCGCCCCGGAACAGAACTGAACGACCCGGTTTTAAGAAAGGAACCCCGGAACTTGGCAGAGACTCAAAACATCTACGATTATTACCGCAGACGCATCGGATCCATCGAAACAGACAACTACGGCAATAAAACTGCCAGGGACTTCTTCGGGCGGATCGTCGGAAGGTACAAAAAACAGCAGGACATCACGACCGATTTCTTCGGCACGATCCTGACGAGGGGCGACACCGTGGCCTCCACGATCCCGCCGTGGGACCAGCAGAAGTAAGACCGCGGGAAAGAATTACAGTATTTGTCACACAGGCGCCGCACGCAGGGCCGCGGCAGAAGGAGTATTCATGACCGAACCGACACTGGTGATTCTCGCAGCAGGCATGGGCAGCCGCTACGGCGGCGCGAAGCAGATCGACCCGATCGATCCGCAGGGCCACGTCATCATCGATTTTTCCATGTATGACGCGATTCGCGCCGGCTTCAGGAAGATCGTGTTCATCATCAAGAGAGAGCACGAGCAGATCTTCCACGAGAAGATCGGAGCCCGCGTGGCGCCCTTTGCCGAGGTGGCTTACGCGTACCAGGAGCTGGACGACCTTCCGGAGGGCTACTCCGTGCCCGACGGGCGCGGCAAGCCCTGGGGAACGGCGCACGCCATCCTGTGCTGCCGGAACGTCGTGGACGGACCGTTCGCCATCATCAACGCGGACGACTATTACGGCCGCGAGGCGTTTTCCACGATCTACAGCTGGCTGGCCGGCCATGAGGACGGAGAGAAGCTGACCTGGTCGATGGTGGGTTACCTGGTGGAGAACACCCTGTCCGAGAGCGGCACCGTGACCCGCGGCGTCTGCGAGGTGGATGAGAACCGCTTCCTGACGGGCATTCGCGAGACCTCCGGCCTCGGCTGGACGGACGGAAGACCCTCGTATCCCGGAGAGGACGGCGCGCCCGTCTTCGTGCCGGCGGGCACCGTGGTGTCCATGAACCTGTGGGGCTTCAGCAGGGGTCTGTTCGCGGAACTTGCGGCGGGCTTCCCGGCCTTCCTGGACAAGGGCCTGGCGGAGAACCCCATGAAGTGTGAGTACCTGATCCCCAGCGTGGTGGGAGACCTCGTCGCACAGGAAAAGGCCACCGTGGAAGTGCTGGAGAGCCGTGACAAGTGGTACGGCGTCACCTATAAAGAAGACAAGCCCGCCGTGGTGGAGGCCATCGCCCGCATGAAGGCCGAGGGCATCTACCCGGAGGAGCTGTGGAAGGAAGCAAAATGACAAGACAGGAGTTCCTGGACGGGCTGGCCGAGGCGCTGGCCGGAGAAGTGACCGAGCAGACCATTCTGGATCAGGTGACCTACTACCGGTCCTACATCGACGGACAGATCGCCAGCGGCCGCGCGGAGGCCGACGTGCTCGCGGAGCTGGGCAGCCCCCGGCTGATCGCGCGCACCATCGCGGACTCCGAGGAGGCCAAGGGGGATCAGGGCGGCAGCCAGAAGGAGACCTACACGCAGCAGAGCGCGAAGAGCGAAAGCGGCGCGGGCAAGATCTTCTCCTCCCTGAACATGGACGAGAAGACCCGGATGATCCTGCTGATCGTGATCGCGGTCCTCGTGCTGCTCTGCGTGATAGGGACGGTCCTCAAGATCATCTCCTCGCCGCTCGGCATCACCCTGATCGTGGCCGTCTGCGTTTACGGGTACCTGACGACGCGCAGGAGAAAATAACGGAATTGCGCACACAGGGCGCGAAGGCTCCCGGCTCCGGGGGCTTTTGCGCCCTGCATTCTTTCGGAGAGATCACGCTTTATGGGACAGGTTTTTACGCTGACCGCGCCCTGCCACTTCGGCATGGAGGCGGTCCTGAAACGGGAGATCGACGCGCTGGGCTATGAGCCCGGCGAGGTGACGGACGGGCGCGTGAGCTTTGCCGGCGACGCGGAGGCCGTGGCGCGGGCCAACGTCGGCCTGCGGACCGCGGAACGCGTGCTGCTCGAGGTCGGGCGCTTCCACGCGGAGACCTTTGACGAATTGTTCGAGGGCACCCGCGCGCTGCCGTGGGAGGAATTTATCCCCCGGGACGGCAGGTTCTGGGTGGCCAAGGCATCGTCGGTCAAGTCGAAGCTTTTCTCCCCCTCGGACATCCAGTCCATCATGAAGAAGGCCATGGTGGAGCGCCTCAAATCCGTGTACCGGCAGGACTGGTTCGCGGAGACGGGCCTCCCCTTTCCGGTGCGCGTCTTTCTCCTGAAGGACGAGGTGCACGTCACCCTGGATACGACGGGGCTCTCGCTTCACAAGCGCGGCTACCGGCAGGCCACGGCGCAGGCGCCCCTGACGGAGACCCTGGCCGCGGCGCTCCTCATGCTGACGCCCTGGAGGGCGGACCGCATCCTCGTGGACCCGTTCTGCGGGAGCGGCACCTTCCCGATCGAGGCCGCCCTCATGGCCGCGAAGATCGCACCGGGCATGACCCGCGATTTCCTCGCGCAGAACTGGGCGTTCTTAGGCGGAGAGAAGACCTTCCGCGAGGCGCGCGAGGAGGCGCGGGAAGAGGTGGACCTGTCCGTGGAGACGGACATCCAGGGCTATGACATCGACGGAGACGTGGTGAAGTCCGCGCGCGAGAACGCGCGCCGGGCCGGCGTGGACGGTCTGATCCACTTCCAGCAACGCCCCGTCGCGGCCCTGAGCCACCCGAAGAAGTACGGCTTCATCGTGACCAACCCGCCCTACGGAGAGCGCCTCTCGGAGAAGAAGGCCCTCCCGGAGATCTACGGGGCGCTGGGTGAGCGGTTCCGCGAGCTGGACACCTGGTCTCTGTATCTGATCTCCTCGTGGGAGGAGACGGAAAGCTATATCGGGCGAAAGGCGGAGAAGAAGCGCAAGGTCTACAACGGGATGATCCGCACGGATTTCTACCAGTTCCCGGGCCCGCGCCCGCCCAGAAGGCGCGCGGAGCAGGGCGCGGAAGAGGCATAAGGTAAAACGTCCCGCCGGATTCGTGACAGCGCAGAACGCCGGCCCTGGGGCGGATCGATATGCGCCGGGGAGAACGGGCCGGCGATCCCGGTACAAGGAGGAACATCGGATGCAGATCAGAACCGTGATCTTTGCCACGGGCAACCCGGGCAAGATGCGCGAGGTGCGCGAGATCCTGTCGGACCTGGACGCGCGTGTCATGTCGATGCGGGAGGCGGAGGCTTTCTGCGAACCGGAGGAGACCGGCACCACCTTTGAGGAGAACGCCCTCATCAAGGCCCGCGCGGTGGCGGAAAAGGCCCGCGGCCTGTGGCCCGGACTGCTGGTTCTCGCGGACGATTCCGGCCTGGAGGTGGACTATCTCCATAAAAAGCCCGGCGTGTATTCCGCGCGCTGGATGGGCGAGGATACCTCGTACAGACTCAAGAACGCGGCTATCGTCGGCCTGCTGGAGGGCGTGCCGGACGAGGAGAGGACGGCGCGGTTCGTGAGCGCCATCGCCGCGGTCTTCCCGGACGGGACCGAAGCCGTGGTGCGGGAGGCCGTGGAGGGCATCATCGGGTACGAGGAGCGCGGAGAGAACGGCTTTGGCTACGACCCGATCTTTTACCTCCCCGAACTGGGAAAGACCAGCGCGGAGATCCCGATGGAGGAGAAAAATAAGATCAGCCACCGCGGCAAGGCGCTGCGGCGGATGGAAGAGGTGATACGGGCCTATGAGAATCGTCATCGTCAGTGATACCCACGGGCGCAACGACAACTTCAAAAAGCTGATGAAGACCTGCGGCGGAGCGGACGCGGTGGTCCACCTGGGCGACGTCTACATGGACGCAAACAGCTTCCGGAAACTCTGCCCCTATCCGCTGTACATCGTGCGGGGCAACGGGGATTTTCTGGGGGACCTGCCCAAAGAGGAGACCGCGCAGTTCGGGAAGTACAAATGCCTGCTGATCCACGGGCACGACCGGGCCGTCTACCGCGGGGCCCTGCCCCTGTTCTACGAGGCGAAGGAGCGCGGCTTTGACGTGGTGATGTTCGGCCACACCCACCGCCCCTCGGTGCAGACGCAGGAGGGCGTGACGGTCCTCAATCCCGGGAGCCTCTCGTTCCCGCGCCAGGAGAACGGCCGTCCCAGCTGGATCCTCATGGACATCGACGATAAGGGCGAGGCGCATTACAACATCAATTACCTGGACGGAAGGGACCGGGAGTACGTTTTCGGGTATTGAGACCAGCTGCGGCTGATGCGATACTGCCCCCGGCGCAAAAACGGTTGACAACGACGCAGCCTGTAGAGTATAATCAACTTCGCGCTTTTGAGAGCGCGCTGCATTTTTGCGGGTGTAGTTCAATGGTAGAACACCAGCCTTCCAAGCTGGACACGTGGGTTCGATTCCCATCACCCGCTCTCCCTTGTGGGAAATATGGTGGGTATAGCACAGTTGGTTAGCGCGTCAGATTGTGGCTCTGAAGGTCGTGGGTTCGAGTCCCACTACCCACCCTCCGGCTTTCGGCCGGCATAGCCTTGGGCCATCGCCAAGCGGTAAGGCACAGGACTTTGACTCCTGCATTCGCTGGTTCGAATCCAGCTGGCCCAGTGAGCCCAAGGTCCGGCGGATGGACCCGGGGCTTTTTTACAGGGGCCATTAGCTCAGTCGGTAGAGCACCTGACTTTTAATCAGGTTGTCGGGGGTTCGAATCCCCCATGGCTCAGGAAAAATCACAGCAGTCGCAAATCACGGTTTTCCGTGGTTTGGGGCTGTTTTTTTGTTGCCGTCATATCGGCCGAAAGCGGATCACCTGATTTTGGCGCAGGTCCGTTTCCGTGCCGAAAGCGGTGTCTTTGAGAGGCCTGGCTCAGGCGGCTTCCGCCGGCCCGAAAATGGAATTGCGTGATCAAGTTTGAACGAATTTTTTCGAGTTTGAGTAAAAATTTATCATTTTTGAGCGAAAATGCTTGATTTTAATCCGGCGATGGGGTATGGTGAGACTGGAGGGAAGGTTATGATCGCTCAGGAACGTTACAAAAAGATCCTCGAATACCTGGACACGGAGGGGACCGTCACGGTCGCGCAGCTCACTGCGCTGCTGGGCGCCTCCGAGGCGACCATCCGCCGCGACCTCGGCGTGCTTGCGAAAGACGGAAAGCTCAACAAGGTCTTCGGCGGCGCGACGTCGGTCCGGAGGATGGGCCTGGAAGAGGAGAGCGTCAGCCGGCGCGAGACCATCAAGTTCGAGGAGAAGGACGCGATCGGCCGTTACGCGGCTTCGCTCATCCGGGACGAGGACTTCGTCTTCATCGACTCCGGGACGACCACGGCCTGCATGATCCCCTATCTGACCAACACGAAGGCGACGTACGTCACCAACGGCGTCCTTCACGCCTACCGGCTCCTGCAGGCGGGACTCAACGTGCACCTGATCGGCGGAAAGCTCCGTCCGTCCACCGAGGCGGCCGTCGGGGCGGAAGGCCTGCGCGGGATCTCGAACTTCAACTTCACGAAGGCCTTTATGGGCACCAACGGCATCACCGTCGGAGAGGGGTTCACCACCCCTGACGTGGAGGAGGCGGCCATGAAGGGAGGCGCCATCGGGCGCAGCTTCATCTCCTTCGTTCTGGCCGACCACACGAAGTTCAACCGCGCGTTCTCCGTCACATTTGCGCCGCTGTCCGCCTGCTGCATTCTCACGGACCGGATGCCGAAGGACAAAAAGTACAGCGAAAGCACCATCATTAAGGAGGTGAGCCGTTGATCTACACCGTTACACTCAATCCCGCCATCGACTACGTCGTTCACATCGACCGGCTCGTGAACGGCATCACCAACCGGACCACGTCCGAGGAGTACTACTTCGGGGGCAAGGGCATTAACGTCTCCCACGTGCTCGCGGAGCTGGGCCTTGAGTCCACGGCCCTGGGCTTCGTGGCCGGCTTTACCGGGGACGCGATCGAGAAGGGCACGGCCCGTCCCGGGATCCGCACAGACTTCATTCACCTGAAGGAAGGCGTCTCCCGCATCAACGTCAAGATCAAGTCCGAAGAGGAGACCGAGATCAACGGCCAGGGGCCGCACATCGACGACGAGGCCCTCGAGGCCTTCATGAAGAAGACCGACGCCATCGCGGACGGAGACACGCTCATCCTCTCCGGCAGCATCCCGAAGACCATGCCGGACGACACCTACGAGCGGGTCCTCGAGAGGCTCCAGGGCAGGGACGTCCGCATCGTTGTGGACGCGACCAGACAGCTCCTGGTCAATTCGCTCAAGTATCGTCCCTTCATGATCAAACCCAACCGCCAGGAGATCTCGGAGATCTTCGGCGTGCCCGTGGAGGACGCGGACACCACCCTGCACTACGCAAAGAAGCTCCAGGAGATGGGCGCGAAGAACGTCCTCGTCTCCCTGGGCGGGGACGGCGCCATGCTGCTGGACGAGTTCGGCGGCGTGCACACCCGCGGCGTTTTCAAGGGAAAGGTCCTCAACACCGTCGGTTCCGGTGACTCGATGGTGGCCGGTTTTGTTGCCGGGTGCATCGAGAAGAACGACTACGCCTACGCCCTGCTTCTGGGCAGCGCGTGCGGCAGCGCAACTGCGTTTCTGAGCGGTCTCGCCACGAGAGAAAAGATCGACGAACTCATGGCGATCGGATAAAAGAAAACGTTGGTCTTCTACGGACCAATCAAAAAGAGGGAGGAAACTGCAAACATGAGAATCACTGACCTGCTGAAGAAGGAGGGCATCCGGATCGGTGCCGCCCCGGCAAGCAAGGCCGAAGCGATCGACATCCTGGTGGGCCTTCACGAGGCCTGCGGAAATCTCGTCGACACGGCCGCGTACAAAGAGGGCATCCTGGCCCGCGAGGCGATGGGCACCACCGCCATCGGCATGGAGATCGCCATTCCCCACGCGAAAAGCGAAGCCGTCAAGGCCCCTGCCCTGACCGCGATCACGGTCCCTGCCGGCGTGGACTATGAGTCCCCTGACGGAGATCCCTGCAAGCTCGTGTTCATGATCGCCGCCACCACCGACGGCGACGTCCACATGGAAGTCCTCGCCCGCATGATGCAGCTCCTGATGGATATGGAGTTCACCCAGGGCCTGAAGGACGCCAAGACGCCGGAGGAGTTCCTCGCGCTCATCGACGCGAAGGAGACCGAGAAGTTCCCCGAGGAAGTGAAGGCGGCCGCTGCTCCCGCTGCGGAGAAGAAGGACGGCTACCGCGTCCTCGCCGTGACTGCGTGCCCGACCGGCATCGCCCACACCTACATGGCGGCGGAAGCCCTGGCCAAGGCCGGCGAAAAGCTCGGCATCCCGATCAAGGTCGAGACCAACGGCTCCGGCGGCGCGAAGAACGTTCTGACCGCGGAAGAGATCGCGAACTGCGACGGCATCATCATCGCGGCGGACAAGAGCGTGGAGACCGCCCGCTTTGACGGCAAGCCCGTGTGGTCCACCAAGGTGGCCGACGGCATCCACAAGCCCGAAGAACTGATCAACAAGATCGTGAACGGCGAAGCCCCCGTGTTCAAGGCCGACAAGAAGGCCGTGGCCGCCGCGGAAACCGCGGACGAGAGCTTCGGCCGCAAGCTGTACAAGCACCTGATGAACGGCGTGTCCCACATGCTTCCGTTCGTTGTGGCCGGCGGTATCTTCATCGCCATCGCCTTCCTGATCGACGCCGCTGCCGGTGTGGAGATGGGTTCCTCCTTTGGTTCCGTCACCCCCGTTGCCGCGTGGTTCAAGGCCATGGGCGGCTACGCCTTCAACTTCATGCTTCCGATCCTGGCCGGCTTCATCGCCATGTCGATCGCTGACAGACCCGGCCTCCTGGTCGGCGTCGTGGGCGGCGTGCTCGCCTCGAGCGGCGCGACCTTCGCGGATCCCGGCGCTGCCGCGACCACCCCGTCCGGCTTCCTGGGCGCCCTGCTCGCCGGTTTTGTGGCCGGCTGGCTCCTCAAGCAGCTCGAGAAGGCCTGCGACAGACTGCCTCACGCGCTGGAAGGCCTGAAGCCCGTCCTCATTTACCCTCTGGCCGGCCTCGGCATCGTCTCCGTGATGATGTGCGCCGTGAACCCCATCATGGGCGTGCTCAACAACGCGCTGTCCAGCGGTCTGCAGTGGCTCAACCAGAATAACCTGGGCATCGTCCTCGGCTGCATCCTGGGCGCCATGATGTCCATCGATATGGGCGGCCCGCTCAACAAGGCTGCCTACGTGTTTGGCACCGGCATGCTGGCCGCTGCCACGACCGAGAGCTACCAGGTCATGGCCTCCGTCATGATCGGCGGCATGGTGCCTCCGCTCGCCATCGCCCTGTCCACCATCTTCTTCAAGAACCGCTGGACCGACGATGAGCGCAAGAACGGCATCGTGAACATCGTCATGGGTCTGTCCTTCATCACCGAGGGCGCGATCCCCTACGCGGCTTCCTATCCGCTCAAGGTCATTCCTGCCTGCGCGATCGGCGCCGCGGTCGCCGGCGGCCTGTCCTGGCTGTTCGGCTGCACGCTGATGGCCCCTCACGGCGGCATCTTCGTCGTGCCCACCATCGGCAAGCCCCTGCTGTACCTCCTGGCCCTTGCGATCGGCGCCGTGGTCGGCATGCTCATGCTGGCCGTCCTGAAGCGCCCCAACAAGGCCGAGAACGCCTGATCATCCAGACACCCGGAAACCGGCACCATCAGAAAAGGAGAACTAACATGGTCCAGAAGCATTTTACCGTCGTGAACGCCCAGGGCTTCCATATGCGCCCTGCCACCAACTTTGCCGCCGCGATGGCGAAGCAGCCCTGCAGAGTGACCATCCGCTTCAACGGCAATGAAGTCAACGCGAAGAGCCCCATGCTGATCATGGCTGCCTGCATCAAGGTCGGCAGCGAGATCGACGTCGTGTGTGACGGCGAGGGCGAGAACGAGGCGCTGGCGGCGGCTGCCGAGATGATCGAGAGCGGC
>JAFRUR010000057.1 GCA_017438775.1 Lachnospiraceae bacterium | reverse complement strand
TCCCGTGTTGCTCCAGCTACACTAAAACGAAACCTGGCGTTGATCAACGCCAGGCCTCGTAAGGTTCTTGGTTTTCGTTCTGCACAGTCCCTTTGGGATCTTGAGCTTCTTAACTGTTGCACTTAGTTTGACAATTCACTGTTTCAGAAGATTCTGCTGTCAGATGCGGCGCTTTTGGACCTCAGCGTTTTCGGCCTCAAACCCCCTTGGCTTTGCCGTCCGTATCCTCGCAGAGCATATCGTAGATCTCAAAATCCTCTTCGGCTTCTTTCGGAGGCGTCGTGCACAGGGACACGATCACCATCACCACAGCGGAGAGCAGCGTGCAGGGGATGCAGGCGTTGATGCCGCCCAGATACGCGGATAAACCAAGTTTGGTATAGGCGATAACAGCGCCCATACCGGTCAGCATGCCGACCACACAGCCCCATTTGGTATAGCGTTTCCAGTAGATCAGTGCGATCACAGCCGGCACGAAGCAGGCGCCGAGGCCGTTCCACGCGTACAGCGTGAGTGTAAAGACAGAGCCGCCCTTCAGAGCGCCGTAGCAGACGATCAGCGTCAGCACGACGATGGAGATACGGGTCAGAAGAACGACGGTCTTGTCGCTGGCCTTCGGGTTGATGACTCTGTGGTAGATGGTCTCCGAGATCTCGCCGGCCGCGGAAAGGAGCATGGAATTCGCGGTAGACATGATGGCGGCCAGGATACCCGCGTACAGGATACCGGCCAGGATATCCGGGATATACGCCTGGCAGAGATAGAAGATCGAGAGCTCGTTGTCCTTCATACCGCCGGTCATCGCCAGGGCCAGAATACCTGCCGTGATCGCGAAGATAGTGACAAAGAAATCGGATGTGAATCCAAGGATGGCGCTGCGGCGGTTGTTCTTCATGTTGTCCACGTCCTTGACCGACATCAGGCGGTTGATGACATGAGGCTGGCCAAGCAGCGGGATACCGTTGGAGATGGCGTTGATAATGCCGGCCGCGACTGCGAAACCGGTCGCGCTGCCGCCGAACCTGAAGATGTTCGGATTCACGGCCGATGCATTGGCCGCCATAACGCCGGGACCACCCATGGCGATCAGGGCGATCACGGGCACAAGGAACATCGTGAACATCATCAGGAATCCCTGAATGACATCCGTGGCGACCACGGCCAGATAGCCGCCCAGCATGGTATAGAGCATCGTGATGACCATGCCGACGATAATGCCGGTGCTGTACTCCCAGCCGAAAACGATTCCGAAGGTCTTGCCCATTCCGACCAGCTGGGAGGTCATGTAGGTGGTCATAAACACAATGATGATGGCAGAAGACACGATACGGACCACGTTGCTCTTGTCACGGAAGCGGGAAGAAAACAGATCCGGAATCGTGTTCGCATTGTAGTAACCCGACAGCTTCCGGAGCCGGCGCGACAGGGTGTGCCAGTTCAGAAACGCGCCGACGGAGCAGCTCCAGCCCCAGAACATATTGGTGGGACCGCCCGAGGCGCCCATGCCGGGGAAGCCCAGGGTCCACCAGCCGCTCATGGCAGAGGCGCGTTCACTGATGGCGCCCCACCACCAGGGGAGCTTTCGTTCGCCGATCAGGAAGGCGCCGACACTGCCTTCCGATTTCTTCTTGTAGTAGATTCCGATACCGACCATCAGAATCAGATAGGCAATGAGTCCAACTGCTGCAAGCATTACGCGTCACCCTCCTTTCCCTTGTTTTCCGCTTTCGCGGCCTTCGCCGCTCTTTCCTCTCTCTCCCGGATCAGACGCTGACGGCGCTCCTCCATCTTCCTGTCCTGTTTCGGTCCGTAGATGTAGGCGTACCAGAGCATCAGGGCCACGGTAAAGATGGTGGGCAGAATGTAAAAACCCCACAGCATTCCAGACGGCATGACAGTTCCCCCTCTCTCATTTTTTCGGCCGCCCCCGCGCATTGCCGCTCTGCCGCGGAGACTTACGGCCACTGTATCACAGCGCACGCGCTTCTTTCTGTATCACAGGAAGCACTTGCGCGGATCACCGCGTTAAATCATTTCGATCAGCACATACAGCCAGTGTGCGGCCACGCCGGCGCAGAAGCCGCCGACGGTATGGCAGATCAGGCTCTTGCCGATCAGTTCCTTGCTGTGCAGGGCATTCATCATCGACACGTGGGTCGACAGATAGCCGCTCCAGCACATGCACATGGCCGTGAAGACGGCAATGTCGTTCGCGCAGGCCAGTCCGCTTCCGATCAGTTTTCTGGCGATGCCGATGGCGGCGCCCGCAGCGCCCAGCGCTGTGATCGGTACGCCGATGGCCTCAGGCGAAGTGAACCCGAACAGAGGACGCAGAATGAACTCCAGTTTCTCCGCAAGCATCGTCAGAAGGCCGACGCCCTCATAGGCGGCACCGGTGTACACGCCGCCCTCGCCCGGTCCGTTGGTCAGCATCAGGACCACCGTGCAGACGATCAGGACGCCGGGAATGATCGACAGGCCCATCTTCACACCTGCCTCGCCCCCTTCCAGGATGGCGCCAAGGAACCGGTTGCCGACGTTGCCGTCGCGAATCGGACGCACACGACGGCCGGATTCGTCGACGGTGGGCGGAGCCGCTTCGGAGCCGTCTCCCTCCCGTGCCTCCGTCCCATAGATCTTTTTCGTGAAGCGCAGCATCATCCGCGTCGAGATCACGGAACCGATCACAGCGCCAAGAAAGCCTACGGCCACAGCGGGCACAAAAGAGGTCCCGGCCGGCGCAATGCTGATCATGTAGGTGCAAACGATCAGGCCCATGCCGTAGGCGGTTCCCAGATTGGTGAGCGCCGGGAACTGGTACTTTTTGAACAGGCTCCGAAAGTACGAATCGTCCGCCAGCGAAAGGACGGCCGGGTTGTCGGACAGAAAGGTCACGACCACGCCCACCGAAGCCGCGCCCGGCATCCCGAAGACCGGCTGCATCAGCGGATTCAGAAGGCGATTGGCCATCGCGACCACGCCGAATTCCGAGAGCAGACCCGCCAGGGCCCCCATCACCACACACAGCGCCAGCAGGAAAAACACCGTGTCGATCAGAAGCTCATAGGCCGTGTTCATCAGGGTGTTGATCATGTTGAGCATGCCCATACGGACGGCAAAAAAACCAAAGAACACAAGGAGGCAGACCAGGAAGATCACATTCTCCGGTCCGATCTCTCTCTTTGTCCGTTGCGGATGCGTCATTTCCAACTTTAAGACCTCCAAAACGATCCGGATGTTATACCGTGAACCCCAGTTCTTCCGCCTTCGCCAGTTCTTCGGACATGCCCGCCAGGCTGTCCTTCTCCATCAGTCCGCCGATGACGATCTGTCCCCCGTTCTTCCAACCCATGTGGGTCACAAGGGACCGGAAATAGCTCTGGGTGTATTCAAAGGCGTCGCCCATGGCCGTCATCAAAAGGACGGTCCTGCGGCCGTTCCCGCGCCAGTTGAGACCGGCCTCCGACATCGCGAAGCACCGGTCGATCGCGGTTTTCAGCAGGCCGCTCATCTGCCAGTAATAGAGCGGGGAGGCAAGCACGAGCACATCGGCGCTGTCCACTGCGGGATAGATTCTCTCCATGTCGTCCTTCTGCACGCAGGGCGAAGACTTGTCCTTCCCTCCGCCGCAGCAGCCAAGGCAGGGACGGATGTCCATGCCCTGCAGATAAAATTCGGTGACCTCGTTCCCGGCCTTCTCTGCCCCGCGGACAAAGGCCCGGACCAGAGCCGCTGTATTTCCGTCCTTTCGGGGCGCTCCATTCAGGATGACGATCTTCTTCATTCGTTTTCCTCTTCTGCTTTCCTGTTTCGTTTCCGTCGGTTCTTTCCGTCCGGATGTCCTGCACCGCTGCCGCATTGTCCGCCGGTTTCCACTCAAACCGGAGTGCCGCTCTTCTTTTCTTCCTGCCCGAGTTTCCCCGCGGCTTCCAGGGCCTCCATGACGCGCACCGGGGTCAAGGGAATCTGGCGGATCCGCACGCCCGTGGCGTCAAAAAACGCGTTCGCGATGGCCGGGGCAAAGCCGATCAGGGGAGGCTCTCCCACTCCCTTGGCTCCGTACGGGCCCAGCGCGTTGGCCTTTTCCACGATCACGTTTTCAAACTCCGGCAGGTCCATGGCGGTCGGAATCAGATACTCGTGGTACGAGGTGTTGGTCAGCACCCCGCCCCGGTCGAAGTGTTCTTCCATGAGGCCGTAACCGATGCCCATGGCGCCGCCGCCTTCCATCTGTCCCTCGACCTGGAGGGGGTTGACGGCCTTTCCGACGTCGATGGCCTGGACCGCACGGTCGACCCGGATGGCGCCGCTGCGCAGATCCGCCGTGATCTCCACGCCGGCCACGCCGAAGGCAAAGGCGTGCATCTGCTCGCCCTGGATATCCCTGTTCATCGTGCTCATGGGCGCGTACCAGGAACCCGTGGCCGCGGTGCAGACGCCGTCCGAACGGGCCCAGCCGGCAGCCTGTGCCACCGTGCACTTTTTCTCCGGGTCTGTTCGCGAGACGACCTCGTTTTCGCAGAACGCGAGGGCCTCCGGCTCCTCCTCCAGGTGCCGCGCCGCCACGCCCCGCAGGTTCTCCCGTATCTGCGTGCAGGCGTCGATGACGGCGTTGCCCGCAAACGTAGTGCCGCGGGAAGCCGTCGTAAAGCCCGCATCCGGGGAGGAAGCGGAATCCGACAGCGTCAGAGACACCCGGTCCGAAGTGAGTCCCAGGGTCTCCGCCCCGATCTGGCTCATCACCTGTATCACGCCCTGGCCGAGTTCGTTGATGGACACTTCCAGGTTGAGGGAGCCGTCCGGCTGGAGCTGCGCGCCCACCATGGCGCCTTCGCCCCTGCTGCCGCCTCCGGTCCCGTACATATAGGCCGCGATCCCGCGTCCGCGGCGCAGATGGGGCTCCCCGGGCTGGGCGAGCGGCTCATCCCACCGCATCTTCTCCCGGACCGCCGCGAGGCACTCCGGAAGGCCCAGGCCGCGCTCCGCGTGCATCCTGGCTCCGAAGGCGGATTCCTCGCCGTCCCGCAGGGCGTTCTGCAGGCGAATCTCGAACGGATCCTTCCCCAGTTTCCGCGCCAGCTCGTCCATCATACTCTCCACCGCGAAGGCGATCTGCGGCACGCCGAAGCCGCGCATCGCCGAGGTGTATGGCTTATTGGTGAAGACCGACCTGCCGACGGCGCGGGCGCCCTTCACGCGATAGGGGCCTGCACAGTAGGTGACCATGCGCAGATTGATGATGTCGATGCCCACATAAGAGCCCTTGTCCACCAGGATGTCGGCCTGAACGCCCAGAAGATTCCCGTCCCGGTCCGCCGCAAGGCGGTACTTTGTTTTGGAGGCATGGCGCTTGCAGGTCTCCCGAAAGACCTCGTCGCGGGTCAGTTCAAAGAAGACCGGACGCCGGGTCAGGAGCGTCAGGACACCGCAGATCCCCTCCACGTCAAAGCAGGAATCTTCTTTCCCGCCGAAGCCGCCGCCCACGAAGGGGCTGATCACGCGGATCCGGCTCTCCGGAAGACCAAAGACCCCGGCCATCGTCCGCCGCGACAGGTGGACCGAATGGTGCGGGCAGATGAGAACGAGACCGCCCGTCATCGGATCGATCTCCGAGAGGCACACGTCCGGCTCCAGGTACGCGTGATCCACGGTGGGAGTCGCAAAGGTCCCTTCCAGGACGACATCCGCCTCCGCGAAAGCGGCATCGGCGTCACCGTGCACCAGGGTGTAGACCGAGGAGATATTGGACGGAGCTCCTTCCCGGTAAGCCGGTGCTCCCTCTCCCGTCAGAAGATCCATGTCTCCGCAGCCGGGTATGGCCTTATAATCCACTTTGATCAGGGACACGGCCTTTTTTGCCGTCTCCTCATCCACGGCTGCCACCGCCGCCACCGCGTCGCCCGCATAAAGCACCTCGCGTTCGGCCAGCACCGGCTTGTCGAACTTCATGAGGCCGTATCCGTTGCGCCCCGGCAGATCCTTTGCGGTGATGACACGCACCACCCCGGGCAGGGCCTCCGCGGCAGAAATGTCGATATTCTTAATGACGGCGTGCGAATACGGACTGTAGAGAGCCTTCGCGATCAGCACCCCGGTCCGGCCCGCAAGATAGTCCGCCGTGAACTTCGCCTCACCTGTCACCTTGGCCAGGGCGTCCTGCCGAATCTGCCGCTTTCCGACTTCATGCAGTTCCATCAGCGCCCCTCCTCACCGAGCCGGGCCGCGGCCAGCATCACCGCATCCACGATTTTCTGATACCCCGTGCAGCGGCACAGGTTCCCGGAGACAGATTCCCGCGCCTGTTCCCTGGTCGGATGGGGATTCCTGTTCAAAAACGCCGTCGCGACCATGATCATTCCGGGAATGCAGTAGCCGCACTGCACCGCCCCGGCGTCCATAAAGGCCTGCTGGACGGCCGTGAGGCGGCCGGGGCCTCCCAGACCCTCGATGGTCACCACGTCTCTGCCGTCCGCCATACAGGTCAGATAGATGCAGGAGCGGACCGGCACGCCGTCGATCAGGACGGTGCATGCGCCGCAGTCTCCCGTGCCGCAGCCTTTCTTCGTACCGGTCAGGCCAAACGCCGATCGGATCGTGTCGACCAGGAGGGCGTCTGCCGGAACCTCACAGGAGACCGGCGCGCCATTGAGCGTGAATCTCACGATACTCACAATACGGCCTCCTTCCCCTGCACGGCACCCTTCTGCACAGCATCCTTCCACGCGGCCTCGAGCGCTTCGCAGACGGCGCCGGAAACGGCAAGCTCCTTGTAATGACGGAAATAGCTGTCGCGCAGCACGGCTTCTGCGGGTCTTGCGGCCCGCACGGCCTCCCGGATCTCCTCCAGGGTTTTTCCCGCAATTCTTCCTTCGATATCCAAGGAGCGGACGACGGTCCTGTTTACCGCTCCCAGACTCACAGTCCCTCCGGTGCAGACTCCGCCCTGCACGCAGATACGCGCCCCCACCAGAATCTTTCCGATATCCTGCATCCGGCGCCGCGAGTACTTGACGAATCCCGTCCCCTCGTTTTCCTCCGGCAGAGGGAATTCGATGCGTGTGATCAGTTCCTGCGGCTCGATGGCTGTCCGGAAAGGGCCGGCGAAAACGTCCGGAAGGGCCATGCGCCGCTGCCCTCCCTCGCGGGCCAGCACGATCTCGGCCCGCAGGGCCGTCAGCATGGTGCTGCAGTCTGCCGCCGTCGCGCCTTTGGCGATATTGCCCGCCGCCGTGCCCGACTCCCGGATCGTGGGGCTCCCCAGACGGCGAAGGCACTCCATGAGCCCGCGCACGCCGGATAAGACCGGGTCGGCTTCCATTCGGCTGTAGGTAACGGCGCCGCCGAGAAAGACCCTGCGGTCCTCGCAGCCGATGCTCTGCAGTTCCGGAAGATCCGCGATATAGACGATCGCCTCCGGCCGGACCCTGCCTTCCGTCAGGTCCAAAACCGCATCCGTCCCGCCGTTCACCACCAGGGCGTTCTCTCCGTATTTGTTCAGAAGCTTCAGGGCTTCCTGTAATGTGGATGGTTTGTAGAATTCCATCGTGTTTGCCGCCTTCGATGCTTGATGACACCATTTTATCGGCATGCGTTCATAAAATCTGCATCCTGTGTTGCAGATTCCTTTATCCCGTGGTAACGTGAAAACCGAAAAGACACCGTCCTGTCCCGCATCTCTGTCCCGCGTTCCGACCGCTCCACGGAGGCTGCCATGAACCCGCCCTGTTACTACTTCGAAAACCAGTTTACGCGCTACGAGGCAGATTTCCTGAAGGCCAGCTCCGATCGCAGAAGTTTTGCCGCCGGGGAATTCCTCTCCCCGCCCTCAAGCGCATTCCATACCTGCTACTACTTCCTTTCCGGTCTGGTGCGGTGCTATGCCATCGCCGATACCGGGGGCCAATCCCCCATCCTGCAGTTCTACGGTCCCGGTTCCATGGCCCCCTGCTACGGTCAGGCCCATGACTTTACCGTGGAGCCGTACCTGATCATCCAGGCCATTTCTCCCGTGGAGGCCCTGGCCATCCCCATCCCCGTCTTCGGAAAGATGCTCACGGAAAACCCGGACCTGGCCCGGGATGTGCTCTCCTTCCAGATTCACCAAAAAAACAACGTGATCGTGCGCCTGCTGCAGATCAGCAGCGTTACCAGCTATCAGATCGTCTGCAACATGCTGTACCTGCTGTGCGAGCAGGACACACGGCTCTCCCACGGTCACGCCCTTGCTCTCTCTCAGGAATCGCTGGCGGACCTGTGCTGCCTCTCCCGCATGCAGATCACGCGGGTGCTGCGCAAACTTCGCGAGGAAGGCATTGTGGAGACGAAACGAAAGGCTCTTCTGGTCAAAGACATCAACGCGCTGAGGGAGCACTGCTCCAGCCTCGTGGACCGGACGCCTCAGTAAGAAGAAGGCGGGACTCTAATGCGATGTCGTTGACTTCTTCGCTGGTCAGG
>JAFRUR010000056.1 GCA_017438775.1 Lachnospiraceae bacterium | reverse complement strand
GCTCTTCTATGCTAAGATGTTTGTAGTTCATACGCTCCTCCTCTGTAGCTTTGGTGTGTGGTAGCTTCATTCTACACGAGGTTTGTATGAACTTCTTTTTTATTCCGTTAACTGTTGCTCTTGATAGTATAATTCACCAGGAAGAAAAAAGGGGCTCCCTGACGGGAGCCCCTCTGCGGGTTCGCGCTTATTCGTCGCGGTCTCCGTTCAGGAACTCGACAAACTTTCCGGTGCCGATGGCCACGGCGGTCATGGGATCTTCCGCCACCGCGGTGCTGATGCCGGTCTTCTCCTCGATCAGACGGTCAAAGCCGTGCAGCAGGGAGCCGCCGCCCGTCATCACGATGCCGCGCTCGAAGATATCCGCGGACAGTTCCGGCGGGGTCTTCTCCAGCACGTTGTGGACCGCGTCCACGATGGTCATGGCCGGCTCCTGCAGGGCCTCCAGCATCTCGTCCGAGGTGACCTCCATGGTCTTGGGCAGGCCGGTCACGAGGTTGCGGCCGCGCACCTCCATGGTCACGAGCTCGGGGCGCTTGTAGGCGCAGCCGATGTTGATCTTCATGTCCTCCGCCGTGCGCTCGCCGATCAGCAGGTTGTGCTTCTTGCGCATGTAGCGGACGATGGCGTCGTCAAAATCGTCTCCGGCCACCTTGACCGAGGTGGAGACGACGGTGCCGCCCAGGGAGATGACCGCGATGTCCGAGGTGCCGCCTCCGATATCCACGATCATGTTGCCGCAGGGCTTGCTGATGTCGATCCCGGCGCCGATGGCCGCCGCCACGGGCTCCTCGATGATCATGACTTCGCGGGCGCCGGCCTGGTAGGTGGCGTCCTCCACGGCCTTCTTTTCCACTTCCGTGGCGCCGGAGGGGATGCAGACCGAGATGCGCGGCTTGCGCAGGGTCTTCTTGCCCACGGCCTTCTCGATGAAGTACTTGAGCATCTTCTCGGTGACGGAGTAGTCCGAGATGACGCCCTGGCGCAGCGGCCGCACCGCAACGATGTTGCCCGGGGTGCGCCCGATCATGAGGCGGGCTTCCTCTCCGATCGCCTTGATCTGATTGGTCTCGCGGTCGATGGCCACGACAGACGGCTCCTTGAGGACGACGCCCTTGCCCTTGATATACACCAGGATACTCGCGGTACCCAGATCGATTCCGATGTCAGCCGACAGAATGCTCATGTTTTTCTCTCCCGTTCTCTCCCTCCGCCGCGCGGCGGAGCAGTCTCTATCCGTTCAGGCGCCTGCAGGCGCCGGTATCTGCTGATCTTTCCCGCCCGAAAGCGGCGTGTCCCCATTATAATACAGGGCCGCGGGATTGGAAAGTGATTTTTCTATTAAGAATTCCGGGCCGTGACCCGCAGGCCTGCGCCCCGGCTCAGTCCGCGTTTCCTGCGCGGCGGTCGATCCGCTCCACGCCCTCTTCGGTCATGTGCACCTGCTGGTCGCACAGCGAAAGGGCCCGCGGCCGGTGCGTCACGACGATGACGGTGCGGTCCGTCATCCGGCGCAGATTCTCGAGCATCTGCTCCTCCGTGGCCTCGTCCAGGGAGCTGGTGGCCTCGTCCAGGAGCAGGATGGGGCGGCCGGCATACAGGGCCCGCGCGATGGCGATGCGCTGCACCTGGCCCTCCGACAGGCCCGAACCCCTCTCTCCGAGCGCAAGATCCAGGCCCTCCGGGATCTGCCGCACGAACTCCGCCGCGCAGGCGAGCTCCAGCGCCTCCCAGACGCGCGCATCGTCGGGGGAACTATCCCCGAAGGTGACGACGTCGCGGATGGTCCCGCTTATCAGGTGGTTCCCCTGCGGCACATAGGCGAAAAGGCCGCGCCAGGCCGCCGTCAGAGGCTCCGCGCTTCCGTCCTTCTTCTCGAGCAGGATCTCCCCCTCATCCGGGGGATAGACGCAGAGCAGCAGCCGGAGCAGGGTGCTCTTTCCGCAGCCGGAATGGCCGGTGATGGCCACGAACTCGCCCTTGCCGATCGTGAGATCCACCTCCGGCAGGGTCTTCCGCATTGCGCGCTCCCGGTCCTCCGGGTCCACGGCGGGATAGGTGAAGGACACGCGGTCCATCCGGACCGCCGCGAGCTCTTCCCGGTACAGGCGCGCCGCGTCTTCCGCGGTCTTTCTCTCTTCGGTCATGTCCGGAGCGAGGTCCTCCACGTCCATGAGGCGCTCCGCGCTGGCGATCATGTTGTAGAACTTGGGCAGATAGGTGGACAGGGAGGCAAAAGGCCCCTGGATCTGTCCGATCAGCTGCAGGATGGCCGTGAAGGTGCCGTAGGTCACGGTCCCGCGCAGAATCCCGTGCGCACAGACCACGGCCGACGCGCCGTAAAAGCCGCGGATGGCGATCCCGAGCGCGGTGTTGCAGAGGTTGGCGAAGTTCGCGTGGCGCATGTGCGCGCCGCGGTACTCCTCCATGCGCTCGCGCGCCCCCTCGAGAGAGGCTTCTTCGCGGCCGAAGGCCCGCACCACCAGCAGCGAGGTGATCCGCTCCGTGAAGAACACCCGCAGGCGCCCGTCCGCCTCACGCATCTTCTTGTACAGCGACTTGAGGCGCTTTCGCAGCAGGAAGGTCGCGGCTGTCAGCGCCGCCGTGACCGGCACGATGATCAGGATGTAGCCGGGCAGGAGCCAGAAGATCATGCCGAGGGCGTCCAGAAGGCGCACCAGCATGCCGCTGGCGTCCGGAAGAATGTCCACCAGGCCGGACGCGATGGTATCCACGTCCCACATGAGGCGGCTCATCCACTCCCCGGAGTGGACCGCGGAGACGCCCGCGTACTCGCGCGTCAGGATCGTCCCGAAGAGGCGCTCCCGCAGGACGCTGCGGGTGCCCACCAGGAGCCTCTCGCGCAGGAAGCGAAGCAGGGCATTCAGAGCCACCACGGCAAAGAGCAGGAGCAAGAATTCCACGGAACGGCGGATGAAGCCGGCATTGTCCCGCGCAACGGCCATATCGATCATGCCGCGCAGGAACCAGACCTGCGCGACGCCGACGGCGCCCAGCAGGATCTGGAGGCCCACCATCACCAGGACCCAGGGATTTTTCTTTTTTGTGATGCCGAGAAGCCAGGCCAGGACCTGGCGGGTCGGCCGCTCCTTTCCCTTCACGTCCGCTTTCCCCCAAACAGGGCGAGCACCTTCCGGCCCGCGCGCCGCACCTTGCGGTAAAGCATGCGCACGGGGAAGCTTCCCACCCAGATTCTGCTGTACAGCCGGTACAGGGGCTCGTCCACGCTGTGGACCTTCCCCTTCCGGGTAAAGCCCGTCATCACGGCCAGAATGTCCGCGTCCGTGATGCCGTATTCGTTAAAGCCGTTGTGATCGCCGCGGATCACGTAGTCGTTTTCCCGTACGGCGATGACGCGGTGCAGGATGTACTGATCCCCGCTGCGGTACAGGGCGACGTCGTACTTTCTGCAGCGCTCCGGGCCCTTCTTTTTCGCGGTAAACAGGTCCGTCTCCCGGCGGAGAAGCGGCAGCATGCTCTGCCCCACCACGCGGTAGGTGAATTCTCCCTGTTCGCTGAGGAGTTCTTCGTATGTGATGCTGCGGACGTCGTCCATGTCGCTCCCCTGCCCTGCGGCCCGCCGCGGACGCCGGTATCTGTTCCGGTCCCGGACCTGCTCCCCGGGACGTCTTGTATCGTTTTCCTGCTTTATCCCGTCCCGCCCGCCTGCGAGGCAGGCCGCTGCGGAGACGTCATTTTCTTACCCGGACAGCGCCGGGCCGGACCGCTGCCGGCGGATCACCCGCGCCGCATCCCCTCGTACGCGACCCTGGCCGCGTCGGGGTCCATGGTGCACTGCAGGCGGTAGAGAGGCACGCGCCGGCTCAGAAGATCCAGAATCTCCATCGTGCGGGCCATGGCCTGCGCGTTTCCGGGCGTGTACACCTGCGGCATCCATTTTGCCCAGCCCTCGGCGTAGGAGATGCGCTCGATGCGGTTCTCCTCCCCGCGCTCCAGAAGACAGATTCCGGCCAGCGGCACGGTGATATTTTCCCCGAGGTCGTGCTTGCCGTTCCACGGTGTCCCGCAGACCACGAAGCCGCCGCCTTCCGGGCCGATCAGGGGCTTGTCGTCGTTGACCATGACCGCGCGGTTCCCGAACCTCTCCCGCCACAGCCGCGTGTGGGTGCTCTTTCCCGTCCCGCTGCGCGCCGTGAAAAGATAGGCCTGTCCGTCCACGGCGACGGCCGAGCCGTGCACCAGGATGCGGTCGAACATCGGACTCCTGTCCGCGATCTTGCGGTAGAGCGCCAGGGTCTCCAGATACCGCTCCGACGCGGGACCGCGGCCCTCCGCCGCCTCCGCGCGGCGGGACCAGACCGCCTCCGTCTCGCAGTCTTCTTTCGTGATGACGAGGTCGATCTGCGGCTCCGTTTCTTCCGTCAGAAAGTCCCGGCACATCCGACGCGTGCGGTCGAAGCGCACGCGGGCGCGCACCGATATCCCGGCCAGACGCATCGTGAACGTCAAAGCCGGGTTTCCGGGGCCGCAGGCGGCCGGATCCACAGAGGTTTTTGCTTCAAATTCCATGCCGTTATCTTACCATGCGGGTCTGCAAAAAACAAGGCGGCCCGGAGGCCGCCTCCTTACTTCACGCCCGTGATTCGCAGGCCGGGCAGGCGCGTCAGCTTCGGCACCACCCAGGTGTCCTGCTGCACGGTCTCCGCCGTGAAGGTCATGCCCCTGGCCGCCTCAGCGATGCTTCCCGAGACGGAGCCGCCGGAGACCGGCACGGTCTTTCCGTCGTGATGCCAGTAGGCCAGACGGATCTCGCCGGCGACGTCGCCGCCCGCGGCATCCACATGAAAGTCGGAGAACTCCATGACTTCGAGCCAGTCGCCCTCGCGCAGTTCCTCCTCCGCATGCGTGCCGCCCGAGACCACGGCGTTATACACCAGGGAACTGTCGGCAAGGCCCAGATATTCACTCATCTGGCGCGAACCCCAGAAGTTTTCCGCCACGCCGTCCTTCACGATGTACCGCTCGCGGATCACGCGGCCTTCCTCGTCCACGGCGACGCTGCGCGAGGAGTTCGGCAGGTGCGGAACGGCCTTCACGCTGACCGCGTCGCCCTGCGCCCCGGGAACAACGGGCTTCCCGACCTCCCAGTCGGAGATGCCGCGCACCTTGAAGCCGGCGCTCATGCGGTCCAGGAAGTAGGCGTACACCTCCACGGCGTTCTGGCCGGAGAGCAGGACCGGCGCCCCGTCGCACAGGGGCGTGGGCTCCGTGACCAGACGGTCGCGGCCGCAGCGCATGGCCTCCTCGACGTCGGCGCGGAGCTTCTCCATATCGCAGGTGCCGGAGCGGAACTGGCGGTACAGCTCGATCTCATGGCCTTCCCTGCGGGCGTTCACCACCACCTCCGCCATGGAGGAGGGGTACACACAGCTGTAAGTGACGCCGTTCGAGTTCTCAAAACGGCGCGTGATCTCCTTCACGAAGATCTCGTAGGAATTGACGTCCTCGGCCGGCGTCTCGGCCACGGAATCCATGGCGCGCAGAAAGCTCTCCGCGATCGCGGGCACATCCACGGGGGCCGTCTCGTCCGGGATATCGATCGCCCGGTCCGTCACGGTGTAGGGCTTGTTTTTGACCAGGGAGGCCTGGAAGAGAAGGTCTGCCAGCGTGCGGTCGATCTCCGCCTCCGAGGCCGTCGGATCGATCGTGCCGGAGGCCTCGCCCTGGAAGGCGCCGCCGTCGATCGGGACGTACACCCTGACTCTGTATTCGCGCGTCTGCACCGCGCGATTCTGGTCCAGCTCGTGGCGGATGAAGTAGAACTCCCAGCCGCGCACCGTCTCTTCCGTCAGCTCCCAGGCCGACGCGCCGGACGCCTGCAGTTTCGTTTTGATTCGTTCAAACATCAGCCCAGCCTCGCTTTCGTCTTCAGATACGGGCCGCCGTCGGCCACCTTGACCCACTCCTTGTAGCCCTTGCCGCAGGCGCCGTTGCCGTCCACGCGGCGGTCGCGGCTCGCCATCGACACCGCGCCCAGAAGATCCGGGACGTAGCCGGTCATGACCACAGGGGCCACCACTTCGCCCGTCAGGGCGCCGTCCCTGATCTCGTAGCCGCGGGAGATGATGCACTGGATGCCCCAGTGCTTCGGATCCTCCATGCCGCTGTCCATGCCCTCGAGCAGGTACCCGTGCTTCACGGAGGCGATCATCTCCTCCAGGGTGCTGTCGCCCGAATCGAAGACGGTGTTGGTCATGCGGGTGTAGGCCTAGTGCGAGAACTTCTCGCGCTTTCCGTTGCCGGTCGGGACGGTGCCCAGGCGCAGCGCCGCGAGCGCGTCGCAGATGCCGGTCCGCAGGATACCGCGGTCGATCTCGATCACGTCGCCCGCCAGGGTACCCTCGTCGTCAAAGGCGTAGGCGGTCACGGAGTCGTCGCAGAGCGCGCCCTCGTGCATCGTCACAAGATCCGAGCCCACGCGCTTTCCGATGTATTCCGCTCCCAGGGCGCGGCCCTTCACGAACATATCCATCTCCACGCCGTGGCCGAAGGCCTCGTGCGCGATCAGGCCGGTGACGCCGGGTTCCGTGATGATCTCGTATTCGCCGGGCTCGATGGACTTCGAGCGGAGCAGGTCCTCCATCTGTTTGGGGGCCTTCTCCATCTTCGCGGAGAGGCCGGCCAGGATCTCGGGGCCGCCCAGGCCGGAGACGCCGGTATAGACGATCTTGACGTCGCCCTTTTCCGTCGGGGAGAAGGACACGATGCTGCCCTCGGTGTAGACGTAGCTCTGGCGCAGGAAGCGGTTCTTCGTCAGGAACAGCTTGGAGATGTGGGTAGAGATGCCGCGCACGTTGCAGTCCAGCGCACCCGGAATCGTCTCCATGCCGCGGTCCGACAGGGCGACGAAGCTGTCCACCAGGGCCTTCATGTCGGCCGCCTCGGGGAGCTCTCCCGTCTCCTTCTCCACGAAGAGGGTCAGGGGCTCATCCGCGAGAGCCGCTGTGCTGTAGACCCGGCTTCCGGTCTTCTCAAGGAGCGCTGTCTGGGCCTCCATCTCGCGGTCCAGACGCGCCAGCGCCTGCGCGGGGTCGGCAAGGTCCGCGTCGTTGAAGGCGAACTCGCTGTAGCGGCCGTCCTTCATCACGCGCACCACGGTGCCGCGCTCGGTCGTCATGTTGCTGTTCGAGACCGACTTGCTGTGCTGTGAGATCGCCAGCTGGAATCCCACGGAATCCGTGGACAGGACGCTCACGTACTCGTACCTTCCGGACAGGTCGTCCACCATGGCCCGCAGGGCCGGCGTAATGCTGTCCAGATACAGTGAAAACGGTGCTTTCATGGAACTCCTCCTTTTCATAGGATGGGCAAAGTATATCAAAATTCACGCGGGGGCGTCAAGGATGCGGCGGGCGCTCCGGGCCGGCTGCGGGAACGCGGCCCGAATTTATCGCGGCCTGCCCTGCGGGCGCTCTCCGCGGCCCGCAAACGCCCGCGAGACCTTCCACAGCAGGGCGCTCCCGGCCACGATGAGAGCCAGGTACAGGATGACCTCGGCCGCGATCCCGAAGCGCGCGGCGATGTCGCAGAAAATGACCTGCGTGGACGGGTAATACGGCGTGATAAAGAACATGTTGGGCTGGTGCGAGATGTCCTCGACCGCGTAGTGCCCGTAGACGTTGACGGCCTCCGCGACCGCAGCCAGCGCAAAAAACAGGGCCGTAGCCGGAAGGAACCGGGCCGCGGGGCGGCCCCGCAGGATGCGTGCAGCCAGCATCGCCTCCGTGATCATCAGGCTGTGATAGACGAAGCCGTGGAGCAGGAACCAGACCTGCGGCCGCATCATGTCGGAAGGCACAGCCAGCGCGAAAACCGCGGCCAGCAGGCTGTAAGTGCACAGGAACACAAGGCAGGCGTTCTGGAATTTTTCTTTCAGGAACGGCGCCAGAACGCTCAGGTACATGGCCATCGAGCAGAGCTGCCACGGGAAAAACCACATCGACTTCACGCCGGGATACACGTAAGCGCGGATGAACCACTGCTTCCAGATCTCTGCCGCGATCATGATCAGACCGCAGGCCAGGAGCCTCCGCAGGGCATCCTTTTCCGACAGACGCCGGATGAAACGCCGCAAAACGGCATTCACCGCGAGGATGACCGCGACCAGGCACAGATGCACGGCGCCGAACACCTGCGGCGTCTGCGCGAACTGCCAGTTCATGTCCTCTCCTTTCCCGGGATCTCTTCCGCGTCCTCTTCCTCCAGAAGCCTGAAGACGCGCTCCGGCTTCTCCAGAAACAGTTTGGTGATTCGATAGCTCTCGGTCTCCTCCCAGGCGACCGGGCGGATCTCTCCGCCGTCAAACGAGAGGATCTGCGCCCCGGGAAGGCCCAGCAGAATGGGCGCGTGAGTCACCGCAATGATCTGCGCGCCGGCCTGTGCCAGGCGCTTCATGTGCAGCAGAAGCGTGAGCTGGCGCTGCGGCGATATCGCCGCCTCCGGCTCGTCCATGAGGTAGAGGCCCGCCCCGCGGAAGGTCTGGAAAAAGCTCAGGAAGCCCTCGCCGTGGGACTGCTCGTGCAGGCCGCGGTCGCCGAAGCTTGGCGCGCCCCTCTCCCGGTCGTACTCCGCCGCCTTGGAGGCGACGTTAAAGAAGCTCTCCGCACGGAAAAAATACCCGGTCCTGGCCTGACGCGGCCCCCGGGAAAGACGCAGGGCCTGACCGAGTTCGGACACGTCGTCCCAGGTCGAGAAGCGGTAGTTGCGCGTCCCGCCCTCCGCATTGAACCCCGACGCCACGGCGATGGCCTCGAGCACGGTGCTTTTTCCGGTCGCGTTCTCGCCCACGAAGAAGGTCACGGGGCGCTCAAACTCCAGCCGGGAAAGGCCCGCCACCGCGGGGATGTCCCGCAGGTACGAGCCGGGAGCGATCTGGTCCCAGTCCACCGCGATGGCCTGGATAAACAGGGAATTCAGCATGGCCGCACCTCCGCTTCCGGCGGGAGACTGCCCCCCGCCCTCTCATGGCCGCCGCGCGGTCACAGGTACATCTTCGTGACGATGGCCTCCCGCACCCGGTCCGGAAGGAACCGCAGGAGCACCATCAGCGCCTTGTACTCCGCGCCGACGGGAACGCGCGCGGGCGGGTTTTTCCTTCCCGCCAGAGCCAGAGCCGTTTTCGCCACCGTGGACGGGGACTTGCCGTTCTGTTCGTCCCGGGCCATCCTGGCGATGCTCTTTTCAAACGTCCCGCGATAGACCGAATCCTCCGCCACGGTGCTCGCGCGGGCCGCCGTGAAGCCGGTCTTCGTGTCGCCGGGCTCCAGGATGACGGCGCGCACGCCGTAGGGCGCGAGCTCCATCCGCAGGGCGTCCACGGCCGCCTCGAGGGCGTATTTGCTCGCGGAATACTGGCTCTGCATCGGGATCGAGACACGCCCGGCGATCGACCCGATCACCAGGATCAGTCCCTTCCCGTTTTTCCTCATTCCGGGAAGCAGGGCCTGAATCACCTGCAGGGTCCCGAAGTAGTTGACCTCCATCTGACGGCGGGTCTCCGCCATCGGGAGTTCCTCCAGAGGGCCCGCGACGCCCATGCCGGCGCACAGGACGGCGATGTCGAAGGGTCCGCGGTCCCGCACGGTCTCCCGGACGGCGGCCTCATCGGTCACGTCCAGCGGAAGAAGCGTCAGCTTTCCGCCGCCGCGGAACGCCTCCGTCCCCTCCCGCGCGCTGCGGGAGACGCCGGTCACGTCGCAGCCGCGCGCCGCGAAGGCCCGGGCGCAGGCCCGGCCGATGCCGCTGGTTGCGCCCGTCACAAGGACGCGGGATCCGTATACGTTTTTCATGCGTTTTCTCCTGTATTTGTTCCGCCGTTCTCCGCACAGGGCCGGCGCCGCATCTTTTTCTGCTTTGGAAAGGCCCGAATCTGTCAGACCGGTCCCGGAGATCCGGGAACGGTTTCCTCTCGGGCGGAAACGCAGCGGGCCCGATTCACTTCTCAGAACAGAAACCTCGTCTGCCCGTCGATCCAGGACTTCTGGGGCACGTCGTGGATCACGTCGCCGTCCCGGTACCCTCCGATCAGGAACGGAGAGGCCGGGTCGTGCAGGCGGCTCTGCGCCATCACCGTTTCCGGCTCCGCGTTCGCGTAGCAGTACCGGCACAGGTGCCGGCACGTGTTGTACGCGCCGATATCGCAGGACAGGTAGCAGGCGCACTCGGCCCGCGCGCCCTTCCGTTTCGGAGCGTTCAGACGCTTTCCGATGGCCTTCTCATAATCGCTGATCTGCATGCAGCCGCCGCAGTCGGCGCCGAAGGCGGCCAGTTCGTCGCCCTCCGCGCAGGGTTTAAGCGTCATTCCGTGCGCCGCGGCGATCCGGATGAATTCCTTTCCGAGCGCGAGCCGCTGCTCCTTCGGCACCTCCCGCGCCTCCGGAAAATTGCGTCTCACCTTCGGATACAGATCGATGAAGCTGATGACGGCCGTTTCGGTATAGCCGTCCAGCGCGGCAGCGATCTGTTCAAACGCGCGCACGTGATACTCCGCCGTGTACCTGTCGGAGAGAAAGACCGGATCAAAGCGCCAGCCGATCGAACGGATGCCGACGGTCTCCGACAGCCTGCGGAAATCGTCCAGCAGGCGGTGCTTGTCCGGGACATTCGGCTCGATGTCCCGCCCGTAGGGCGTAATGGTGACGAACCAGTACTGGCCGTACGGCTCCAGCAGGTCCATGTAGGGGAACATCGGCGCGGGGTTTTTCGTGCAGAAGCCGATCACATCCACGACCTCGGGGTCGAGGCGGTAGCGGCTGACCTGCGTCTGGTCGTAGGGGTTGCGGACGCAGACAAAACCTTCCCTCAGCCGGTTCGCAAACCAGTCCGCGTAGAAGGCCGGGATGTCCGTTCTCTGTCCGGTATTGATGATCACGCCGCCTCACCCCCTGTCCTTGTTGTATTGTAACACAAACGCCCCGCCGGTACCACAGGCTTCTGGCCCGTGACCTCCGGAAGGCGCTCCTATCCGGAGGCGGTTCGATTTTCGCTCCCGCGCCGGGCCGCAGCGGCCCCGCCGGCAATACAGAAACCCCTTGTCATTCCTCGCTCCGCGCGGTATCCTAACCCCATGAATACAAACATCCGAAGAGCCGCTGACGCGGACATCCCCGCCCTGCTGCGCCTGCTTTCGCAGGTGCTGGAACTGCACGCCCAAAACCGCCCCGACATCTTCATCCCCGGGACCACCAAATACACGGAGCCGGAGCTTCAAGAGCTCCTGCGCGACGAGACCAGGCCCATTTATGTGGCGGCGGACGATGACGGCGCCGTCCTCGGCTACGCCTTCTGTCAGCTGCGCCGCCCGCCCTTCACGACCACGATGGTTCCCTTCACGGCGTTCTTCATCGACGACCTCTGCGTGGACGAGACCGTCCGCGGACAGCATATCGGGGAGGCGCTCTTCTCCCACGTCCTGTCCGAGGCGAAACGCCTGGGCTGCCGCGACGTCACTCTGAACGTCTGGAGTTTTAACGAGGGCGCCCGCGCCTTCTACGAGCGCATGGGGATGACGCCCAAGGAGACCCTGATGGAGATCCGGGTGCCGTAAGACCGTTTTCAGGACGCTCCGGACACCGGAAGCGCCCCGTCCCGGCTGTCTGTTCCGGAAGACGGGCTTCGGCACCTCATGACTCTTTTTAAAAATCTGTCCCGCGGGAAGACCGATGAATTGCCTCTCGATTAACCCCCAAAGAAACACCCTCTCCGTGCTGATATGCTACCCCCAAGTAGGACACTGAAATATAAAACCTACCTGGGGGTATTTCTATGGCCAGAAAAAGCAAGATTGACCCGGCAGAAAAAGTAAAGGTAGTTGAACGGTTACTGTCAGCTGAAATCGGTGTTTGTGAG